>JBBEEL010000066.1:0-26599 GCA_040880785.1 Akkermansiaceae bacterium | reverse complement strand
CTCCCTGGAACCCGATGGCAAGCTCGATGGCCCGGACCACGTCGGACACGTGGGTGAGGTCACGTCGCTGGCTACCGTCCCCCAGAACCCTCACGGGTTGGTCCTGCTCGATGGCCCGCTGGAAGGATTCGAGGGCGAGGTCAGGGCGTTGGCCGGGTCCCCAGACGGAGAAGAACCGCAGGGCCCGCACTTGGATGCCGTGTTGGCGGGAGTAGAGGCGGCACCAGTGTTCGCCATGGAGCTTGGTGAGCGCGTAGGGGCTGCATGGGTCGGTGGGGCCGTCCTCGGCGAAGGGCAGCGGTGAATCCGGCCCGTAGATGCTGGAGGACGAAGCGAAGACGAAGGTGGGGACGTGCATGCGGCGGCAGAAGTCCAACAGGCGGAGCGTGCCGATCACGTTGGTGATCTCGTAGTCGAGCTGGCGGTCGATGGAGGGCCGGACCCCGGCAAGGGCTGCCAGATGGACCACTGCATCGAAGGAGATGTTCGGGAACATGCCCTGGCGGATGTCGCATTGTTCGAACCGGACGCCTTCGGGAAGCGGCTCCTTCGGTGGCAGGTAGTCGAGGGTGGAATGAGGCTTTTTGATTTGGAAGAGAATCGACTGCCTCAAGTGCCTGAAGATATTCCATCGTCCTGGCTTTGCGTTCCTTCGCGGGCTCTACAGCTTCGCGATGAGCTCGTGGAAGATTGGAGCGAGACGCCCCAACAACGGCCTGGGGCGAGACGCCCGCAGCCACGTTGCGCGGTACTTGCGCGGGTCATTGATCTGTCGTCAGTAAAGCTTCTTTGCGGGAGATTGGGGGCTTAGGAAGGGGTTGGCGGCGCGTTCCTCGCCGAGGGTGGTGGCGGGGCCGTGGCCGGGGAGGAGGAGGGTATCGGCGGGGAGCGGGTCGAGGATTGCGTGGAGGCGGGCCAGCGCGTGCTGATAGAGCGGCGGGCTGCCGCAGCCGCCGATGGAGCCGGCGAAGAGGGAGTCGCCGGTGACGAGGAGCGGACGGGCGAGGCCCCCGACATGGTAGCCGAGGGAGGGGGTGGCGTGGCCGGAGAGGTCGCAGGCGCGGACGGTGAGGGGACCGCAGCGGAGGGTGTCGCCGGGTTTCATACCGTGGCCGGGGCCGTGGATGCGGGTGGCGCGGTTTTGAAAATCCGGGATGCCGCCGGTGTGGTCGTGGTGGCCGTGGGTGATGAAAACAAGCTGGAGCGGCGGCGCGCCGATCGCGTCGAGCGCGACGGCGCAGGAGCCGGGGTCGTGGCCGGTGTCGAACAAGATGGCGGTGTCATTTTCCCAGATGAGCCAGGCGTTTACACGCTCGTGGCCGAAGGGGAGGTCGAGGCGGTGGACATTCGGCAGGGCGAGCGGGCGCGGGAGGTAGCGCGGGTGCCGGGCCAGCGCGTCTGCATTCAAATGCAGGACCGGGGCGAGGCGTCGGGCGGTGGCTTCGGAGAAATTCCCGCGGGCGAAGGCGAGGACCTCGGACTCCGGGAGTCCCGCGCGCAAGGCGGCCTCGCCCGGTGTGAGGGCGAGGCCTTTGAATGCCTTGCGGATGACGTAAGTGTGGTCGTCTTCCAAATTTTCCATCAACGCATCCGATAGTATTGGTCGGGATTGTATAGGAAATAAACGTCCTTTGGGGTGAGGCGCGGGAGCCAGGCGTAGGGCTGGCCGTTGGCGTCCACTTCTTCGGTGAGGGCTCCGGGCTGGGCCGGGCGACCGGTGGTCTCGGTGGCGTCGGGGTCCTTGGTGACGGAGGTCTCGTCGATGCCTTGGACGATGTGGTTCACCCATTTCAGTTCCTTGGCTTGCTCGGCGAACTCGCTCCAGTCGCCGCTGGACGAGCGGGCATACATTTTCTTGATGAGTTCGTCGGTGGTGATGCCCATTTTATCGGCGATGGGGGTGCCGAGGCGGACCCACCAGCGCTGGCTTTCTTCATGGAACTCGCGCTGCTCGGTGAGGTTGAGCTGACGCATGATAGTGGAGCTGATCTGGTGGTGGAGGATGACCGCGTTGGGGTAGGCGTAGGATTCCTCGGCGAGGGTGGTGATGGCGGCGGCCATGGAGGCGGCGAAGGATTTGACGACGACGTGGATGGGCGCGTCGCTGGACTCCATGGCCTTGAGAATGCGGTAGCCGGCCATCACGGAGCCGCCCGGGCTGGCGTCGATGACGATGAAGATCGGTAGTTCACGATCCTTGTTGTTCCAGTATTGAATGCGGCTGGTGACGTAATCCGCGGTGACCGGGGTGATCAACCCGTTGAGTGGGATGCGGCGGTCGGAAATGACGACGATGCCATTTTCCTTGAGCGGTTGTGTGAGGAAAACCGGCTTGGCGTCGGCAAATTTTCCGCGCCGTTCGGCGGTTTCGATGCGGGTGATGTCATTCTGAAGGCGGGTGATTTCCAAGGCCGCCTCGGTCTGCAGGGTCTTGAGGTCGCTGGCGAGCTTGTCGGCCTGCAATTTGGAAAGCTCACTCGCTTGGGTGATCTTGAGTTTTTCAGCTTCGAGCCGGTCAAGATCCACCTGCCGGGCGACTGTCCGCTTGGCGGCATCGTAAGCGGCTTTTTCGGTCATCAGCTCGCGCTCGAGCTTGAGTCGGGCGATTTCGGCGCGCATTGAATTGGTGGCGTGGGTGAGTCGCTCGGCCTCGAGCTTGTTCTCGTTGGCGAGGATTTCCTGCTCCGTGAGTTCCTTCTCGCCAGTGGAAGTCGTAACGGCTTCCGCGGCGGCGGGGGAAGCGACGGCTGTGGCAACAGGTGTGGCGACGGCGGGTTCTTGGGCGGGAAGCTCGGTGAACAGGGCGAGCCCGAGGATCACGGCCGGTAGGGTAGGGAATTTCATTACTGTTTAAAACGCCACCCAGCGGGGATTTTTTCAAAAAGATCAATTGATTCGTGGTCGCTTGGATTTCGCGCGGACGCCGATGAAGACGATGGTTCCGGCGAAGGCGAGAAAGACTGCAGCGGCGATGCCGAGCGCGGTGAACAGGCGGGTGGAGGCGGAATCGACAGCGGAGTCGGTGATGTGGTCGGCGGGGACTTCACCGGGATTGCGGAAGAGCTGGATCTTGCCGTCGGAAATTTCCACGCGGGTGAGCTTGGCCATGGCCGGCCCGAGGAGGGGATCAGTGAGGTAGCGCTCGTTGATGCGGTAGGGCGACATTTGCTCGAGAAACCCGCTGGGGACCTCAACGCCGGGGACCTCGATGGCATCGAGGGTGAGGACCACTTCGTTTTTCAGCAAGCGGGGCCGGGCGACGAGGGTGGCGTTGAGGTAACGGCTGTCCGTGGTGAACCAGCCGGGCTCCTCGTCGCCGGAGAGGCGCGGCTTGCCATTGAGCGGGAAGGAAATGGCGACACGCAGGGTCTCCTTCTCGATGCGGGTGACGTGGAAAGTGCCGCGGAGTTCTTTGAATGCCTCGAAAGCGGCGATGGCGAGGTTGAGGTCATCGGCGCTCAAGGCGAGCGAGCTTGCCTCGTCGCCGGTGAGCTGCTGGCGGAAATTCTCGAGCCGCTCGGCCAGTTTGTTGAGTTCGGCCTCGCGGTCTTCGAGAGAAGCAATCTCGACCGGGGTGGGTTTCTCGGCAGTGAATTTCGCGATCTCGTCGAACTGGCGGAACAAGGTGAGGGTCGAGAACCCGATGAGGAAAACCATCACCAGCACGGCTGTGATGAGGATGGCGCAGCCCGCGAAGGGAGAGCGGGCGTCGCGGGCGTCTTGCGGGGCAGTGGCTTGGTTCATCTGCGGAGGCGGGATCAGGGTGGCTTCTGGGTGTTAGGAATCCGCGGGACGGCGGTTTTCCTCCTTATCCTCGGAAAAGAGCACCGGCGGCTCCTCGATTGTGGGGCTGTCGGTGACAGGTCCGTCGATCACAGGGCCCTCGACCACCGGACCTTCGATGGCCGGTCCGTCGAAGTCCGCAAGCGCGTCGCGGGCGTGGGAGTCGTGTTGTGGGTAGGCCTCATGCCAACCGTCGTCGCCGGTTTTTTCGCCGTGGTGATACTCTGCGTGATGATAATCCGAATGATCATCGTCCGAGTAGTGGTTTTCGGCATGGTATGCGTCTGAGTTATAATCGTGCCAGCCGTTGTCCTCGGGAGGTGGGTCGCCAGCGGCCGCGGTGGCTTGGTGTCTGAGGAGCATGCGTTCGACGCGCTCGCGGGCTTCCTGTTCCTCGCGGACCCGGTTCTTTTTCCGGTCGAGATAGGCGAGCCAGATACAGATTTCGTAGAGCAGGATCATTGGTGACGCCATCAGCAGCATGGTGAGGATGTCCGGAGTGGGCGTGAGCAGAGCGGCGAGGACAAAGATGGCCAAGATCGCGTAGGAGCGGGTGTTGGACATCGTCTCATAGCTGAGCATGCCGAGTTTCACAAAGACCATCACGACGACCGGCAACTCGAAGGAGAGGCCAAAGAGCAGGGTGAACTGGGTGGCGAAGGAGATATACTCGCCAATCCGCCAGTCGTTGGAAATGCCCATGTTGCCGCTCCACTGATAGAAAAATAACAACGCGCGAGGCAGGACGAGGAAGTAGGCGAAGCAAGCGCCCAGCAAAAACAGCCCGAAGCCGACGGTCATCGCCGGCCACAGCAAACGTTTCTCATTGCTGTGGAGGCCGGGTAAAACGAACTGGAGGGTGTAGAGCAGCAACAGCGGGAATGAGACGACGATGCCGGCGACGAAAGAAAGCTTCATCGACAGCATGAAGCCCTCGGTCGGCTTCAGCGCGGACATCATGTTGAGGTTTCCTTGGGTTTGGCTCTCGGTGTTCGGCTTGGTTTCGAGCAGGAAGCGGAGTTGTTTTTTCAACTGTTCAGGCTCTGGCAGGTCATCGATGAACCCCTGGCGCCTGGCTTCAGGCAAGCTCATGGCGGCGCGCAGCAGACCGACGGATCGCGCGTGGAACTCGAGGTTCTCGTCGCCGAGGAACTGGTAAAAGACCGCGCGTTGTTCTTGGTTGAGGCTGTTGGCGGAGCCCTCGACCTTGCGGGCCTCGGACCAGAGCTCGGTGGTGACCGGGCGGGGAGCATTCTTGGGGAGGGTGGCTTCCAGCTGGCGGATCATGACCTCATCCACCGGCTTGCGGAAAAACGCCATGATCTGGCTGTTGAAAGCGAAGCAGGCGATCATCGCCACGATCAGCGTAATGACGATTCGCGTGATCATGATCCGCAAATCTTCCAAATGCTCGAGAAACGGCTTTTCGTGGTCCGGATGGGAGTTCTCGCGGAACTGGATGACTTTTTTCAGCAGATACATTCGTTTGCGGGCGGATTCAAACCCCGGGCATGGGGGATCGCAAGGGCGGATGCGGATGTTTTTCGCGCGGAATTCAGGGATTGCGGCAGCGGGCTGCCTGTTACACCTTCCGCGCGGACGCCCATGTCCGGAAAGTTCCCTCCATGCTACACCACGACACGCTGATCTCCGAATTCCCCATCCTCGATCAAACGATCGGCGGCCGGCCTTTGATTTATCTGGATAACGCGGCCACCACGCAGAAGCCGCTGGCGGTGCTGCAGGCGTCGCGGCATTATTACGAAGCGCTCAATTCCAACATCCACCGCGGGACGCACCAGCTCGCCCGGCTGGCCACCGAGGCGTTTGAAACGGCCCGCCAAACCGTCGCCAGCCACTTTCACGCCGCGACGCCGAACGAGATTATTTTCACCGCCGGCACCACGGATGGCATCAATCTGGTGGCCGAGATCCTCACGCTCTCGGGCCGGATCCAGCCGGGCGACGAGGTGCTCATCTCGACGCTGGAGCACCATTCCAACATCGTTCCGTGGCAAATGCTGTGCGAGCGCACCGGCGCGATCCTCAAGGTGATCCCCTGTCACGAGGACGGCACGCTCGATCAAGACGCCTTCCTCTCCCTCCTCGGCGCGCGGACGAAGGTTTTTTCCCTCACCTGGATCTCCAACTCCTTCGGCACGGTCAACCCGGTGGCTGAAATGGCCGCTGCCGCGAGGCGCGCGGGGGCCTTGGTATTGATCGACGCCGCCCAGGCCGCCGCGCATGTTAAAATCGACGTGCAGGCGCTGGATATTGATTTTCTCGTGTTTTCGGGCCACAAGGTCTATGCCCCGACGGGGATCGGCGTCCTCTGGGGCCGCGCGGAGCTGCTGGAATCCCTGCCGCCGTGGCGCGGGGGAGGCGAGATGATCAAGGAGGTGACTTTTGAAAAAACCACCTACAACGACCTGCCATTCAAATACGAGGCCGGCACGCCGAATATCGAGGGCGCGATCGCGCTCGGGGCGGCGTTTGACTTCATCAACAGCATCGGCTTGGAAGAAATCCAGGCGCATGAAGCGGCGACCATCCGCTTGGCGGCCGCGGCGCTCTCCGGAATTCCGGGCATCCGGTTCTACGGGCCTGACAGCCGCGCCGGAGCCCTGTCGTTCCGAGTGGAAGGCGTCCATCCCTACGATTTGGGGACGCTTCTCGATCAAATGGGTGTCGCCGTCCGCACCGGGCATCATTGTTGCCAGCCGCTGATGGCGCGCTTCGGCATCACCGGGACGGTGCGGGCGTCGTTCGCCGTGTATAACTCGGAGCGCGATGTCGAGGCACTCGCCACCGCCACGGAAAAAGCCGTCTCGATGCTGCGTTGAGATCCGGTCTTGAGGAAGTTCCGGAAATCCCGCAGGTTTCGCGCATGCACATCGTCCTCGGCATTTCCGGATCCATCGCCGCTTACAAGGCGGCGGATCTGGCCTCGCAACTCGTCAAGCAAGGCCACGAGGTCCACGTCGTCATGACCCGCGCGGCGGCGGAGTTCATCACGCCGCTCACCTTGCAGACGCTCACCCGCCAGCCGGTGCTCGCCTCGCTCGAGGATGAGAAACAATCGTGGAAGCCCGGCCACATCGACCTCGCCGACCGCGCGGATTTACTGTTGGTTGCCCCGGCCAGCGCGAACGTGCTGGGAAATTTCGCATCAGGTCTCGCCCCCGACCCGTTGTGCTCGATCTACCTCGCGCTGCCCCGCACCACGCCCGTGCTCATCGCACCGGCGATGAACGGGAAAATGTGGTCGCACCCGGCGACCCAGCGCAACATCGCGCAGCTCGTGGCGGATGGTTGCCACTTCGTCGGCCCCGCGGAAGGCGAGCTCGCCTGCGGCTACGAGGGGATCGGCCGCTTGTCGCCGGCGGAGGAAATTTTGGTAGAAGTGTCCAAGTTGCTGCCGAATCCTGTCGGTTCAGGAAATAGTTAACCGCTGATGAACTGATACACAGGAAAACTTCTATCAGGCTCCGGGCAGGATGCCCGGGCTACGTCAAGGAGTGTGGGCGTCTCGCCCACGCGGCTCAGGCGAAGGAAAAAGACCAAGATTTTGACCAGGGAATCCAAGCACACACACGCAAGGTGAAAATCGAGAAGTCGGCGTTTGTCAGGCTCCGGGCAGGATGCCCGGGCCACGTCAAACACGCATCTTGCCGCCCGCTCAACCTGTCTCCGCTGCCTGTTTTCTGATCTGCGCGAAGGCCGGGCCGATCTGGTCATTCTCCCATTTCCCCTCAATGCTGACCGCGCCTTGGTAGCCGGCTTTCCGCAGCACTGTGAAAAACGGCCGAAAATCCTCGCCGCTGACCCCGGGGACGGTGCGACCTTCTTTCTCGGCAATTTCCAAGTGCACGACCACATCCATAGCGCTTTCCAAATCCGCCGGCGTGTCTCCCATGCTCGTCATGTGATAGAGATCGGCGAGCAGGCGCACATTCGGGTGCCCGGCCGCGCGGATCATGGTGGCTCCTTCGGCGATGTGATTGATGTAGTTGCACTCCTGTGCCCGCAGTTGCTCGAGGGCGAGGACGATGCCATGGGCTTCCGCCAGTGGCCCTATTCGCTTGAGTAAGGCGACGAATTGCTCATCTGCCTTTTCCTGGGGCCAGCCGTCGCGGAGCTGGCGTGCGCCGCTGCTGCCAAAGACGATGATCTTTCCTCCGACCTGTTTCATGCGCCGGAAGGTCGTTTCCGACCACTCCAAGATGAGATCGTGGTTCGCCTCGGCCCCGACGCAACGCAGGTGCGCCGGCCGGATGAATCCGTTGCAGGCAAGAATCGGCAGCGGCGAGGCGACCAGTCTTTCCAGGTTTTTCTGGAAATCCGCCTCGGGCTTGTCGGGCACGAGAAAACTACTGACGCTTTCCGTTAAAAACCCGGCTCCGGCGGCCTGAAGCATCGTCGCCTTTTCCAAGGGGGCGGCGATGCCCATCGCGGAAAAGAGTCTTTTAGCGTCTGCGTCCTGCGCCGTAGCCAAACCGGGTAGCAAGGCGCTCCCAGCGAGGGCGAGAGAGCCGGATTTGAGGAAACTCCTCCGGCTGACATTCGGGAAATCGGTCATTTTGGAAGGGCGCTTTGGTTCAAAGATGCCAGATTTTATCTCCCGCCATGACTTCCTGGGTGCTCTCGTCGAAGGTCACGCGCTGGCCGGTGCGGGCGGCGGCGTTGGCCATGATGCAGGCGATCGAGTGCTGGTAGCCGGCCTCGACCGGCGCGTTTGGCTGTTTGCGCGAGCGGAGGCACTCGAGCCAGTTTTGCATGTGGGCGATGGTCAGATCATCCGCGCCGGTGTTGGCAGCGGTGGTGGCTGGCTTGACGCCCTTGAGCGCGAAGGCCCCGAGCTGGTTGGCGGACATATTCATGGCCGCGGCTTCCTGCGAGGTCATGCCGCCGTTGGCGGTGACCTTGCCATTGGCGAGGTTGAGCTCGCCGCCGTTGGAATAGTAAATTTCCTTGGTTCCGCCGGCCGAGTTGCTGAAACGCGAGCCGTAGGTGACTTGGAAGCCCTTGGACGGGTCATCCAGCGGGCCATAATCGAAGACGGCGGTGAGCGTGTCGAAGTTCGTCCGGCCGTCCTGCCACTGGTAAATGCCGCCGTTGGCCGCGACCGAGCGAGGGTGAGGGAGCCCGGTGAACCAATGGATGGTGTCGATCTGATGGCACATCCACTGCCCGGCGATCCCCGAGGAGTAAGGCCAGAAAAGACGGTATTCGAGGAATTTGCGCGGGTCCCACTGGTCGTCGGGGCGGTTCATCAGGAAGCGCTTCCAGTCGACATCCTGCTCCTTGATCGAGGCGACCAGGTCGGGGCGCCGCCAACGGCCGGGCTGGTTTACGTTCCAAGTCATCTCCGCAGCGACGATCGGGCCGAATTTCCCGCTTTTTAAATAATCATGTGCCGCGTGGTAGGTGCCGCCCGAGCGGCGTTGCGAACCGACTTGGAGAATCCGGTCGGAATCCTTCACGACCTTCAGCGCGGCGCGCGCGTCCTGCATCGTTTCCGCGAAGGGCTTTTCACAATAGACATCGCAACCCGCCTTGATGGCTTCAATCGAATGGAGTGCGTGTTGGAAGTCCGCGGTGGAAATGATGACCGCGTCCAGGTTGGCCTTTTCATAAAGCTCCTCATTGTTGCGGTAAGTCGGCACTTCCTTGCCGAGATGCTTGGTGAAATACGCCTTCGACTCCTCGCGGCGGCGGCTCCAGATGTCGGACAGGCCGACGATCTCGCAGTTGTATTGATCCGCAACCGCCTTGTAGGCAGGCAGCAGCGAGCTGGTGAAGCGGTCGGAAAAACCGACGACGCCGATCCGGATGCGCTCGTTGGCCCCGACGCTGCGGGCCTGGGCGCGGGCGGATTGGAAAGTTTGGGTGGCCAGCAGCCCGAGGCTGCCGAGCGAGCCGGTGCGGAGGATTTCGCGACGATTCATGGGATTTTTTTGGGATGGATGATGCGGATTGAAAAACGGTTTGAGGCGGTCATACCAGAACGGAGTTGGTTGGCGGATTGTTCCACTGAATCTCGGATCGATAAAAAAACCGCCGACTCGCGACTTTATGCTTGCAAGCAGCCGTCCATACCGTAACACCTGCCGCCCCGAATTATGGCTAAACAAAGTTGGATCGCACGCAACGCGCGTAAAAAAGAAACTGTCGAGAAGTATGCTGAACTCCGCCTCAAGTTGAAAGCGGAGAAGGACTACGTCGGCCTCTCCATGCTCCCGCGGGATGCGAGCCCGACTCGTCTCGTCAACCGCTGCGAGATCACCGGCCGCCGCCGCGCCTTCCTGCGCCGCTTCCGCCTGTCACGGATTACCTTCCGCGAACTCGCTTCCGCCGGGATGCTTCCCGGGGTGACCAAGTCCAGCTGGTAAGCCGCGCGACTTGCGCTATTCTTTGGCCCGGGACGGCAATCACCCGTTCTCGTGTCCCCCAAATGCCAATCTACGAATACGTTTCCGAAGCAGCGGATGACCCCGAGCATTCGTGCCGCGTCTGTGTCCGTGGATTCGAGCTCAGACGCCCCACCGACCGGGCACCCTTGCTGCTCTGCCCCCTGTGCAAGAATCCAGTGAAAAAGGTGATCTCGCGGGTTAACACCCCGACCATCACCAAGCCGCTCTCGGTGAGCGATGCCAAGAAAGCGGGCTTCACCATCCTCCAGCGGCGCGACCAAGGCGTTTACGAAAAACTCTGATGGCCGAAATGACGACGTTTTTCCTCGGCTTGGATTTCCTCGCCTCCGCCGCACCCACTCCGCCGACGGACTTCCCGTCGGGCACCAAGGTCGTGCTGTATCTGATCGGGATTGTCTTTTTCCTGCTGCTCAACGCGTTTTTCGTCGCCTCCGAGTTTGCCATCGTCAAGGTCCGCCCCAGCCAGCTCGAGGCGGAGGCCAAGGCGAACCCGGTCAAAACCAAGACCGCGCTCCACGTGGTGAACCATCTCGACGGCTACCTTTCCGCCAACCAGCTCGGCATCACCATCGCCTCCCTCGCCCTCGGCTTTCTGGGCGAACCCTTCGTTGAGGCCCTCGTCGCCCCGCTGCTGCAAATGACCGGGATCTCCGTCTGGTGGGTGAAATTGATCTCCTTCACCCTGGCGATCATTTCCTTCACTTTCCTCCACGTCGTCATCGGCGAGCTGATGCCCAAGTCCATCGCCATCAGCCGGTCAGTCGGCACGACCATGGCCTTGGCCACCCCGCTGCACCGCTTCTACCGCTCCGCCCACTGGGCGATCATCGTGCTCAACGGGACCGCCAACTGGTTGCTCAAGCGTCTGTTCAATATCGAACCGCTCACCGAGGGCGGCCACTCGCACTCCGCGGCGGAACTGGCCCTCCTCGTCACCCAGAGCGGGAAATCCCAGCAGGTCACCGAAACCGAACGCGAGATCCTCATCAACGCCCTCGGCCTCAACGAGCTGTGGGTGCGCGATGTCATGACCCCCCGCAACAAGGTCATCATTCTCGATGCCGACGAGTCTTTTGAAAAAACCCTCGACGTGGCGATCCGCAGCAAGCACACGCGTTTCCCCCTCGTCAAAGGTCACCTCGACAACGCGATCGGGCTGATTCACATCAAGGATTTATTCAAGCTCATGAAGGATCCGGACCCGGACCTCATGCGCATCAAGCGGGATTTGAAAATCGTGCCCGACACGATGCCGCTCGACTCGCTGCTGCAGTTCTTCCTCCGCGAGCACGCCCATCTGGCCATGGCCGTGGATGAATTCGGCACCCCGGTCGGCATCGTTTTCCTCGACAACGTGATCGAGGAACTCGTCGGCGACATTCAGGATGAATTCGACAACGAACGCTCGTCATTCACCCGCGTGAACGAGGATGAGTTTGTGATCGAGGGCGCGATGACACTCAACGACCTGGCCGGCCATGTCCCCGAGCTATTCTTGGAAAGTGGCGAGGTCACCACCGTGGGTGGCTACCTCACGCAGCAGTTGGAGCGCTTTCCGGAGGTCGGCGAGACCTTGGAGTTTCTCGGATACGAGGCCCGCGTCACCAGCACCGACGGCCGCCGCGTCGGCCAAATCCATTTCCGCAAGCTCGTCCCGGCCATGGCCGAGGAAGAAGAGCTGGTGGAGGATTAGTGTGCCGCCCATTTAAGTTAGATCATCTGGAGAGTGCGTTGGATTGTTTGACGAAATCATCGCCGTCCCACTCCGCGTCGCTCTTGACCATGCCGGCGCGCTCCTTGGCGGCAGCCTCCTCCGCCTTGCGGGAGAGTTGCATCCGGACGAGCTCGGCGTGGCTGGTGAAATAGGGTAGGCTGATTCCTTTGAAATCATCAAGGGTATCAAAGCCCTTGCCTTCCATGAACTCCAGCAGGCCTTCGCAAAGATCCTTGGCCATGCCGTAACCAAATTTCATCACGCCGGTGCAAACCTGGACCGTGTCACTACCTAGCAGAATGAACTGCGCGGCATCGGCTCCGGTCTCCACGCCGCCGAGGCCGGACAGGGTGCGGCCGGGGAAATCTTTTTTAATCATTTGGGCGATTTCCATCACCATCCGCAGCGCGATGGGTTTAACCGCCTTGGACGAGTAACCGCCGGGCGTGGTGTAGCCTTCGACAGAGGGTTCGGGTCGGAGGGTTTCCAAATTCACGCCCATCACGCTGCGGATCGTGTTGATCGCGGAGATCCCGTGGCAACCGGCGCGCAGCGCGGCGGAACTGGGTTCCTCGATGTGGGTCACGTTGGGCGTCATCTTCGCCCAAACCGGGATTTTGGAGACCCCCATCACCCAGCCGCAGACCTCTTCGAGAACCGCCGGGTCCTGTCCCATCGCGGCCCCCATTTTCCGCTCGGGCAAGCCGTGGGGGCAGGAAAAATTCAGCTCGAAGGCATCCACCCCCGCCTCCTGGCAGCGTTCGATCATTTCGCACCAGCCATCCTTGTGGTATTCCTCCATCACCGAGGCGATGAGGATACCTTCCGGATAGGCGTCCTTGGCTTCTTTAAACTCGTCGAGCCAAATCTCAAACTTGCGGTCGCTGATGAGCTCGATGTTTTCCCAGCCGATCACTTCCTTGCCATCCCCTGCCATGAGTTTCGCGTAGCGCGGGCTGACATTGACCACTTTCGAGCAATCCAGGCTGACAGTCTTGGCAATCACCCCGCCCCAGCCTTCCTTGAAGGCCCGCTTGATGACCTTGACGTTGGTGCCCGGAGGGCCGGAGCCGATCACAAATGGATTGGCAAACTTCAAGCCGTCGACGGTCGTTGCTAGGGTGCTCATGATGAACTCGGGTATAAAACAGAGAGAAACTAACCCAGCCAGATCCATGCCGGAAGCTTAAAAATGGATGGGTTGCCACGCGACAAGGGCACGGGCCATACAATCTTTTTACAAATTTGGCGGTAGCAGCAAGCCAGAGCGGAATCCATTCATAGATTTCCACACCAATTCCCGCAGAACTGCGTTTCGGACTTGGAACTTGACGTGCCCTCCCTGAGCTGTTTGCTTGCGGCCGTCTGGCCGCTGATATTCAGCTGATTGTCGGCAGTCACTCATCTCTCTGGCGCTCCTTTTTCAGGCGGCTTCCTCACTTATACTCATTTTTGATATCTCCACCCATGGACTGGACCTCTCCGCTTTGGTATGCTTCATACATCGTCGTTTTGCTCGGGCTTGCGGGCTACGGTTCGCACCGTTTGACGATCATTTTCTTGTATATGAAGCATTCCCGCAAGCGCCCGCAGCCGCTGAAGATGTTCAAGGAATTGCCGTTGGTGACCATCCAGCTGCCGGTTTTCAACGAGATGCATGTGGTCGACCGATTGCTGGCCTCGGTCTCGGCATTGGACTATCCGCAGGACAAGATCCAGATCCAGCTGCTGGATGACTCCACCGACGAGACGGTGGGAATCTGCCATGCCGGGATTGAGGCGCTCAAGGCCCGCGGCTTCGATGCCGAGCACATCCACCGGACCGACCGCACCGGCTACAAGGCGGGTGCGCTGGAAAACGGCACTCATTTCGCCAAGGGCGAGTATCTCCTCATTCTGGATGCCGACTTCGTGCCCAACCCGGATCTCCTTCAAAAAACCATCCACTATTTCTCCGACGACAAGATCGGCATGATCCAGACGCGCTGGGGTCACCTCAACCGCACCTTCAACGTGCTAACGCGGATCCAAGCGATGTTCCTGGACGGTCATCTCGAGCTCGAGCAGACCGCCCGCAACCGCTCCGGCCGCTTCTTTACGTTCAATGGCACCGGCGGCATCTGGCGGAAATCCTGCATCGCCGACGCCGGTGGCTGGGAGCACGACACGCTCACCGAGGACATGGATCTCAGCTACCGCGCCCAACTCAAGGGCTGGCGCTTCATTTTCCTCAATGATGTGGAAACTCCCGCCGAGCTCCCGGTCGATATGGACGGCTTCAAAAGCCAACAGCACCGCTGGACCAAAGGCTCGATCCAGGTGTGCAAAAAAGTTCTGCCTGCCATCTGGCGGAGCGACGTGCCGCTCTTCATCAAGCTGGAGGCGACCGCGCATCTCACGTCAAATTTTGCTTACCTGCTGCTCATTTGCCTTTGTTTCCTCATCTATCCGAATCAACAGGCGCAACCGGATTTCGGAAAACTCACTTATTACATCGTCAACGTGCCGATCTTTTTCTTCGCCTCGGTTTCGGTGACCTTGTTTTACCTCGTCTCGCAAAAGGCGCTGCGCCCGGCCACCTGGTGGAAGGAAATTCCCTATCTGCCGCTGCTTTTGGCGCTCGGCATCGGGATGTCCATCAGCAACGCAAAGGCCGTCCTCGAGGCGCTTTTCAACCATGAGACCGCTTTCATCCGCACGCCGAAATACGGCATCGACCAAAACCGCAAGGACTGGAAGAAGAGCAGTTACAAGGCGATGAAAACCCTCACGCCCTTCGTCGAGCTGCTATTCGGCTTCTTTTTCCTGTTTGTGGTGATCGAGGCGGCGATGCAAAATCGCTGGTCTTCGGCCATTCTTTTGCTTCCATTTCCAGTCGGTTTCTTCTATACCTCCCTCGCTTCATTGGCGCGCATGCTGCCCTCCGGGCCGGTGGAGCCCGTGCCAAATGTGATCAATAAAAAAGCCCAGTGACCCACCGATGAGCCGATCCCGCACGCCGAGTGCTCTTTTTGTTGCCACCCTTGGCCTTCTAGCGGCCCTCGGGCTCACCAGTTGCGGCTCAAGTGCGCTGGATTTCGGCAAGGGCAAAGACACGCGCAACAAGATGATCGTCAGCGTGAGGGATCAAAAAATGCTTTTGGTCCGCGACGGCGCGCCAGTGAAATCCTACGCTGTTTCCACCTCAAAGTTTGGTATTGGTGACCGCCCCGGTAGTCATCACACCCCCTTGGGACGCTTGCAGGTCGCCAAAAAAATCGGCTGCAACGCGCCGACCGGGGCGGTGTTCAAAAGCCGTCGGCCGACCGGCGAGGTGCTTGCGCCAAACGCACCGGGCCGCGATCCGATCGTCACCCGCATCCTTTGGCTCACCGGCACCGAGGGCCGGAACCAAAACACCTTCCGCCGGACCATCTACATCCACGGCACTCCGGAGGAAAGCTGCTTGGGCACGCCCGCTTCCTACGGTTGCATCCGCATGGGTAGCCGTGACATCGCGGACCTTTACAACCGGATCGGCACCGGCGCAGATGTGTTTGTCATTCGCGGCTCGATCCAAGCCGAACGGCCGTCGCAGGTATCCGCAGCGCTTGGAAGGCCCGGCTCGCGCACCGGGGGATGAGCCCCGGAGAAGAAAGTGTGAAACACGAGCTTGACAGCTCCGGGTAAATTCCTATTTTCCCCCACCCGCCTCCGGGCAACTGATATTTTATAACAAGACCATGGCCAATCACAAATCTTCAATCAAGCGCGCCCGTCAAACCGTCGTCCGGACCGAGCGTAATCGCGCTGAAAAGAGCCGCATGAAGACGCTTCGCAAGAAGGCGCTCAGCGCAATCGCATCCGGTGACAAGACCGCTGCCGCCGAAGCCAGCTCCGCGTTCTCGTCGGTGGTGGATAAAGCCGCAAAACGCAACTTGATCCACCCGAACAAGGCCGCTAACTTGAAAAGTAAGACTGCGAAAGCCGTCGCTGCGATCGCCTGAGTTTTCCTGTAGCTGTTTTAAATTCACCAACGAAACAAGCGGACCGGGTCACCGGGGCCGCTTTTTTCATCGCCGTCATGCCAGAATCGCCACCACCGAACCGCGCGGCCGCCGCCGCGAAAATCGCCGCCAATCCCGCAGGCTACAAAGTCTG
This sequence comes from Akkermansiaceae bacterium, assembly GCA_040880785.1. Lineage (GTDB taxonomy): Bacteria > Verrucomicrobiota > Verrucomicrobiia > Verrucomicrobiales > Akkermansiaceae > Luteolibacter. The sequence continues at coordinate 10,528 of JBBEEL010000066.1, read as the reverse complement.
CGAGGGCTGCGATTCCATCGTCGGCAGTGGGGCCGCCCTGTGCCCGAACTGTCATAGCTATCGCTTTGATTCCACTGCGGAACGGGTGACCCTCCAGGCAAGGGTTCTCGGAAGCCGCGAGCAGACCTCCGTCACCGCGGATGATCTGGGCTGAGCGAATTTCCCCAAGGAGTGATGGCCAGCATGGGATTCAAGGAATGGCAGGTGGTCTGTGACGCGCTGGCCAGCGGGCGTCAGTCGGTCATTTTGCGCAAGGGCGGCATCCATGAGGGGCGGCAGGGGTTTTCCTTCGCTCACGAAGCATTTTTTCTCTTTCCCACCCGTTTTCATGCCCAGGGCGAGCAAGTGCGCGAGGGCAAGGTGAAGCCGATGCCCGAGTGGCAGCCCGGTGAGATGATCCGTATCACCCACCACGTCGAGGTCTTGTCGGCGGTGACGCTCAGCGCCTGGGAACAGGTCGCCGCGCTCGAACCGCTGCACATTTACTCGGAGAAAACCGTGCGCGCGCGCTTCGACTGGGAAGGGAAGGGAATGGCCAGCGGCAGCATCCACGTCGCCCACGTGCGGGTGAGGGAGCTCGCCGTGCCGTGGAATTTTCCCTATCAGGCGAAATTTGGCGGTTGCCGCAGCTGGGTGAGCCTGCCGGAGCCGCCACCCGGCTGGAGCTTGATGAGTTCAGCAACGTGATGGTGGGTGAATCCAGACGCTGTGACTGATGAGGGCGAGTGGATGGGGTGAAAAGGGAATGGACGCGAACAGGCGCTGAAGGAAAAGAAGCGTCGCGGCGAGATCCCCCAGCCCTGCTCCTGAGCAGGGAACAGAATCTCTGGGCTTGCAGTTGGCGCTCTTGGGAGGACAGGTTGGGCTGTGCCAGAAATGAAGGAAAACGCCCGCCGGTGGAGCGGCTATGTTTGCCCGGACTGCCGGTTTGTGTTTCGCGTGCCGCGGGATCATGACGGGACCGGAATCGTTTGTCCGAGTTGCCGGCGGATGCTGAGAGTGCCGACGGCCGATGACACGCCGCCCCCGTTGATGGAACCGGCGCGGCAGGATGTGTCTGAAGAGTCGGTATCCGCGGATGGCTGGAAACTCAAGAAACGGCGCCGCGGGAAGAATGCGGGTGGGGATCACGCGTGGGAACAGCAGCCCTCTTCTCGCGGGCTCTTGTATCGGGGGGAAAAGCGGCAAATGCGTCTCATGCTGATCGGTGGGGCCACCCTGCTGGCGCTGATCCTCGCAGGCGTGTTTGTCTCGATGAGGGACGGACCGCCGCAAGCTGTGGTGGAGAGTCATTCTGAAGAGGATGCGGCGGTGGCTGAAACGTCCGTGGACTCCGTGGACCCCTTGTTAATCGCGCGGGGCGACGAAGTGTTTCTGGCGGAGGCCGAGCCGCTGGCGCGGCAATTTCTGGAGGCGACGAGCGTGGAGGAAATTCTGCCCGTGGTGCGCGCACCCGCGAAAACCGAGCCGCGCATCCGCGGTTTTTATCCGGACGGGAAGATCAATGCCGCCGGTTTGTCCGGTTTCAATCTCAACAACCAGGTCTCGATCTTCGACAAGGTCGCCATGGTGATGGTCCGCACCGGCGAATACGAGGACCGCTTGCTGGCATTCGTGGAAACGCCGGAAGGGCTGAAGATCGATTGGGAAAGCTGGGTCGGCTGGTCGGAACTTCCTTGGCAGGAGTTCACTTCCTCCAAGCCTGCCACCGGGCATTTGTTCCGGGTGGTCTTGAGTCCGGTGGAATACTATAATTTCTCGTTTGGAGACGAGTCGAAATGGCAATCCTACCGACTCGAAGCCCCGGACCGGCACTATGCCCTTTACGGTTACGCCCCGCGAGGCTCCGTGCTCAGCCAGCAAGTCCGCCCACCGGGAGACAGCAAGCGGGTCGCGCTGACGCTCCTGTTGAAATTTCCTGCCGGTGCCGAGTCTAACACCCAAGTTGAGATTGAGAGCCTGCTGGCGGAGGGCTGGGTGGAAGGAGTGGATGCCCCATGATCCCGACGACTTATGAAAAAGCCTTGGAGCTGAATCTCGATCCAGCGGTTTACGGCACCTTTGCCGAGATAGGAGCGGGCCAGGAAACGGCGAACAATTTCTTCCGCGCCTCCGGTTCGGCCGGACTGGTGGCGAAGACGATCTCGGCCTACGACATGACCATGAGCGACGCCATTTACGGCCAATCCGGGCGTTACGTTTCCGCGGTCCGGCTGGAGGCGATGATCGAGCACGAATACTCGATCCTGCTAGAACGGCTCGGCCCGAAACGGGGCGGAGACACCACGTTTTTCTCGTTTTGTAACACGGTGCGCGCCCGCGGCTGGCAGGACAGCGGCGAGTGCCATGGCTGGCTCGGCGTGCGGTTCCAGATGAAACCCGGCCTGCCGCCGTCGGATATCATCCTGCATGTCCGGCTGCTGGACGTCCGCGCGATCGACCAGATGGAGGCGCTCGGGACGCTGGGGGTGAACCTGATCCACTCGGCCTTCCGCTACCGGGGGCATTTGAAGCAATTCGTCGAGTCGCTGGTGGACAACCTGGCGACCGGAAGGGTGGAGGTGGATTTGTTGAAATTCACCGGTCATGGTTACAGTTTTTTTGACAACCGCTTGTGCGCGCTGCAGCTGGTGGAAAGCGGCTTGACCGAGGCGACCATGTTCCTGCCGAGCGGCGAGGTGGTGCAGCCGGCCGAGGCGCTTTACCGTCGCGCGGTCTTGCTGCTGCGCGGGAGTTTCGATCCGGTGATGAACGTGCATCTCGATATGCTGGAGCAGGCGAAGAGCGGTTTCCTGGGATCGCTGAACGAAGAGGACCGCCTCACGTCCGTCGAGTTGTGCGAAATTTCCATGCACAATCTGCTGCGCGGCCGCGGGGTGGACCCTGTGGATTTTCTGGACCGGGCGAACGCGCTGCAGTCCTTGGGCAAAACGGTGCTGCTGTCGCGCTGCGCGGAGTTCCACCGGATCGCAGCCTTTCTCCACCGCTACACCAGTCGGCCGGTGGGGATTATTCTCAGTATCGGGCTGCTTAACGAGTTGTTCAAACCGAAGTGGTCGGACACCTTGGCCGGCGGGCTGCTGGAGTCGTTCGGGCGGTTGTTCAAGGAAGGGGTCACGCTGCATGTGTTCCCATGGAAGAACCGCAAGACCGGCGAGCTGGTGACTGCGGGGAGTTTCCGGGCACCGGAGGACAGCGTGCACCTTTACCGGCATTTCCTCGCCAATGGCCGGATCGTTGGCGTGCCTTACGAGGATGATCAATTGCTTTCCTACACCGGCCGCGACGTCTGCCGGATGATCCATGGCGGAGACGAGGAATGGCACGAGCTGGTGCCGGAGGTGGCTTGGACGATGGCCAGACGCCACGCGCAGCTGATGCGGGACTGCTAAGCTGGCCGGTGCCGCTCACTCCTGCGGGTCCATCCAAGGAGGGTGAGACTCCTGTCCGGCACTCCCTGGGACAGCCGTGAAAAACAATTTTCATCGCCCCGACGGCGTGCGGTGGCTTGCGAAAAAAAACGCTTGGCATAAAAAGCGGGCGTCCCGGTATTTCCGGCGTAAATCACCGCGCATGCTTTTTCTCCAACAACTCCGCGGCGAGCTCCGCAAGCTCTTCGCAAGGCCGCGCACCTGGATGGGTTACGGCGCGTTCATCATCATGGAGGCCGTCATCCTTTTCGTTTACAAGCTCGACGGAAGCCAGCGCTACATGCGCGGCATGATGGAGCGCAACGGGCTCGAGTTCGGCATCTACTACAGTTCGCTGACCATCACCTTCACCATCATGCTGCTGAGCATGTTTTTGCTCGGATCGATTTACTTCGCACTGGTCGCCGGGGACATCGTCGCGAAGGAAAACGAGGATGGAAATCTGCGGCTGGTTTTCGCCCGACCGATCAGCCGTTTACGCTTGTTGCTGGTGAAATACGCCGCGGTGTCTCTCTACACTTTTTCGTTTGTCTTTTTCGTCGGCCTCAGCGGCTACGCGATGGCGGTGGCCGCGGTGGGCTGGGAGGGTGGCCTGTTCGTGATGGAACCGAAGATGAAAGTCTTCGCCGCCTATCCGGAGTGGTGGGAGGGAGCCGGGCGGCTCGCCATGTCGGCGGCCGGCATCGGGATCAGCATGATCACGCTGTCATCGATCGCGTTCATGTTTTCCTGTTTCAAGGTCAAGCCAGCCGCGGCGACCATCATCACGTTGACGATCCTCTTCGTGGATATGATTTTGCAGGGATTTCCCTTCTTTAAGCCTTATGAAGGCTACTTCGTTACCTACCGGATGAGTGCTTGGGTCTTCCTGATGGAGCCGCATATTTCGTGGCCGAAGCTGATCGAGTCCTACGCGTTTCTCATCGGCCTGAACATCAGCCTGTTCACGCTTGGCTGGTTATCATTCCAGACCCGCGATTTCAAGACCTGAGTTGCGGGTGGCTCACCAGTTGACGTTCTCGCCGCGGGTGTCGATGTGGGTGAAGCTGCCGTAGCCGCCCACGCCGCCCTTGAAGAGTCCGCGGTCGCGGAGGTTGCGCGCGGTGGCCGTGACTTGCGAGGCGCGGCGGGGAAACTTCACGTCGAGCGCGACATTCGCCTGGTGCCACGAGCCGGCTACAGCCCCGGCGCAGCGGGCGTTGTAGGCGCGCGAGCGGTAGGCGGAGACGACCTGCACCTCCTCGACGCCCATTTCCAGGGCGATCCGGTCTGCCACCCGCAGCGTGTAGCCCATGCGGGTCCACCATTGCTTCGGTGGCAGCGAATTCCAGACTGAGCCCTTCGCCTTGGCGTGGGCCTCGATCACCTGCTTTGGCGAAATAGTTTTCAATTTCAGCCCCCAGAGATACCGGGTGTATTCCGGCAGCAACGCGCCTTGGCTCCGTGTCCAGTCAGAGTTCAAGCCGGTCAGATCGATCCGTTCGCGCGGCGCAGCTCCGGTAGCCTGCCGGGTCGGAACGGTAACTTGCGGGGCACCGTTGTTTTTTTTCTGAAAGCTGGAAGCGCTTGAGAGAGTAGAAGTGGCTAGCCATCCCAGACCCGTGAGTCCAAGGCATCCGATAACGCCGCGGCGGCCAACCGGGGATGATTCAATTGAATGGGATGGATTCGTCTTTTTAAAAAATTGCATGCAGTGAAATAGGAAAAAGTGCGGTCACCAATGCAAAAACCGTGCCGGAGCGTGCGTTTTGCGCTGGAATGTTCTCAAATTCACGTGGACCAAAGCAGACGCGCCCGCGTCGGCAAGGAAAAAAGCCGCCAAATTTTCTAATTTTCCCCGCCGTTGCTGGATTCTGAAGATCTCCTTATGGTTAGTTATCCACTTGGAGCGGGTTAAGGAAACGCATTGTCCGGACGCTTGCCGAGCCCTGCCAAAAGCCGCCAGCGGAAAGAGGCTGAGGCAGCGATGGCGGCGCCCGTGTCCAAGCCAACGGACTTGAATCGATGGCGGTGGCGAGTCTGTAGAATCTTATCTTGGTGGATTTCGAGGGTTCAGTCGTTGAGGAGTCGGAGTGTTTCAGCCAGGCTAACAGCTTCGATGCCATTGCCCAGCGGAAACGACTCTTCCGTGGCGCAAACCACCAGGCAGCGCTCCGGGTCGAGGTCTTGCCGGGCGTGGTGGAAGCCGCGTTCCAGCTTGGGCGAGCGCCCGCGTTTGATTTCCAATGCCCATGGTTTTCGGTGCCCGGGGAGTTCGAGAACAAGATCGATCTCCGCGCCTGCCGCGGTGCGGTAGAAAGAGGCGCGTGTATCCGCTGGAAGCGCGGCGATGATATTTTCGATGACAAAGCCCTCCCAGCTTGCTCCCAGCCGTGAGTAGCCAAGGAGATCCTCCATCGTCGTTACACCGAGCAAGTGGTGGAGCAAGCCGCTATCGCGCAGGTAGATTCGCGGCGATTTCACCAGGCGTTTGCCGCTGTTTGCGCTCCAAGGCTCGAGGCGGCGCAGCAGGAAGAGATCGACGAACAGATCGATGTATGAGGCAAGGGTCTTGCCGGAGACCGCGAGGCTCCGGGCGAGTTGGGCGGCGTTGAGCAGCCCACCGTGTTCGTGAGCAAGCATCGTCCAGAACCGGCGCAAGGTTTCTGCGGCGATGCGCGGGCCGAGCTGCGGAATATCGCGCTCCAGATAGCTGCGGATGAAGGCTTCCCGCCAGCGGGCGCTGCGGGCGTCGTCCGGCGCGGTGAAGCTCTCGGGGAAGCCGCCTCGCAGCCAGAGTCGCTCCATTTGTGCCAGGCCCACCTCCGGCACCGTCAGCCCCGGAAGTTCCACGCGGGCCAGTCGTCCCGCGAGACTCTCGCTGCTTTGGCGGAGAAGATCGATGGATGCGGAACCGAGCAGCAGGAATTGGCCCGAGCGCCGCCCTGCCCGTTTCGACTGGTCGATGAGGCTGCGTAGCACCGGAAACAGCTCCGGAACGCGCTGAATCTCGTCGAGAACGACCAACTTGTCCTGATGCCGCGAAAGGTAGTCGGCGGGATCGCTCAGTTTGGCCAAGTCGGTCGGATGTTCGAGATCGAGATACCGCGCACCAGTTTCTTCGGCGATTTCCAGGGCGAGAGTCGTTTTGCCGACTTGTCGCGGGCCGAGCAGTGCTACGGCGGGGAACTGATCGAGCAAATCGACGGTATGGGCTTTCAGAAATCGTGGAAACATCCTTGTAATATAGGATTTTAAATACACGAATGCAATGTTATATCTTCACTGCGGAGTTCTTCCCGCACGACGGAGCCATACCATCTCTCCTCTTTATCGGTTCTCCTCCGTGCTGGAATACGCGAGAAGGCAAGTCACGCGGGAGGGGCTCAAAATTCGGTTCCGCCACTCCATTCTTGATCCCCAACCATAATTTCCTACTATCTCCCGCACCCCGCCAGCAGAGCTTGGATTTGCCCCTCCATGGCCGGACTTCCGGGTCCAACTCAAACGCAGGGAAAAAGCGGTCGCCAAACCCACTCTAACACCTTCATGAAATCCCTATCTTTTATTCCCTTCACCGTCATCCTCGCCGCTGGCCAGCCCGCTGATTCAGGCGAACCGCCGGTCAAGGCTCCTTTCGTCAAAAAAGAGGACTCGCTCTGCGTCAACGACTGGTGGAACCGCCCGGCGAACCAAATCATCGAGCTCAAGGTCCCCCGCGATCAAGTCGTCGCCTTCGGCATTTACACCGTCCACAAGCGCGTTCTCAAGCTCAGCGCCCAGCTATACCCACTTTATCCGAAGGAATCCCGCGAGGTCCGGCTGGAGATTGAAAAGGACGGCGCGTGGTCCGAAGTCGGCCGACAGAAGGTCCACGAGCTTGGCTGGTCCACCACTTTCCGCATCGCGGATTGGGACGAGGCCACCGATGTCAAATACCGTCTCCGCCACGGCGACGCCGCCAGCTTTGAGGGCCTTGTCCGCAAAAATCCCAGTGGAAATGATGAAATCCTGCTCGCCGCGCTGACCTGTAATTCCAACCAAGACCGCGGCCTGCGCCCGGAATACACCCGCAACATCAATCACCAGGACCCCGACCTCGTCTTCTTTGCAGGCGATCAATCCTATGACCATACCGAGCACACCGCGGCTTGGCTCAAGTTCGGCCTCGCCTTCCGCGAGATATTCCGCGAGCGCCCCTGCGTCACCATTCCGGACGACCACGATATCGGCCAAGGCAACTTCTGGGGTGAGGGAGGCAAGGTTTCCAAGACTTCCGCCGGCCACGATGGCGGTTATTTCTACCACCCTGAATACGTGAAAATGGTCGAGCGCCAGCAGTGCGGCCACCTGCCGGATCCCTACGACCCGGCTCCCGTTGCCCAAGGCATTGGCGTTTATTACACCAGCCTGCTGCTCGGCGGCATCGACTTTGCCATTCTGGAAGACCGGAAATTCAAGACCGGTCCCCAAGGCCGCCATCCGATGAAGGGCCCGCGCCCGGATCACATCCGCGACCCGGCATACGACCCGCGCGTCATCGACACCCCGGGCCTGCAATTGCTCGGCGAGCGCCAGGAAAAGTTTCTCGCCGACTGGGCGGGCCAGCGTGATGGAGTGGCCATCAAGGCGGTTCTCTCGCAAACCGCCTTTTGCGGCGCAGTCCACCTCCACGGCGCACACGACAACCGGCTCCACGCCGACCTGGATTCCAATGGCTGGCCCCAGACCGGCCGCAACAAGGCGCTCGAGCTCATCCAAAGTGCCCGCGCCGTCCACATTGGTGGCGACCAGCACATTGCCAGCCTCGTTCAGCATGGTATCCGGGAGTTCCGCGATGGGCCTTGGTCCTTCATTGTGCCCGCCATCGTCAATACCTACTATCGCCGCTGGTGGTGGCCCGAGGATGAAAAACCCGGAGCGAATCCGGTCTCCGGATCGCCGCTCCCATGGACCGGCGACTACGTGGACGGATTTCACAACAAAATCACCATGCTCGCCTATGCCAACCCCCGGCGCACCCCCGGCACGACAGAAAGGGAAACTTGGGCCGACGGCTACGGCCTCATCCGTTTCAAAAAATCCAGCGGCGAGGTCACTTTCGAGTGCTGGCCCCGCTTCGAGGACGTGAGCAAGCCCGGCGCGAAGCAATTCCCTGGCTGGCCCGTCACCGTGAGGCCATAGCCAGCGGAATGCCGGGCCGCTCGCGCCTCAGCCGGCCCGCGACAAGCGCCACGAGCGCCAAGCTGATAATCCCCCAGTCGCCGATCCGCACAAACAGCGAGAAACTCGGACGCAGCGGGATGTCCAGCTCGGCGAGAAGCGAGCCGCGGGTGAAATGGCTGCCATCCGCGTCCGTAAGAACCTGCGGCGCACCGGTCTCCGGATGCGCCGTCGAGCCAGCGGAATCGACCGCCGCGCTGACGCCGGTATTCGCCGCACGCAGCATCGGCCGCCGCAACTCGATGGTCCGGAACCGCGAGTTGGCGAAGTGCTGGGCCGCCGCCGGGGAGTCCTTGAACCAACCGTCGTTGGTCACGTTGACGATGACCTGCGGCCCGGGGCGGACGAATTTCCGCGCCAGGCGGGCGACGGAGTCCTCGAAACAAACGGTGGGGATGGCGCCGATGGCCGTTTGACCCGCGAGGATCGGCAGCGGCTCCAGCGAGTCGCCCGGGGTGAAGGAGCCGCCGTATTGCGCGCCGGATTGCTGTTCATAGATTTTCTTTAAAAACGGCACTGTGTGCACAAACGGGATGGTTTCGCCGAAAATGACCAGATGCCGCTTGCGGTAAGTTTGCAGCTCGTCGGTCGGCGACATCGCGGCGATGGAGTTGTAATAACGGCCGCCCTCTTTCATAACGAGCCCCTCGGGGACGATTTCCGCTTCCAGCTCATTGACGCCGTAGATCAGGGAAAACGGCCCGGCCTCGCGGACTTGGGCGATCGAGTCGTAGTTGATTTGCCAGGTCCCCCACTCGCCGTCGTCGGTGCGCAGGATCCGGCCGGTCAGCGCGGTTTCCGGCCAGACGACCCAGTCCGGCCAGTCCGGCGTCATTCCGCCATCGGCTGTTTTCAGTGCTTCGAGGGCGTCCAGCGTTTCGTCCTCGTAGGCTTGGTGGACTTCCAAGTCTGTCCAAAGGACCCGCGCGGCCTCCTGCGGGATGTTGATTTGCACCAGCAGCGCCTTGAGCCGCACCGACTCCGCCGCCGCCTCGCCGGCGATGCGGAATTTCCCGTAGCCGAAAAGCGCAAGCGCCAGCAGGCCGACCACGCCGAGGTCCCAGCGGCGGCCGGACTGACTGCCGCACACCCGTGCGCGCACGGCGAAAACCACGACGGCATGAAAGGCGACGAGCAGCAACGAAAGCCCGCTGACACCCAGCAGATCCGCGCCCTGCGCCAGCACCAGGTTTTCGTGAAACCCCACGCCCAAGGCATTCCAGCTAAATCCGGTAAAGAGCCAGCCACGCAGCCACTCCAAGCCCGCCCAGACCGCCCCCAGAGAGAACGCCGCCTGCAGGCTTCGCCCCGGGCGATGAGAATCACCGGGTTGCCCCCAAGTCGCCGCGAAGGCACCGAACGCGCCCCAGAACAGCGCCAGATACAGCGGTAACATCACCGCACCCAGCCAAGAAACCGTGGCAATCCAGTTGAACTGGATCAAGCAGCTCACCGCGCCCGCCAAGAACCCCAGACCGAAGCCCTGCCAGCCCGCGTGCCTCCCCTCCAGCGAAACCAAGGCCGCCAGCAGCGGAATCAACGCCACCCACACCAGCCCGGAAAAGTTGAACGGCGGAAACAAGCCCGCCACCATCAAGCCGCTGGCCAGCGCCACCGCGATTTTCAACCACCCCGAAGCCTTCGTCATTGGCCGAACATCCACCGACTCGCGCCCTTGGTCCACTGCGAATCGCGCTAAAAACATGCCAGACTCGCCGGATCTCACGGCCAGGATGCGCCGGAGGGGTCCTTCCCGGAGTCGAATGAAGCATTTTTCCGCGGGCCAAGCCAGCGCTCATTCTTTCGCTTTCTGGCTGCCACTGCTTATTTCCTCCTAAACTCGGGATCGGGATCGGGATCGGGATCGGGATCGGGATCGGGATCGGGATCGGGAT
>JBBEEL010000065.1:7889-26657 GCA_040880785.1 Akkermansiaceae bacterium | reverse complement strand
AAACCGCCTTGCTCCTCAATTTCAAATACGCCCAGCTCGGCATCAAACGCGTTTCCAATTGATTACCCAATGATTAGGTGGCCTTACAGAGATAAAGGACCCAAGGATCCAAGTCTTCTGCCATCCATGTTCTCTGTGAAATCTGTGGTTCAATCTGAAAATAACAAAGACGCGGCGGAACTCCGCGCATGGCTCACCGGGCACGAAGAAAAGAACCGGAGTTGTCGATAGCCCGGGAGGATGCGCCGCCCTACGGGAGCCTGAGGCCGTAAACGCATACTCTTCGATTTTTCCGCGCCCAGGCTTCGCCCAGATCGAGTTCGCTTTGGCTTACGGGGCATTGTGCTTCAATCCTCCCATCGTCCTGGCTTTGCGTCCCCTCTGCGGCCTTTGCGCCTTTGCGGTAAATTCTTGCCAGCTTTTCCCCTCTTGCCTGTGCCGGAGCGTGAGTGGCTGGCTTCAGAACAGGACGTTTCAAGCCGGGATGGCACGGGTGCTGCTAACCGGAGACATTCCTGCGAATGCATTGTCCGTCGATCACCCATCTTCCCGCAAAGCGGGTATTCTTTGCCTGCTTGGGCGTGCTGGCTGTGTTTCTCCCGGCACTGGCGCGGGCCAGTCCCCCCTCGACCAGTGAGAGGGTCGCCTCCGCCGTGGTCGCCCCGACTTCCGGCGAACAGCGTGAGATCGTTCGCTCGCTTGCGCCATCCCGTGAGGTCGTCACTTGGTTCGAGAAATGGCGAACCGGAGAGATTTACATCGTCGAGGATGAGGCGGGTGCCGCGACCGCGGTTCTGTTAGCGGGAGCGGGTGACGCTGGCTCTTTCGCCACCGTCCGCGTCGCCGACGGGACTCCCTTGCTGGCCGCGGATGGAAATCCCGTCCGGATCAATCCCTCGGAGGTGGACTTCGCCGATACCGACTCCGGTCTCCGGCGCGTGATGAAAGAAATTTCGGATCTGGTGGCCCTGGCGGATCCCGACCTCGCCAAGAGAATCCGCTCGATCCAAGATTCGGCGATTGGCCAGAACGCGGACAAGCTCCCCGCGCTGGAACTCCTCAGAACCACTGAGCAGCACCCGAAGGCGCAGCGCGCGCTCGCAGAATCCATCGCCATCATCCAGCTCCGCTCAGCCCTGCCCGCCGAGCGCATCGCCGCTTGTGAGACACTGGGGAAATTAACATCCATCGCCGCGCTCGACACCATCAAGGTCATCCGCAACGAGGCGGAGGCGGCCGGAGATACGGCCACCGCCCGCGCCGGGGAAAGCGCCATTTCCTTGATCGATGCCCACATCTCCCGGATCAACCTCGTCGGAACCGCCTTCCGCGGGATTTCGCTCGGGTCCGTTCTCCTCGTGGTTGCCATCGGGCTGGCGATCACTTTCGGTCTGATGGGAATCATCAACATGGCCCATGGCGAGTTCATCGCGGTCGGAGCTTACACCACCTATGTCGTGCAGAACGTCTTCGCCTCCGGCCTCAAGCTCTCGCCTTTCGGGTTCTCGGTTGCCATCCCCGGAATGAACCTGTCGCAAACGGGGATGAGCTTGTATTTCGTGTTCGCGCTTCCCGCCGCCTTCCTCACTGCCGCGCTGGTGGGAATCCTGTTGGAGCGCTCGGTGATCCGCTTTCTCTACCGCCGGCCGCTGGAGTCGCTGCTCGCCACCTGGGGGATTTCCCTGGTTCTCCAACAACTGTTCCGGCTCGTGTTCGGCTCCAATAACGTCCAAGTCTCCAGCCCCGCTTGGCTCTCGGGAAACTGGACGGTCAACGATGTGGTTTTTGGCTGGAACCGCTTGTTTGTCATCGGCTTCGCCGTTTTGATCATTTGCGTCACCTGGCTGGTCCTCAATAAAACCTCGCTCGGGCTCCTCATCCGCGCGGTCATGCAAAACCGCAACATGGCCGCCTGCATGGGCGTCCGCACCGAGCGCGTCAACATGCTCACATTCGCGTTCGGTTGCGGGCTCGCCGGACTCGCCGGGGCCTTCCTCTCCCAGATCGGCAACGTCGGCCCGTCACTCGGCCAGAACTACATCGTCGATGCCTTCATGACCGTGGTCGTGGGCGGCGTCGGAAATATCCTCGGCACCGTCGTCAGCGCCCTTGGCATCGGGATGGCGGACCAGGCGCTCCAACAATACCTCGGAAATCCCGTCATAGGGAAAATCATGGTGCTCGGTGCGATCATCCTCTTCCTCCAATGGCGGCCCGCCGGCATTTTCGTAACCCGTTCCCGTAGTCTCGACTAAGAATCGATGAGCAAGCAGCCTTTCACCGGACGGATCCGCGTTCCCATCCTCATCGCCGCCGCAGTCTTTCTCGTCGTGGTCATGCCCGCGCTCAACCTCCTCGGCTTCATCGAGGACTTCACCCTCAACCTCTGGGGAAAATATCTCTGTTATGGAATCATGGCGATCTCGATCGACCTGCTCTGGGGCTACACCGGATTGCTATCACTCGGCCAGGCGCTGTTCTTCACCCTCGGCGGTTACATGATGGGAATGCACCTCATGCTCATGATCGGGAAGCTCGGCCAATACAAAAGTGATCTACCCGACTTCCTGGTATTCCTCGGCCATACCGAACTACCCGCCTTCTGGGAGCCGTTCAACTCCTTCCCCTTCGCCCTCGCGATGGTATTCATCGCCCCCGCCTTGCTGGCTTACGTGTTTGGATACCTCGCCTTCCGCTCGCGCATCAAGGGAGTTTACTTCTCGATCCTCACCCAAGCTCTCACCTATGGGGCAGCCTTGTTATTTTTCCGCAACGACCTGCTCATGGGGGGCAACAACGGCTTCACCGACTTCCGCACCTTGCTCGGCGCAGACCTCCGCATCGCCTCCACCCAGCGGATCCTCTATATCTGCACCGCCGTGCTGGCCGTCGCCGTGGTCGCCGGATGCAAATGGCTCACCCGCACCCGCTTCGGCCTGATCCAGCGCGCCATCCGGGATTCGGAAAACCGCGTGCTCTTCTCCGGCTATGCCACCGCCAACTTCAAATTGTTCATCTTCGTCCTCAGCGCGATGATTGCCGCGCTCGCCGGCGCGCTCTACGTGCCGCAGGTCGGCATCATCAATCCCAGCGAAATGACCACCGAGAAGTCTCTCGAAGCCGTCGTCTGGGTCGCCCTCGGCGGCCGCGGGACCCTCGTCGGCCCGGTCGTCGGCGCGGTCTCCGTCAATGCCCTGAAAAGCTGGGCCACCCGCGCCTATCCGGACCTATGGGTGCTCATCCTCGGCGGCTCCTTCGTCCTCGCCGTGATGTTCATGCCCAAGGGAATCGTCGGCATCCCCGGCCAGATCCAGAACCTCGTCGATAAAATCCGACGGAGATCCGCCCGCGCCGAAACCACACCCACACCCGCGGAAGCCACCGAACCATGAGCCAAAAACCATTTCTCCTCGCTGCCGAAGGGCTCAACAAATCCTTCGACGGATTCAAAGCCATCAACGACCTCAACTTCTACCTCGACGAAGGCGAGCTCCGCACCGTCATCGGCCCGAACGGGGCAGGCAAGACGACTTTTCTCGATATCATCACCGGCCGGACCCAGCCCGACCAGGGCACCCTGTTATGGGACGACGCCAAGCACGACCTCCTCAAGCTCAATGAATATGAAATCTACCGTCATGGCATCGGGCGGAAATTTCAAACCCCCACGGTCTACACCGACCACACCGTCACCGAAAACCTCATCCTCTCCCTCGCCGGCTCCCGCGGCATTTGGCACAGTCTCTTTGGAAAAGTCACCTCAGACCAGCGCGACCGCATCGCCGAGATCCTAACGGTGATCAAGTTGTCCGCCCACGCCAACCGGAAAGCCGGGGCGCTCGCGCACGGCCAGAAACAATGGCTGGAAATCGGGATGTTGCTCGCCCAGGAAGCGAGGCTCCTCCTCGTGGATGAGCCCGCCGCGGGAATGACCGACGAGGAAACCCACCGCACCGGCGAGCTCCTGCTCTCCCTCGCCGGCAAGCACACCATCGTGGTCATCGAGCATGACATGACCTTTGTCCGGCAAATCTCCCAAGGCCGCAAGGTCACCGTCCTCCATCAAGGGCACGTGCTTTGCGAAGGCCCAGTCGATCAGGTCCAGGCCGACGAACGCGTCATCGAAGTCTATCTGGGCCGCAAATCCAAAGCCGCATGACCGCCGCGCAGCCACCATCCAACAGCCTGGTCATTTCAGATCTCCAGGTCTCCATCGGAGGCAGCGCCATCCTGCGCGGAGTCAATCTATCCATCCGCCCCAAGACCGTTTTCTGCCTCATGGGGCGCAACGGGGTTGGCAAAAGCACCACCCTGAAGGCGCTCATGGGCCTGCTGCCAGCGGATGCCGGCAGCGTAGAACTCGACGGAGTTTCTATCAACTCCGCTTCCTCCGCGACCCGTGCCCGGCTTGGGCTTGGCTATGTGCCCCAAGGACGCGAGATTTTCCCCCACCTCACCGTGGAGGAAAACCTCTTCATTGGCCTCAGCGCCCGTGGCCGCAAACGCAACAGCGCGGAGACCGAGCGGATCTACACCTTATTCCCCATCATCCGGGAGTTCCTCCACCGCAAGGGAGGCATGCTATCCGGCGGCCAACAACAACAGCTCGCCATCGGCCGCGCCCTCCTCACCAACCCAAAGCTCCTAATCCTCGACGAGCCGACCGAGGGCATCCAGCCGAACATCATCGACCAAATCGGTGACGCAATCAAAATGCTGCGGCAGGAAGGAGCCATGGCGATTCTGCTCGTCGAGCAGTATCTCGACTTCTGCAAAGAACTCGGCGACGACTTCGCCATCCTCGAGCGGGGCTCCGTGGCCGCCTCCGGCGAGATGCCCGGACTTACCGCTGACGTGGTCAAGGAGTTCCTGACGGTCTGAGGCCGCGATGCGAATCCAGCTTCCAAAGCTTCACCTGCCTTTGTCATGCGTGTGATTCATGGCCCGGGATTTCATGTATTAATTCTACTCATCAGGCTTGCCATCTTAACAAAAATTCCGGGTTTTGGGCGCTAAACTAACGTTATTTAGCTAAGTATTGGCACGCGGCAAGCTGTAGTGGCCTCGTGTAGGATACCCTGCCATTACCACCATAAACAATAACTGATTCATGAAAACCAAGTATTGCCAAAACCTGATTAAATCACCCTTGCTCGCACTAGCCGTGGCCACAGGCACGGCGACAGCGGGTGTCACCGAAACCATGACGACCGCCCCCGCACCCTCCGTTGCGGAGGATGTTATCTCCGGCGTTCTGAAGTTGGACTTCAACTCGCACTTCATCTCTTACGGTGCCGATGTTTGGGGAGACGGTTCGTCCATGTCCGATCCTACATTTAACCCTCTGTTGGAGTTGGCTTTCGCCTTGCCAGCCGATCTCACACTGACGCTCGGCACTTGGTGGGACGTGAATTCAAAGGTAGATAGCTCGATCGGGAACAAAATTCAGGAAGTTGATGTCTGGGCTGGTCTTTCCTACTCTTTTGACAAACTCACCGTGAGCGCTACCTATCAGGCATGGATGTATGGGAACGACACGGAAGAAATCCTCGATTTCAAGTTTGCATACGACACCTTCCTTTCGCCATCGCTTACCATTCACCAACGCCTCGCCCAGGGTGCGGCCAATGGCGACGAAGGAACTGTTCTGGTGCTCGGTCTCTCGCACAGTTTGGATGCAGGCCCCGTGGCGCTTTCGTTTCCGGTCAACATCGCTTACTTCCTCACCGACGATTTCCATAACTCCCCACTCGCTGGAGGGTCTGACGATGGCTTCGGTTTCGTTTCCGTAGGGGTTGCAGCGACTTTGCCTCTTACTCCCTACATTGGAGATGCCTACGGTGATTGGAGTCTCAACGGCGGCTTAACTTACTTCCTTACTGACGACGGCGTCATCCCGAACAACCCGCAGGATAACTTCCTCACTGCGAGCCTCGGACTGGCCTGCACATTCTAATACCTTATTCTCAGCATCAAACGGTTGCGGCGGGAGGGTCCGATTGGTCACTTGGCACCAATGCTCTCCCGCTCGCTTTCTTTCTCTATTTTTCAATACTATCATTCCCATTAAAAAATGACCCCTCGATTCATTTCCTCCGCACTTGCTGCGGCAACCCTCGTCACGGCTTCCGCTTCGGCGCAAGAGACCGTCAAAGTCGGCGTGCTTCACTCGCTGAGTGGCACCATGGCCATCAGTGAAACCTCCCTGCGAGACATTCTCCTCTTCACCTTTGACGAGATCAACGCCAAGGGCGGCGTCATGGGCAAGAAAATCGAACCCGTCGTGGTTGACGGAGCTTCCAACTGGCCGCTGTTCGCGGAAAAAGCCAAGGAACTTCTCGATCAGGATAAAGTATCCGTGACCTTCGGTTGCTGGACTTCAGTCAGTCGCAAGTCGGTGCTGCCAGTCTTCGAGGAGAAGAAGGGGCTCTTGTTCTATCCAGTCCAGTATGAAGGAGAGGAAATGTCGCCGAACATCTTCTACACCGCCGAGGCGGTCAACCAACAGGCCACTCCCGCGGTGGACTACATGCTCGAGGAAGGGAAAAAGAAGTTTTACCTGATCGGCTCCGACTACGTCTATCCACAGACGACCAACCTGATCCTGCTCGAATACCTCTTGAGCAAGGGAGTGCCCATTGAAAACATCGGTGGCGGCTTCACGAAGGACGCCAGCGGAAACATTATCTCTGCCGGGAAATACACCCCCTTCGGCCACACCGACTATCAACAGATCATCTCCGAGATCAAGCAGTTCGCCGCCAGCGGTGACGCCTGCATCATCAACACCTTGAATGGCGACACCAACGTCCCTTTCTTCAAGGAATACGCCGCCGCCGGTCTTGATGCGGAGTCCTGCCCGGTGGTCAGCTTCTCGGTTTCCGAGGACGAGTTCCGCGGCCTTCCCGCCAGTCAATTGGTCGGCCAGCTCGGCTGCTGGACCTACTTCCAGTCGATCAAGAGTCCTGCCAACGCCGAGTTCATCAAGAACTTCCAAGCCTGGCTCGCGAAGTCCACCGTCCCCGGAATCGTCAAAGAGGGCCGCGTGACCTGCTCCCCAATGGTCCTGTCCTACAACGGCGTTTATCTCTGGAAGGCTGCCGTTGAAAAGGCCGGCACCTTCGAGGTGGAAAAAGTCATGGAAGCGCTGAAAAGCGGCATTTCCTTCGATGGCCCAGGTGGCACCGTGACCTCGCAGTCCAATCACCACCTCACGAAGAATGTCTTCATCGGCGAGACCCGCGCCGACGGACAATTCAAGATCCTCAAGGAATACAAGGACGTCGTCGGCGAGCCGTTCCTGAAGGGCACTTACAAATAATTCCCTTGGTTTGAAATTGGTTAAAGGCCATGTCCTCTCCGGAGGGCATGGTTTTTTCGTTGCTTGGCATGGCCATTGCTCGTCTCCGGCTGTCATCCTCATGAGCCCAACAAATCTCCTCCACCGTTCCTGGCGGCGCGCCACCTGGTTGTTTGCCGCGGCCGCTGTTTTAACCCCGTTTCTGCTCTCCGCACATCCAGGACACTATCATCCGGAAGAGACTGATGAATTCGATTTCCTCAAGGCCACCTTCCTGCACTCCCACGGCGCTCTCGACTACCTGCTTGCCGCTGTCGCCTTAGGCAGCATCGCCGTAGTTTGTTTCCACGGCAGGACGCCGGTCAGAATCAGCGCGCTCTTCCTGGCCCTGGGTTCGCTTTCCTTGATCCCGATTCTCTAATCGCACGCGCCGATGCACCTCTCTCCGCGTGAACAGGAAAAACTTCTCGTCGTCGTCGCGGGCGATCTCGCGCAACGGCGGCGTGCCCGCGGGCTCAAGCTCAATTATCCCGAAGCGGTCGCGCTTATCACTGCCGAGCTGTTGGAAGGCGCGCGCGACGGCCGCAGCGTCGCCGATCTCATGAGCTTCGGCACCACGCTGGTCTCCCGCGATGAAGTCATGGAGGGTGTCGCGGAAATGATCCATGACGTGCAGGTCGAGGCAACCTTCCCCGATGGCACCAAACTCGTCACCGTCCACCATCCCGTCCGATGATCCCCGGAGAAATCATCACCCCCGCCGGCGCTCCCGATCTGGAACTCAATTCGGGCTTGGCCACCGCGAGCGTGGTGGTAGCGAACACCGGTGACCGGCCAATCCAGGTGGGCAGTCACTTTCACTTTTTTGAAGTCAACACCTCGCTTCATTTCAACCGGCAGACGGCCCGCGGATTCCGGCTGAATATTCCCGCGGGCACCGCCATCCGCTTCGAGCCGGGCGACACGCGCGAGGTGCCGTTAGTCGCCTTCGCCGGAGCCCGCGAGGTCTATGGTCTGAACAACCTGGTCAACGGCCCCCTCGATTCATGAAACAAACCCGCGCCAACTACGCCGGCATGTTCGGCCCGACCACCGGCGACCAAGTGCGCCTTGCCGATACCGAGCTTTTCATCGAGGTGGAGCGCGATCTCATCACGGAAAAGGGCGGTTATGGAAATGAAGTGAAATTCGGCGGCGGAAAAGTCATCCGCGACGGCATGGCCCAGTCGCCGCTCGCCACCGATGCCGAATCGCTCGACCTCGTGATCACCAACGCACTCATCCTCGACGCCGCCCATGGCGTGATCAAGGCGGACATCGGTATCAAGCAGGGCCGCATCGTCGGCATCGGCCACGCGGGGAATCCCTTGCTGCAGGATGGCATCACCATGACCATCGGCGCGGCGACGGAAGTCATCGCCGGCGAGGGATGTATCATCACCGCGGGCGGCATCGATTCCCATATCCATTTCATCTGTCCGCAGCAAATCGAGCATGCGATCGCCAGTGGGATCACCACGATGCTCGGCGGCGGCACCGGCCCGGCGCACGGCACCTACGCCACCACCTGCACGCCGGGAAAATGGAATATCCACCGCATGCTGGAGGCGGCCGAAGCCTTCCCCGTGAATCTCGGATTCCTTGGAAAAGGCAATTGCGCATCGGCTGAGCCGCTGCGCGAGCAGATTCTAGCAGGTGCGATGGGATTGAAGCTGCATGAGGACTGGGGCACCACTCCCGCCGCCATCGATGCCTGTCTCGGCGTCGCGGATGAATTCGATGTCCAAGTTGCGATCCATACCGACACCTTGAATGAGGCGGGCTTCCTGGAAAGCACGCTCGACGCGTTCAAAGGCCGCACCATTCACACCTATCATTCCGAAGGTGCCGGCGGCGGCCACGCGCCCGACATCATCCGCGTTTGCAGCGAGGCGAATGTGCTGCCCTCCTCCACCAACCCGACCCGGCCCTTCACCTCCAACACCATCGACGAGCATCTCGACATGCTCATGGTCTGTCATCATCTCGACTCGCGGATCCCCGAGGACGTCGCCTTCGCGGAAAGCCGGATCCGCCCGGAAACTATCGCCGCGGAGGACCGGCTCCATGATCTCGGCGCGATCTCCATGATGTCATCCGACAGCCAGGCGATGGGCCGCGTCGGCGAGACCATCACGCGCACCTGGCAGACGGCGCACAAAATGAAAGTGCAGTTTGGTAAACTCAATGGCCCGGACCACCCCGCCGCAGATAATTTCCGCGCGCTGCGCTACGTTGCGAAATATACGATTTGCCCGGCGCTCGCCCATGGCATATCCCATGAAGTTGGCAGCATTGAGGTGGGAAAGCTCGCGGACATCGTGATATGGAAACCCGCCTTCTTCGGGGTGAAACCCGAAACCATTCTCAAGGGCGGCTTGATCGCCTGGGCAAACATGGGTGACCCGAACGCCTCGATTCCGACGCCTCAGCCAACAATGTATCGCCCGCAGTTTGCCGCCTTCGGCAAGGCCGTTGCCGCGACCTCGGTGACTTTCGTCAGCGCCGCCTCGCTCGAGACGGGCGCGCTCGACGGGCTTGGCCTGCAAAAACGCCTCGTCGCGGTGAAGAAGTGCCGTTCCGTTAGCAAGCGTGATCTTCCTTATAATAACTCTCTACCAGAAATCACAGTGGACCCCGACACCTACACCGTGACCGCCGGGGGCGAGGAACTCCGCTGCGAGCCACTCTCAGTGTTGCCCATGGCGCAGCGATATTTCTTGTTTTAATCCTAAAAACCGCGAATGCACACGAATGGACGCGAAAAGGATATTAAAGGTCAAAGAATGGATTGTTTGAAAATTAGCGTCTATTCGCGTCCATTCGCGGTTCAAGCTTTCCTTCCAAGTTGATGCATCTCATCCACCATCTCCTCGCGCCGCGCTCCGCTCTTCCGCCCGAGCGGCAGATCGTTCTCGCCGCCGAGCGGCGGAAGTTTCTCAAACGCCGCTGGCGGGGCGTCGCTGAAGATGGCCGCGAGTTTGGGTTTGATCTGGAATCCCGGCTGAGCGACGGCGGCGTGATCCATCATGAAAACGGTAACGACTACGTTGTTAGTCAGTTGCCGGAGATGGTCTATGAAATCGCCATCGACTCCGCGGCGCAAGCGGCGCTGGTCGCATGGAAAGTGGGCAACCTGCACTTGCCGGCGGAGATCCTGCCGGATGCGATCCGGATTCTGCATGACGACGCGATGACCCGGCTGCTCGAGCGCGAGGGCTGGGCGTATCGGGAACCGGAGGTTATTTTCAATCCCATGAAAGCCATGGCCCACGCATGAAATCCGACCCGCTGCTCTGGCTGCTTCAGGCCAATGACACCGCCTATCCGTCTGGCTCCTATGCCCACTCGTTCGGGCTCGAGGAGCTGGTCGAGTCCGGGGTGGTGACCTCGGCAGCGGACTTGGAATGCTTCATTGAAAAGCAGGTTCTCCCCGCGCTGCTGACCTTCGAGATCCCGATGTTCGCCCGCGCTCACTCCGCCGCGCTGGCGGAGGATTCGGCAGTCCTGCTAGAGCTCGACGCCGAGCTCGACGCCTGGCGCATCCCGGCCGAGCTGCGTGACGCGAGCCGGCGGATCGGCTCGCAGCGGCTTGATTTGTTAGCCCGGCTGGATCCTAGCGAACTGATTCTGCGCCACCGAAAAATTTCCCCCCGCAGCCACCATCTGGTTGTCGCCGCGCTGGAGCTTTCCGCGCTGCCCGTGGCCCAGGCGGCGCGCGCCTTCGCGTTCCAAACAGTCGCCGGCCTCACCGCCGCGCCGATGAAGCTCATGCGCATCGGTCAGACGTCCTGCCAGTTGATCGCCCGCCGCTCGTTGATGATCCTCGGCGAGAAGATCGACGCCGCCCTTTCCCACGCCCCGGATGGATGGTTCAACCCGCTTCTTGAAATCGCCTCACTCCGCCATGCCCGCGCCCATGCCCGACTCTTCATTTCCTAACTCTATCACTCGTCCGTTTCGCCTCGGTGTCGGTGGCCCCGTCGGCTCCGGCAAGACCATGTGCGTGCTGCGGCTTTGCCAGTGGCTGAAGGACGAAATCTCGCTCGCGGTGATCACCAATGACATCTACACCCGCGAGGACGCCGAGTTCCTGCTGCGTGAGGGCGTGCTCCCGGCCGACCGGGTCACCGGCGTGGAAACCGGTGGTTGCCCGCACACCGCGATCCGCGACGACACCAGCATGAACATGGCCGCGGTGGTGGATTTTGAAAACCGCCACCCGGACCTCAAGCTGATCCTGATCGAAAGCGGTGGAGATAATCTATCCGCGACGTTTTCCCCTGAGCTGGTGGATGCCTACATTTACGTGATCGACGTGGCGGAGGGTGACAAGATCCCACGCAAGGGCGGGCCGGCGATCCGGACGAGCGATCTCCTGTTAATCAATAAGACCGAACTCGCGCCCTACGTTGGCGCGGACTTGGATGTCATGGCGCGGGACGCGAAAATCCAGCGTGGGGCCAGGCCCTTCCTGTTCGCGGACTTGAAATCAGAGAAGGGGAAAGAGGATCTGCTGGCCTGGTTGAAACATGAGTATTTGTTTGTCTAATCCATCCGGACATCCGGTTTCGGGCTCGGCGCTGGACGGACACCTGGACCTCCGCTGCGAGCTCCGGGCAGACGGCGTGCCTTACATTTCCCGCCAGCATTTCCGCGCGCCGGTGCATCTGAGCAAGTCCCATCTGGACCAAGGGCATCGGGTGCAGAGCATCGTCAATCCCACCGCCGGGTTTTTCGACGGGGATCGGTTAGAAGCTAACATCCACGTCGCCCGCGGCGCGAAGTTGGTGCTCAGCACACCGTCCGCCTCGCGGGTCTATCGCACCCGCTCGGGGGCGGCGGCGGTGAGCTCGCAGACATTCCGGGTCGATGAGGGTGCCTCTCTGGAATGGATCCCAGAGCCGTTTATCCCGCATGGCGGCGCGCGCTATGAGCAGCGGACCGTGGTGGACCTTCATCCCGCGGCGAGCCTTTTGTTCTCCGAGTGGATCGCCCCCGGGCGGGTGGCGATGGGTGAGGTGTTCGCTTACCAACAATTGCGCTGGAACTTGGATTTGCTGCTTGGTGGGGCGCTCGTCGCCCGCGAGCGCTACGAGCTGCGGCCGGATGATGACAGCTTGGAGGCCCTGCGCGCGAAATTTCCCGCCGCGCATTATATTTCAGTTTATGCCGCGGGGGTGATGGCTGCCAAGTGGCCGGCCGCGGCGCTGGATAGCCTCAGTGGCGGCGACGTCTATCTCGGCCACGGCCCGCTCACCGGTGGGGTCCATCTCATTCGCGGGCTCTGCCGTGACAGCCTGGCCGCACGAAGGCTCATGGAAACGCTGCGGCCCTTGCTTTACGCATCCGCCGGTCTGGTGCCGCCCGCCTTGGGACGGATTTTTTATTAATCCATCATTGGCGCGGGCATTCAATCGCTGGGCGGGTCACAAGCTTGACAAAGCGGGTTGGAAAGTTACGCTCGCGGCAGATGAATGTGAGTGCCAAATCCAGAAATCGACACTGCCGCACAGCTGTTTTTGGTTATTTTTCTTCTCTACTCTCTGCTCACTCTGCGCTTTTCACTTCTTCCTCCCCCCTTTTCCCCGCCTTCCGGTCTTGCCCAACGGCTGCTTAAGGGGCCTCCGGAAAGAAGCAAATTCCTAGCATTAAATTTCTAGCAGTCATGAAAAACCCTCTCCCGATTCTGCTGTTGCTTTCGCTCTGTGGCCATGCCGCCGAATTCCATCCGCCGAACTGGAACGTAGCCGCACTTTCCCAACCGCCGGCCTCGATCGAGACTCAGGAAGGCAAAGCTGAGGGCTTGCAGTCGCTCCTGCTTGACGGCCTGCCCTTCAAGGGGCGGCCGACGAAGTTCTACGCATATTTCGGTTATCCCACCCACGTGGCCGGCAAAGTGCCCGCCGTGGTGCTCGTGCACGGCGGCGGCGGCACGGCGTCCGCAGCCTGGGCAAAGTATTGGATCGCCAAAGGCTACGCTGCACTCTCGCTGGACACTGCGGGCCATCTGCCGGTGAGGACACGCAAGAGCAAACCCGGCGACCCTGGCTGGAAGACGCTGGACAGTCTGGGCCAGCCTTGGGGCGGGCAGCCGCGGTGGCCGAAAGGTTTCGCTGATCCCGCCCTGCCACCGGAGGAACAATGGCTGTATCACGCTGTGGCCGACTCGATCCTGTCCGTGTCCTTTCTCGCCTCGCGCCCCGAGGTGGACGCCCGCCACATCGGCATTGTAGGCATCTCGATGGGATCGGTCGTGTGCAGCGTCGTGGGCGGCCTCGACCAGCGGTTGGCGTTCGTCGTGCCGCAATACATCGGGGGCCACAACGATCTCGGCAATGTCTGGCATGCCATCATCAAAGAGCACCCCGGAGTCATGAGCTGGGATCCTGCGAACTTCTACCGCCAGCCCAAAGGCAAAGCCCACTGGCTATGGATCAACGGCGACAACGACAAATACGGCCTGCCGCCCATGACTACGAAATCCTGGCGGGAAACGGGCCCCAACTCGTGGATGACGCTTCTTCCGACACAGGGCCACGGCGGCGTCTTCGGCGAGACCGGCCCGAACGCTCTGCGCGAAATCTACGCCTTTGCCGAC
Organism: Akkermansiaceae bacterium; assembly: GCA_040880785.1. GTDB lineage: Bacteria > Verrucomicrobiota > Verrucomicrobiia > Verrucomicrobiales > Akkermansiaceae > Luteolibacter. The sequence continues at coordinate 12,717 of JBBEEL010000065.1, read as the reverse complement.
AGTGTCACGCGCGGCACACCACCCTTGGCGCGCATCCTCAGCACGACACTTGAGAACAACAAGGTCAGGCTGACTTGGCGCGAAGAAACACCCGTCACGCGAGCGCAGATCGTTTACATCGCCGAAGCCATACCCACCGTCGAGATCAAGGGCGACGTCCGCCACGACTGGCCGAAGGTGAACTGGCAGGTGCAGGACATGGCGCTGCCCAAAGTGACCACGCTGCCTGGCGGCACCCAGCAAGCCACCTTCCCCTTGCCCCCGGGCGTGAAAGCCGTTTACCTCAATCTCATTGATGAGCGAGGCCTCGCCGTGTCGAGCGAATTCCTGCACCTCGAGCCGTAATCTTGCGCCCGTCGGTGAAACCCAACGCCAAGCCATGGTGGGACTGGCCGGCGCGGACCGGTTGACCGTGTTGACGGAAATGATCACAACCCGATCGGCGGCGACGAGGAGGACAGCCATCAGGAGCTGCTGCACATTTGGTTTGAGCACCTTCAGTGTCTGGTCACCTACGACCTCCGAGGACCGGGAAGTGGTCGGCGCGCCGCCGCACTGGCAGCCGATTCCGCGACGCTCCATCACGTGGTTTTCAGCGCCCGCGCTGAAAAAAGGCGTTTGCCAGAAAATGGACGTCTTTCCCTAATGCGAGCCCACCCTGCCGCGAGGGCGCGACAGGGAAAACGCGAGGGCGCGTGTGCTCCCCCGGAGCGCCGACGTCCCCGTCGGCCCAGCAGTCACCTCACCACCCGCGCGCCGCCGCCGCCGATCTGCTTTTCGACCTCTTTGCGGGTGACCATGGAGGTGTCGCCGGGGGTGGTGGAGGCCAGCGCGCCGTGGGCGGCACCATATTCGACCGCCTTCTGGGCGTCGTTGAATTCGAGGAATCCGAACTGCACACCGGAGGCGAAGCTGTCGCCACCGCCGACGCGGTCGAGGATTTCCAAGCCGGGGAATTTGCGGCTTTCGTGGAATTTCCCCTCGTGCCAGAGGATGGCCGACCAGTCGTTGACGGTGGCCGTGATGACCCCGCGGAGGGTGGTGGCGGCGACCTTGAAATTCGGGAACTCCTTCACCGCGGTCTCGATCATCGCCTTGAACGCGTCCAGCTCGATGGTGGAAATGTTGTGGTCCACACCCTCGACCTCGAAGCCGAGTGAGGCGGTGAAATCCTCCTCGTTGCCGATCATGACATCGACGTATTTCGCGATCTCGCGGTTAACCTCCTGCGCTTTTTCAAGGCCACCGATCGTTTTCCAGAGCGACGGGCGGTAGTTGAGGTCATAGGAAACGACGGTGCCGTATTTGTTGGCCGCCTTCACCGCCTCGACGGTGAGCTCGGCGGTGGACTCAGAGAGCGCGGCGTAGATGCCGCCGGTGTGGAACCAGCGGACGCCGAGTCTTCCGAAGATATGCTCCCAATCCACGTCGCCCGGCTTGAGTTGGGAGGCGGCGGTGTTGCCGCGGTCCGGATTTCCCACCGCGCCGCGCACGCCGAAGCCGCGCTCGGTGAAATTCAGGCCGTTTCTCACGTTGCGGCCGATGCCGTCGTCCTCGCGCCACTGGATGAAGTCGGTGGCGACGCCGCCCTGCATGATGAAATCCTCGATAAGATGGCCCACCTCGTTATCGACGAACGCAGTGACGACCGCCGTTTTGTAGCCGAAGCATTTCCGCAATCCGCGCGAGGTGTTGTATTCCCCGCCACCTTCCCAGGCGGCGAAGTGGCGGGCGGTGCGGATCCGGCCTTCGCCGGGATCGAGGCGGAGCATGACTTCGCCGAGGGAAATTTGGTCAAAGGCGCATTCGGACTTGGGCTTGATGGTGAGAGACATGGTCGTTGAATTATTGATAGATCCGCATGAAAGCGACACGCGGACAGGAAACTAGCAAAGAATCCAGCTCGGTGTAAAGCATTTGGAGTGAGCCGCGCCCGCATTCATCCGCCGAGCGTCCATACGGACAGTTTAAGAATTTTTTAACCGTAGATGAACGCAGATGAAGAGGGATTTTGATCAATTCCAATCTGCGTTCATCTGGGTTCATCTGCGGTTTATTTTCCTCTTCATGGGTCAAAGCAGACCGGATTGGCGAGCGCTAGGTCGAGCGCGCGGACGGCGTGGTCGATCTCCTCCAAGCCCGTGGAGAGCGGCGGCATGAGCACGATGGTGTCGAGGACCGGCCGCGTGAGCAGCCCGTGGGCGCGGGCGGCGAGGCAGATGGCCTCGCCGAAGCGCTCGTCCGGCGGGAATTTCGCGCCGTCCGGCCGGCGGAGTTCGATCCCGGCGATGAACCCGCACTGGCGGATCTCGTGGACGAGCGGGTGGCGGGATTTCAAGTCGGCGAGGCCGGTGGCGAGGCGGGCGATTTTTTCCGGCAGCCGCTGGAGCGTGAGTTCCCGGTCGAAAACGTCCAGACTGGCCAAGGCGGCGGCGCAACCCATGGGGTTGGCGGTGTAACTATGACCGTAGTAGAACGCCTTTTCCGGCGCGCCGAGGAAGGCGTCGTAAATTTCCCCGCGGGTGAGTGTGGCGGCGAGCGGCAGGTAGCCGCCGGTGAGGCCTTTCGCGAGGCAGAGGAAATCCGGAATGACGTTCTCCCGTTGGCAGGCGAACAGGCTGCCGGTGCGGCCGAAGCCGGTCATCACCTCGTCCAAGATCAAGTGGACGCCGTGGGCGTCGCACCAGCTCCGTAGCGCCGCAAGCATCCCGACGGGCCAGGGGCGCATCTCGTTGACGCCCTGGATGAGCGGCTCGATGACCACGCCGGCGATTTCTCCGGCGGGGAGCGAGTCGAGCTCCGCGACCGATGCGACATGCCGGACAGGAAAGCCCATGCCGCGGAAGCGTGCGAAAAAGCGCCCGACGCCGCCGAGCGAGGCCGCGCCCAGGGTGTCGCCGTGGTAGCCGTTAGCGAAGGCGACGAAGTGGGTTCTCGTGGGCTCGCCGGTTTGCTGGCGGTATTGGACGGCCATTTTCAAGGCGCACTCGATGGCGGTGGAGCCGTCGTCGGAGAAAAACACGCGCTCCAGTGTATTTTCCGGGAAAAACCCGCAAAGCCGCCCCGCCAGCTCCGCTGCGAGTGGGTGGGTGAAGCCGAGAAAGGACGTGTGCGCGGCCAGTTCCAGTTGGCCGCGGATCGCCGCGTTGATGTGCGGGTGGGCGTGGCCGTGGATGTTGGTCCAGATCGAGGAATTTCCGTCCAGGTAGCGCCGCCCCTCGGAATCCCAGAGCCAGGAACCCTCGCCACGCGTGATCACCAGCGGTTCATGGCCGCGCGCGCACCACTCGGACTGGCGCGTGAATGGGTGCCAGCAGTGGCTTTGGTCGGCTTCGATCCATCGGCGGGTGTCGTCACGCATCGCGGCAACTATGGCGGGAAAGCGGGCGGCTCGGCGATGAAATATACGGCCTCCATTATTTCTCGGGCCGCCGGAAGAACGACCGCGAGCTGAAGCGCTCGCCTCCGTGCGGTTATGGCAGGTATTTCTCGCCGCGCAGGACATCCACGTCCGAGGCATAGACGATGATGGCCCAGTCCTCAAAATAGCGGTCGCCGATTTCCTTCATGATGGCACCGGAGATGTCCGGCGAGACGAGTGTCTCGATCTGGACGTTGCGGCCCTCCCACTCCGAGGCGTGGACGCCGCGCGAGCCCTCGCCCTCCACCGCGGTGATCGTCCAGCCGGTGGCGCCGTGGCGTTTGAGCAGGTCGAGCAATGGATCGCGGAGCAGGCGTTCGGCGATGACGGTGATTTTGCGGAGGCGGACTTTTACGACCATGAGGCGAAGAGGTTGGCGAGATATTGGTAGAGGGGGATGCCGAGGGCGAGATTGAAGGGGAAGGTCACGCCGAGCGCGAGCGTGAGATAATACGCTGGATTGGCCTTGGGTAAAGCGACCCGCACGGCGGCAGGAGCGGCGATGTAGGAAGCGCTCGCCGCCATGGCTCCGAGCACCGCGGCACCGCCGGCGGACATGCCGACGAGGGTGGCACCGGCGACCCCAAGCAGCCCGTGGAGCACCGGCAAGGCGCAGCCGAGGAAGAGCAAGCGCACGCCCGCGCGTCCCACGTCCCGCAGGCGTTTCCCCGCCGCGAGGCCCAGCTCGATCATGAAAATGCAGAGCGCGCCCTTGAAGGCGCTCATAAAGAACGGTTCCACGTCCACGAGTTTCTCTGGGCCGGTGAGCGCGCCGATGACCAGCCCGCCGACCAGCAGCACGATGCTTTTACCGGTGACCACCTCGTGAAGGGCTTTTTTCCAACTGCCGCCGTTGCCGCCCGAGCCGGCGAAGAGCAGCGCAATGATGATGCCCGGCACCTCGAGCACCGCGACGAGCGCCGGCAAATAGGTTTCCTCCGCGAATCCCGCCCGGCGCACCGCCTCGGTCGCCGCCAGGAAGGTCACCACGGAGACGGAGCCGTAATGCGCCGCGACGGCTGCCGAGTCCTCAACTCCGAGGCGTCCAACGCGCCGGATCAGGAAGTAGGCGGAAATGGGGGTGATCACGCCGATGGCCAAGGTCACCAAGGCCGGGGCCCAGAGTTCCCCTAACGGCGTCACCGCCAGCGCGGAGCCACCCTTGAGGCCGATGGCCAGCAACAAATAAATCGAGAGTCCCTGATAGATCGGTTCGGGTAAGGCCAAGTCGCTTTTGATCCAGCGCGCCACGATACCGAGCACGAAACACAGGACCACGGGCGAGATGAGATTTTCCGCGACTAAATTCATTTATAAAAGAATCAAGAATCAAGAATCAAGAATCAAGAATCAAGAATTAAGAATTAAGAATTAAGAATTAAGAATTAAGAATTAAGAATTAAGAAT
>JBBEEL010000065.1:0-7789 GCA_040880785.1 Akkermansiaceae bacterium | reverse complement strand
AAGAATTAAGAATTAAGAATTAAGAATTAAGAATTAAGAATTAAGAATTAAGAATCAAGAGTTATGAAATGATGGCGGAGAAGAGTCAGGACGCGGCGGCGGCGAGGATGTGGACTTCGGCGAAGGGGATGTCTGAGAAGAGGGCGAAGGCGTTGTGGCGGGTGAGCCGGGCGCGGGTGGCGGCGGGGCTGGCCATGCCGCAGAGGAAACGCGCGAGCTGGCGCGGAGTGGCGAGTGAGGCGTGTTTCTCGGCCACGAGGTTCTTTAAGATGCCGAGCTCCTCGTCGGTGGCGCGGCGGTATTTCGGCCGCTTGATGGCTTTGGCGGGGACGCCGCGGCAACGGTCGCAGTGGCCGCAGGGTTGGTCTAACTTTTCCCCGAAATGTTTGGTGAGGTAGGCGGTGAGGCAGCCGCGCTGGGCGGAGATGCCGAGGACCTGGCGGAGGCGGTCGAGGTCGGCCTGCTCGCGCTGTTGGAAGAGCGCGGCGAGGCGGGCGGCGAGGAGTTGGAGATCGCCAGGGTCCTTTTTCATCTTGTAGCCGTGGCGGACGCCGGAGACGGTGAGGATGATGTCGCCGGCGGCTTCGAGGCCGGTGAGGAGGGCGACGATTTTCTCGCGGGGGGTGTTGAATTCCACCGCGATGAGCGACGGATAGAAATAAAGCCACCAGCGTTTCATCTCACCCGTTTCCAGCAGGCGCTTGACAAGCTTGCGCTCGGCGGCAGAGCGGCCGGCGAGGATCTTTTCCTGCGGCCGCAGCAGCTTGGCGCGGTAAGTGGCGTAGAAACTCCCGGTGGCCTCGATGATGCCGTCGATTTCCAGATACGTCATGACGGTGGAAATGACCGCGGGGCGGATGTCGCAGATGGTGGACAGGTCGTAGGGCGAGACGTCGAAAACCGGGCCAAGGCGGAGGACGCGGTCGATGAGATTTCCCAGCGCGCGGGGCGACGGGTTGTCGGAGTGGATGAAGTTTTCCAGGACAGTTAGGTCGTCGCCGCAGGCGAGCATCTCACAGACGGCGTGGGCTCCGTCGCGGCCGGCGCGGCCGATTTCCTGGGTGTGGTTTTCGAGGCTTTTCGGCAGGTTGTAGTGATAGACGGCGCGGATGTTGGATTTGTCGATGCCCATGCCGAAGGCGATGGTGGCGACGATGACGCGGGTGTCGCCGCGCATGAAAGCACCTTGGGCATCGGCGCGGAATTCCGCGGGCAGGCCGGCGTGATAGGCGCGGACGGAGAGCCCTTGGCGGGCGAGGAAGGTGGCGACCTCCTCAGCGGTCTCCTGGCGCGTGACGTAGACGACGGCGGGGCCAGCGATTGCCTGAAGGCGTTCTAGCAGAAGGTTTTTCCGCTCGGCGGCGGTGCAGGGGGTGACGCGGAGGTCGAGGTTCGGGCGGTGGAAACTGAGCTGGACGTGATCGGCGGCGGCGATGCGGAAGGCCTTGCGGATGTCGCGGGCGACCTTGGGGGTGGCGGTGGCGGTGAGGGCGAGGACCCGCGGGATTTTCAGCGTGCGGCAGAGTTTTGCGAGCTTGAGGTAGTCCGGGCGGAAATTGTGGCCCCACTCGGAAATGCAGTGCGCTTCGTCGATGGCGGCAAGCTGGATCGGCAGGCGTTTCATGCGCTGGCGGAAGGCTTCGTTGGCGAAGCGCTCGGGCGCGATGTAGAGCAGCTTGAGCGTGTTGGCTTCGAGCCGGGCGTAAACGTCGCGGGTTTGCTCAGCGTCGAGGGTGGAGTCGAGGCGGGCGGCGGCGATGCCCCTCGCGTTGAGCGCGTCCACCTGGTCTTTCATCAGGGCGATGAGCGGGGAGACCACGAGCGTGAGGCCGTCTAGCAGGAGTGCGGGGACTTGGTAGCAGAGGGATTTTCCGCCGCCGGTGGGAAAAATGGCGAGGGCGGAGCGGCCATCGAGCAGGGCGCGGATCACGGGCTCCTGGCCGTCGCGGAATTGATCGAAGCCGAAGTGGGTGCGAAGGGTGTGGAGCACGCGGCGGAGTTTCCGGCGGCGGCGGACGGGTGACAAGCTCCGAGAGAGCGACCACGACCCACCAGGCCACGTGGCGCGGTCATCCTGCCCGCAGCCTATAACAGCCAAGTCCGTCGGGAGGCTCATAGAGCTCAGGCATACGTCCCGAAAAGCCGGTCGCCCGCATCGCCCAGACCGGGGAGAATATAGCCCCGCTCGTTGAGGCAGCGGTCCACGCAGGCGACGTAAATTTCCAGTTCTGGAAACGTCCCTTGCAAGGCGGCGACCCCTTCCGGCGCCGCCACCAGGCAAGCGAAGCGCACATGCCGCGCGCCGACTTCCCACAAGGCGCGCACCGCCTCGATCGCGGATCCGCCAGTCGCGAGCATTGGATCGAGAATGATGATTTCATGCTCACCGAGCACCGGCGGGTGTTTCAAATAATAAGGCTCTGCGACCAGCGTTTTCTCGTTCCGCGCCAGCCCGATGTGCGCGACGGATGCCTGCGGGATCAAATCCAGAAAACCATCGAGAAACCCGAGCCCCGCCCGCAGGACGGGGACCAGAATGATCCCGCGCGACAGCCTGGTGCCGGTCGTGATTTCCAGGGGCGTGGTGCAGGGGACCACCGTGCTGGCCATGTTGGCAGTGACCGCGGGCACCATTAACGAGGCGATCCGCCGTATGCGCAGCCGGAATTCCGGCGACGGACAAACCGGGTCGCGGAGCCGGGTGAGTTCTTCGGCGATGAGGGGATGTTCGACGGTGTGGAGCATTTTATTCGTTGCCGCCCAGCAGCTTACGCAGATCCGCCACGGGCAGGCTCAGCGCGGTGGCCGCCTTTTTCAGGTCGCCGGAAAACTGTTCCAGAACGCGCCCGGCGATCTCCCGGTTCAGCCAGTCGAGGAGATTCGCCCCGGTCGGCACGGCGTTGATCATTTGGTCGATCGCCACGGTGAAGCCCGCCGCCGCCTTGCGCGGTGCGGAGGCCAGTGGAATATCGGCGGGTAAAAGGATGTGCGTGGACGCCAGCGCGCAGGCCCGGGCGATGGTGTTTTCCAGCTCGCGGACATTGCCGGGCCAGTTGTGCGTCTGCAAGGTGGCGATGGCCTCCGCGGAGATCCGGATGCGCGCCATGCCATTTTTGCGCGTGATGCGCTGGAGGAAATACTCGGCCAGCAGCGGAATGTCCTCCAGCCGGTCGCGCAGCGCGGGAATCTTGATTTCCACCACGTTGAGCCGGTAATAAAGATCCTCGCGGAAACGCCCGGCGGCGACCTCCGCCGACAGGTTCTTGTGAGTCGCGGCCACGATCCGCACGTCGGTGGTCAGCGTTTCGTTGGCTCCGACGCGGGAAAACGAGCCGTCTTGGAGCACTCGCAAGAGTTTCACTTGGATGGAAAGCGGCATGTCGCCGATCTCGTCGAGGAAAAGCGTGCCGCCGTCCGCCTGCTCGAAGCGTCCCGCACGGCGGGCGATCGCGCCGGTAAACGAGCCCTTCTCGTGACCGAACAACTCGCTTTCCAGCAAATTCTCAGGGATGGCACCGCAGTTGATGGTGATCATTTCCCTCTGCCGCCGCGGACTGTATTCGTGCACCGCCTTGGCGATGAGTTCCTTGCCGGTGCCGCTCTCACCGGCGATCAAGACCGGCGCGTCCGAGCGGGCGACGCGGCCGACGAGTTTGAAAACATCCTGCAAGGCGCGGGAAATCCCGATCATTTTCACCCGGTTGTCGTGCTTCGGCATTTCCGGATCCGGCTGGCCGGCGCTGCGGCGGTCATCCTGGGTTTGCAGCGCGGATTCCACCACCGGGCGGAGTTCAAATGCCAGCGACTCCTTGCGCAGGACGTCGTGTGCGCCGCGCTGGGTGGCCTCGATGATTTGGCCAGTCGTGGGGAATCCCGCCGTCAGCACCACCAGCGTTTGCGGGCTTTGCTGGAGGATCCGGCCGAGCAACTCCATGCCGTCGAAGGGCTCCAGCTCCATCGCCGCGACGATCACGCTCACCGGCGTTTTTTCGACGACCTTGATGGCGTTGGCGGCATTGTCACAGCGCAGCACCCGCAGGTTTTTGGCGGCCAGATGCTTCGTCGCCCAATCCAGGAAATCCAGATCGGGATCGACTAACAACAGCGTATCTTCTTGGGAACTTTCCGGCATCTTGTGAACGCTGAAAGTCAAGCAGGGTGATGCCGGATCGCACGATAAAAATTTTTCAACCATGGACTGCGGTGGCAAAGCGCAGCGCCGCAATGGCTTTGAATGCTATTTAAGCTGCTGCTAGAGCGCTTTTTTATGAAAATGGCTATCGCGGCAGTCTTGACCGCCTCAGCCGAGGTTTTCAATCCGGAACACGACGGGCGCACTGTTGATGCAGTCGAGCGTCTCGATTTCGCCGAGTGCTTGCTGGAGTTTTCCGAAGGGGCAGGTGTGGAGGAGGAATACCATGTCGACGAACTCGGCATCCGGATTGGCGGGGTTGACCGGTGAATGGGTGCCGGAAATGCCAATCCGGTGGTCCGCGAGCACCCGCGCGATTTCCGCCACCACGCCCGGGCGGTCGGTGACGTCGAAACGCACGTAATAAGCGGTCGAGGTCTCTCCCACAGGCAGGATGTGGCCGCTTTCGCGGTAGGGTAGGAAACCACGGTGGCCGCTGGCTTGTCGCCGCCCGCGCGCCGCCTCGACGAGGTCCGCGACGACGGAGGAGGCGGTGGGATCCTGACCGGCGCCGCGCCCGTAGAACAAGGACTCACCTGCCGCGTCACCATGGACTGCGACGGCATTGAAGACACCGTGGACCGAGGCGAGGATGTGACTTTGGGCGATGAAGGAAGGCTGCACGCGGAGCTCGACGGAGCCGTCGGCGTGCTCCCGGATGACCGCGAGCAGCTTCACCGCGTAACCGAGGTTTTTCGCGAAATGGATGTCGGTCGGGCGGACCTGCTCGATGCCGCAGACGTGGATCGAGGCGGGGTCGATGGGAAACCCGTAGGCCAGAGTGGCCAGCAGGATCGCCTTGTGGGCGGCATCCCAGCCGTTGACGTCGAGTGCCGGATCGGCCTCCGCGTAGCCGAGTGCCTGGGCCTCGGCGAGGGCGGCCTCGAAGGTCAGCCCGGCGTCGGTCATGCGCCCGAGGATGTAGTTGGAAGTGCCGTTGATGATTCCCGAAAAGGACAGGATGCGGTTGCCAATGAATGAGTCTTGGACGGTGCGAATGATCGGGATGCCGCCGGCCACCGCGGCCTCGAAATGAATCGGCGTGTCCATTTCTCGGGAAAGGGCGAACAACTCGACCCCGCGCTCGGCGAGCAGCGCCTTGTTGCCAGTGACCACCGGCTTTTTCGCCCGCAAGGCGGCGGCGACGATGTCAAAGGCGTCGCTCGTGCCGCCGATGAGCTCGACGACGATTTCCACCGCGGGGTCGGCCACGAGCGCCTGCCAGTCGGTGGTGAAAACGTCCGCAGGCACCTCACCGGTGATGGCGCGGACCTTGGCGAGGTCGCGGACTAGGATTTTCGCGATGTGCAGTGAGACGCCACCACCGGTGCGGCCGGTGATGAGCGCGCCGTTGCGGTGCAGGGTATTCCAGACGCCGGAACCAACGGTTCCAAATCCGGCCAAGCCGATGCCAAGGGATGAGCAGGGGTTCACGCCGCGGACTGTGCAGGCCTTTGCGCCGCTGTCCAAGCCGGAAGCGTCGGAAGCGTTGGAAAAAGCCACGGTTAGCCGTCGTGGGCGATTTGCCGCTCGGCCTCCAGCCAGTCGCCGTGGGAATCCCCGGGCAGACCTCGTTCGACACGGCGACGGTAATTCAAATAGGCGGCGCGGGCGATCGAGTCGAGTGAGGGCTTGGCAGCGGACTTCTTGGCAGCGGGTGCTGGCTTGGCAGGTGCGGGTGCGGCGGGAGTCGCTTTTTTCGCCGCCACTTTGCTTGCGGTCTTTGCCGCTTTCTTTGCGGCAGGCTTCGGAGTGGCTTTCGCTCCCTTGGGAGCGGATTCAGTCGGCTTCTTTGTCGCGGTTTTCTTGGCGGCCATATTGTTGGAAGGTTAGTGGAAAAGGGAGCACGAGAAGTGCCAAGCGAATAATAATCGCCAGCACGGGGATTGCCAGCAGATTACTTCGACGTATAGTCGGCTCATGGCCGAAGGCTATTCATGGAACACCGCACGCAGCGCCGGCATTTACCGCCTGCCAGGACCCGACCGCCTTGGCTGGTGGGCGGCGGTGGCGATGTTCGTTTCCATCCTCTTGCATGTCATCGTGTTTTTCATGCTCGACCGGATGAAGATCGCTTTCAAATTCGAGGAGGCGCAGGAGCTCGTCACCCGCCCGGTCGACGTCCGGCAGATCGAAGTGCGGCCGGTGGAGAGCGAGCGCTCGCTACCGCCCGAAGAGGTGGTGCAGCCGCCTAACGACGCCGCGGCGCTGCTCGACGAGATCGAACTGCTCGACATTTTACCCGAGGATGTGGAGATCGACATCCGCCCGAGCCTCCTCGAGGCCGAATACGCCATCCAGCTGCAAAACCCCGCAATGGAAGGCAGCCCGCAAGCGTTCGCGGAGGAAATTTCGTCCGGTTTTGAGTTCGATAGTGACCTTCCGGAACTCGGCCGCGAGCCGGAAACCATCCAGCCTGCGGCCGTCGGCCAGTTGACCGTGGATCCCGGTGCCATCCAAGCGGATGATCTGGATCTCGGGAAATTCACCGAAGACCTGATCCGCCGCGGCGCGGATGGAAAAGTCGAGAGCGGCACGCTCGATGGCATCACCTCGCTCGACGCGCTGCTCGACCTGCCGCCGAATATCCTGCTCGCTGCCAAAACCATGCTGCCCAGCGACCTGCTGTTCGAGTTCAACAGCTCCGATCTCCGGGAAAGCGCTAAAGTCGGCCTGATGAAGCTCGGCCTGCTGATGGACCGCAACCCAAGCCTCTACTGCTGGATCGAGGGACACACCGACCTCGTCGGTGGCGACGAGTTTAACCTCAAGCTCTCCATCCAGCGCGCCGAACAGGTGAAAACCTACCTCGTCGAGTCGCTCCGGATGGACGCCACGAAAATCATCACCCGCGGTTTCGGCCGCTACCAACCGCTGGTCATTTCCGGCGACCCCGATGAACAATCGCCGAACCGCCGGGTGGAAATCCGCATGCGCAAGACGCCGCCGACCGAGGCGCAGCGGCAAGTCGAGCCGCGGAAAGCCGCCGTCATTGAAGAGGTTGAAGAGGTTAAAGAGGCACCCGCGCCTCGCGCCGTGCTTGTCAGGCCGCAGCGGGCGATTTCCGTCGAGGAATCGGAGCCGCCGCGGGTCGCGCCGGTCGAAGAAGAGGCTCTGCCGCTTCGAGCCACCCCGGTTGAGGAGGTGTCCGAGCTTCCCGCAGTCCCCCTGGGCACTCCCGTCGCGCCGGAAGCCTCGCGCCCGGTTTACCGCGCGCAGCCTGTCGAGTGATGCTCCGGGCGGCCTGAAATCTCCCTTCCGCAAGGCTTTACACCGCCCCCGGCCCTCCTGCATCTTCCCGCCCCGTTTCACCGTGGCTGGCGCGTCTCGCGCCAGGCCGTTGCAGGGGCGTCTCGCCCCACTCTTCTTCTTCGAAAACCGCGCCCATGACTGCCGCCGAGATCCGCCAAAGCTTCCTCGATTTCTTCCGCGAGAAACAACACACCATCGTGCCTTCCGCCTCGCTGCTGCCGCAGTCGCCCGGATTGTTGTTCACCAACGCCGGAATGAATCCCTTCGTCCCGTATTTCCTTGGCGTCGAAAAAGCCCCCTACGATCCGCCGCGCGCCGCCGACACCCAGAAATGCATCCGCGCCG
>JBBEEL010000064.1:0-26810 GCA_040880785.1 Akkermansiaceae bacterium | reverse complement strand
TTGTATTCCCAAGGGAATAATGGGGCTGCTGGTGCTAGTGCTTGGGCAGCTGGCGGCGGTGGCGGTGGAGCAGGAACAGCTGGTGTAACTGCTGTTATAGGTGGTGTAGCAGCAAACGGAGGTGATGGAATCGCATCATCTATTTCGGGTTCATCTGTTACTTATGCTGGTGGCGGCGGTGGTGGAAGATGGGAGGGTGGTGATGCTTATACTGCTGGAACAGGCGGTTCTGGGGGAGGTGGAAACGGCAGCACTACAACAACCGGAGGCTCTGGTACAGTAAACAGAGGCGGCGGTGGCGGTGGTGGTGGTAATGAGGATAGTGGAGGCAACGGCGGCTCAGGCATCGTCATCGTGCGCTATCAGGGTGCCTCAGCCGGCTCGGGTGGCACTCAAACCACGTCCGGCGGCTACACCACCCACACCTTCACGACCGTAGGCACTTCGTCGCTCGCCTTTACCTTTGAGCCCACACGCCTCGGCCACACCCTCACCAGTGCAATCACCGGCACCGGCGCTCTTACCTACATCGGCTACGGCACCCTCACCCTCAGTGCGGCCAATACGTTTAGCGGTGCCACCAACGTCGGCGCTCACGCCATCGAACGCGCGGGCACGCTCAAACTGAGCAACGCCTTGGCCCTCCAGAACAGTGCGCTGGACACAAGCAGCAGCATCACTGGAACCGCCTCCGCCGGTCTTAAAACCACGGTGACCACTCTGACCTTCGGTGGCCTCACCGGCGACAAGAACCTGGCCTCCGTATTCACGACCACCTCGGGCGGCTACACCAACGGCGTCACCGCGCTCACGCTGAATCCGGGCTCAGGTGCCACGTCTTCTTACAGCGGCATCATCGCCAACGGCGCGGCGAACATGACCCTCACGAAAACCGGCTTGGGAACGCAAACCCTCACCGCCGCCAACACCTACACCGGCGCCACCGCCATCAACGTGGGCACGCTCCAGCTTGGGAGCGGCACCACCACCGGCTCACTCAATACGAACAGTGCCATTAGCATCGCTTCGGGCGCAAATTTTACGATCAACCGCACCAACGCTGTGACTCAAGGCACGGACTTCAGCAGCGCTGCCATCACCGGTGCCGGTAGCTTTACCCAGGCCGGTTCGGGCATCACCACCCTCTCTGGCGCCAACACCTACACCGGTGCCACCATCGTCAGCGCGGGCACGCTCGCCCTCAGCTCCACCGGCTCGATCAACAGCAGCACGACCATCGATGTGAACAGCGGCACGACCTTCGACGTTTCCGCCAAGACCTCATTCACTGTCGCCAGCACCCAGACTTTGAAGGGCAACGGCACGATCAAGGGGGCCGCCACCACCACCATCCTCGGCACCCTAGCGCCCGGTGCCAGCCCAGGCGCCCTCACCCAAGATGGCGGCAGCATGCAACTTGGTGTCGGCGGCGATTACGACTGGCAGATCCATGATGCCACGGGAGTGGCAGGAACCGGTTATGACACCACCAACCTCATCAACGGAGCCACACTCGACCTCTCCCTGTTGAGCGCGGGCAACACCTTCAACATCAACCTCTGGAGCCTCTCCGGGATCGGACCTGATGTGAATGGAGATGCCATCAATTTCAACAACGCTGTGGCACAAAGCTGGACGCTGTTCTCGACAGGCACCGCCATCACCGAATTTAGCACGAACAAATTCACGATCAACACCGGCGCCTTCGACGGCACTTCTGGCTTCTCCAACGCCCTCGGCGGTGGTGCCTTCAGCGTCGGGCTTGCAGACAGCAACACGAACCTCGTTCTGAACTTCACACCCATCCCCGAGCCAGGCGCCGCCCTCCTCGGAGGACTCGGCCTGCTCGCCCTCCTCCGCCGTCGGCGCTAAGAGATCGAAATTTCAAATTTCAAACCTCAACCTTCAAGAAAGAGGTCAACCCCCTTTTCCCCGCGAGAATCATTTGCGATGCTGGAGAGGATCGGCGGCGAGTGTGCTGGCGCAATTTCCCTCTGGCCTGAGGAACGGGGGGGCGAATCCCCCGCCCACGTTCGCTGGATCGACGACGGGGAGGCGGCCGAAATCACCGCAGGATGGCACCGCTCTACGACCAAGTCTGCACAATGGCCTGGCCGGAACTTTCGACGACGCTCTCGATGAAAATCGGCAACGCCTCGACGCTGGCGGAGGTTTCCCCCGAGCACTTCAAGCAACTCTGCGGCCAAGCAAAACTCGGCTAGCCGATGGCCCGCGAACGGGTCGGGACGATTTGCCAGAGAATGTTAGATTTGATTAGTGAATCCCAAGGCCTACCCAAGTTAAGGAACACAATCGTTCGCGAGATCGTCACCCAACGTGCCGAGGGAATACTGAGATTGGCGAAGACTGGCTGATACAGCAGCGCCAACTCGTCAGCCCACATTTTCATCTAGCAAGACCCGCGCCCTAGCAGCGAGCCAAATAAACCGTGCTGGCGGATTCACAATCTTGGTGGGGATTGTGAAAGGTGACGATGTGGGACTCACAGCAGGTGAAGACCTGCTTGAGCGAATCCATGAAAGCCGCGTCTGGCGGGTCGTCCGACCAGAGGCCGAAAATACCACCGGGGTGCAGTTGGGCGGCGAGCTGGCGCAGTCCTGACGGTTCATAGAACTCGGCGTGGCGCTCGTGGAGGAGATTGGAAGGCGAGTGGTCGATATCGAGCAAAATGGCGTGGAAGCGGCGGCCGGGGGCAGCGGAATCGAAACCGGGGGCGGGCGCCGCGGCCAAGGCGAGCTTGAAGAAATCACCATGAACGAAGCGGCAGCGGGGGTCCGCGGTAAGTCCCGGTCCGAGCGGGACCAAGCCTTTTTCATGCCACTCGATGACCGGCTGGAGGTAATCCACGACGATGAGAGAACCGAGGTCCGGGCGGTCGAGCGCCGCGCGGGCGGTGTAGCCAAGCCCGAGCCCACCGACGACGACGTCGAGTTTTTCGCCGGAGAATACTTCCGCCGCCGCCGCGAGGCCCAGCCGGGAAAGAGCCTGCTCCACCTCGGTGAAAAGGCTGCTCATCAGGTAGGCACCGCCGAGGATGATTTCGTGGACTTCGAGATTGTCGAGAGAGAGGATCGTGCGGCGGCGGAGGATGAGTTCGCCGAGATCGGTCGGGCGGTAGTCGAGTTCTTCAAATCGGGGAATCGCTTGCATGCGCGGGGTGTAGCTGGAAAGACGGCGAATGGCAGGGATAAAAAGCGGGGTTCGTGCTTTGCCTGCGTGCCTGCGGCGCAGAAAAGCGGCGCGGGACGCGCCAAGGCAGGGACCGATCCTCCGGGCGGTCTGGTGCGTGCGGAGTGAATGGGAAGCGAATGAAGAAGCCGCAACGCCCCCGCATTCACAAAATCATTCGCCGCCCACGCGCCGGGACGGCTCGGAGAGGCCGTCCCTGCCTGGCAGAGGTCAAGCCCCTGCGCTGCGCGAAGCACCCGGCAGGGACCGATCCTCCGGGCGGGAAGTGAATGGGAAGCGGACGAAAAAGCCGCAGCGTCCACGCATTCACAAACTCATTCGCCACCCACGCCCCGGACGGCTCGGAGAGGCCGTCCCTGCCTGGCAGAGGCTGCGCCTGCGGCGCGGAAAGGCGCCCCGCCTCCGGCGGCGCGAGAAATGCCGGCCCTCTCAGCGAAACTTTACCCCGAGTCCTTGGGTCAGCGCTTCGAGCACCTTCTGGTGCGCGGTGTCGATTTCCTCGGCTTTGAGGGTGCGGGTGGGCTCTCGGTAATTGAATCGGTAAGCAACGGATTTTCTGTCGGCGGCGATTTTTTGGCCATTGGCGTCGGTGAAAACGTCGAAGCACTCGGACGAAACTAACAAGGGCTCGGCGAGTTTGGCGATGACCGCTTCGATCTGGGCGTTGGGCATGGCGAGCGGCAGTTCCATCGCAGCGTCGCGCGAGGAGCCGGGAAATTGTGGGAGGTCTTCGACGTGGCGGGTGCTATTGAGGAGCTTGCGGAGTTTTCCGAGGTCGAGTTCGGCGACGAAGACGGGGGTGGTGAAATCAAGTTCGCGCTCGCGGGCGGGCGTGAGGCGGGCGAAAACACCAATGGTTTGGTCGTCGATCTTGATGTCGCTGGCGAGGACGAAGCCGGGGCGGTCTTTAGGCCCGAATTTGATTTCGCGATCGCCGAGCAGGGCGGAGAGAATGCCTTTGAGGTCGTAGAGATCGGCGGGGCGGTCCGCTTGGGACCAGCCGGTGGGCTGGGCGGAGCCGGAGAGGAGAACCGCCAGCATCTCACTTTCCTGGTCCTTTGCCTTGCCGCCGCCGGCGTTGCGGAAGACGCGACCCATCTCGAAAAAGCGCAGCGATTTCGCCTGCTGGCGGATGTTTCTCGCAGCCGAGGCGATCAGGCCGGGGACGATGCTGGGACGCATGACGGCGTGGTCCTCGCTGAGCGGTAGTTTCACGCGAATGACATCGCCGTCCTGCAGCGGGCGCAGCGGGAGGACATCGGAAACCTGGGCGTCCGAGATGAGTTTGATGGTCTGGCATTCGTGGAGGCCAAGCGCGGCTAGACGGCGGCGGAGGACCATGTCGGCATCGTAGGCGGCATCGACCCCGCTAGCGGGGACGAAGGTGCCGAGAAAACGCGAGGGGACATTGGCAAGGCCGTGGACGCGGGCGATTTCCTCGACGAGATCGATGTGGCGCTGGAGGTCGGCGCGGAAAGAAGGGACATCCCAAGTGCCATCGGCGCGCTTGGTGAGCCCGAGGCGGGTCAGGATTTCCTCGGCGTCTGCTAGAAGAATGGAGCCGCCCATGAGCTGGTCGAGTTTCTTGACGTCGAGGGCGACAGGTTTCGTTAGGACGGGCACTTCTCCGGCGACTTGGGTGCTCGCTTCCGCGGTGCCGCCTGCGATTTCGAGGATGAGCTTGACGGCGAAGGCGGAGGCGGTGAGGACGCCGGCGGGATCCACTCCGCGCTCAAAGCGATAGGAAGAATCCGAGGAAAGCGCAGTGCGGCGCGAGCTGCGACGGATGCCTTGCGGGGTGAAGTAAGCCGACTCTAGTAGGACATCGCTGGTGGTTCCGGTGACACCACTGTGCGCTCCGCCCATGATACCTGCTAGAGCGAGGGCGGTGCCTGAATCGTCAGAGATGAGGAGGTCGTCGGGAGTGAGCGTGTGCTCGGACTCGTCAAGCGCGAGGAAGGCTTCGCCCTCGGCGGCGTGGCGGACGATGAGGCTGCCGGTGAGTTTGGCGGCGTCGAAGGCGTGCAGCGGCTGGCCGAGTTCGTGGAGCACGTAGTTGGTGACGTCGACGATGTTGTTGATCGGGCGCAGGCCGATGGACTCGAGACGCTGTTTGAGCCAGGCGGGGCTCTCCTTCACGGTGACGCCGGTGATGCGGACGGCGGTGTAGAGCGGGCAGGCGGCGGGTGCTTGGATTTGGATGGTGGAAGAGGAAGAGGCGGGCGAGACGCCCACGCTCCCTTGTCCCAGAGGAAGAAGCGGGGTTTTCAGCAGCGTGGCGAGTTCCCGAGCCATGCCGCGGTGGCTGAGGAGGTCGGGGCGGTTCGGAGTGACCTCGAGTTCGAGCAGGATGTCGGAGTCGAAGAGCTGTTTCACGGGTTTGCCGATTTCCGCGTCGGCGGGGAGGATGAGCAGACCGTCTTCGCCGACTGGCAGGCCGATTTCCGCGGCGGCGCAGAGCATGCCTTTCGACTCGACCTTGCGCATGACGGTCTCGCCGATGGTGAAGCCGCCGGGAAGCTCCGCTCCGGGGAGGGCACAGGGGACTTTGTCGCCAACCTGATAGTTTTGCGCGCCGCAGACGATCTGGCGCAGCGTGGGCTCGCCGCAATCGACTTGCGTGACTTTGAGGCGATCCGCGTTCGGGTGCTGGACGGCTTCCATGATCCGGGCAACGACGATTTTATCCGAAGCGATGCCTTTGGAAATGATGCCTTCGACCTCGACACCGGCGAAGGTGAAGAGGTCGTCGATTTCCTTGATGGATTTACCGGAGAGGTCGAGGTGGGTGGCGAGCCAGTTGAGAGAGATGTTCATGAAGAAGATAGTGGATCGTGGATAGTGGATCGTGGATAGAAGATGAAGAGGTGTTTCAGCGGTCCTCGTTGTGGTGGGTTTCCACGCCTCGGGTGAAGAGATAGATGGACTTAGAAAGCTGGGTGAGACGCTCGTGCAACGAATCAAAAAGATCGCTATCCCGCAAGGATTCCGTTTCCTCGAGAGTTTCGAGATGATCGATGGTTTCGAGTCCGGAGGCGTAGGAAAAATCGAGAAATCGGACGTATTCCGCCTTGTGGCGGCGACGTCCATAACCTTCCACAATGTTGGATTTCACCGATTTCATACTGCGGCGAATCTGCGAGCCCTCTTCATACATCTCGAACTTTGGTAGCGCTGACAAGGTCATGCGGTGAATCTCGACAACAAGCTCACGAGCCTGCTCCCAGATTCGCAGCTTTTTGTAACCGAACGATGCACTATCCATAATCTTCCTTCTACGATCTACGATCTACGATCCACGATCCACGATCCACGATCTTCTATCTCCTCAGGCAAACTGCCTGAGAAACCGGGCGTCGTTCTCGATGAGGAGGCGGATGTCCTTGATGCCCCAGCGGATCATGGCGAGGCGGTCGAGGCCCATGCCGAAGGCGAAACCGGTGATTTTTTCAGGGTCGAAGGCTTGGTCCTTGCGGGAGGTGTTGATGGCGTCGAAGACGGCGGGATCGACCATGCCGCAGCCGGCGACTTCGATCCACCGCGGGGCCTGGCCTTTGACGGTGAGTTTCACGTCAATCTCGAAACTCGGCTCGGTGAAGGGGAAGAAGTGCGGCCGGAAACGGACCTCGGTTTTCGCGCCGAAGAGCTCGTGGAGGAAATACTCGAGAGTGCCCTTGAGGTCGGGGAGCGAGACGTCTGTGCCGACGTAGAGGCCTTCGAGTTGATTGAAAACGGAAAGGTGGGTGGCGTCGATCTCGTCGCGGCGGTAGGCGGAACCCGGCGCGATGATGCGGATCGGCGGGGTTTGCGTCTCCATGGTGCGGACTTGCACGCTGGAGGTGTGAGTGCGGAGGAGTTTCCCGGAATCGAAATAAAACGTGTCCTTTTCGTTGCGAGCCGGGTGGTCGGCGGGCGTGTTGAGGGCGTCGAAGCAGTGGAATTCGTCCTCAATTTCCGGGCCGTCAGCGAGGGCAAACCCCATACGGCGGAGGATGCGGATGGCCTCGTCACGGATGAGGGTCAGCGGGTGGAGCGAGCCGACATGGCCCTGGCGGGCGGGCAGGGTGACGTCGATGCCGGCCAGTGCGGCGCGGTCGGCGATTTCTCGGAGAGCGAGTTGCTTTTCCTCGAGGGCGGTGGTGATGACGCTGCGAGCGGCGTTGAGGAGCTGGCCGACGGCGGCTTTATCCTCCTTGGGCACGTCCTTGATGCTGGCTGCGACGAGGGTGAGCGTGCCTTTTTTGCCGAGCACGGCCACGCGGGCCTCGTCAAGCGCGCGCTCGTCTGCGGCGGCGGTGATTTGCGCAAGCGCTTCAGTTTGGATGGCTTCGATTTGCTCCTTCATGGGAAAAGCAAGTGGGATAGAGGGAAAGCGGGCTTAGGTCAAAGCCAAGCTGCGCGTTATTCCACGTCGCAACAGGTCGGCTGGCCGGTTGATCGCGATGGGTGATGGTGACGATTCAACGCCGCAGGGTGGCGGCGGTCTGGGTCCCAAGGCTGCTGGGCAATGGTCAATCATACAGCCTCACCTGCCGTGATGGATTTTCTCAAATCCCGCAAGCTCCACAGGACTCCGGCGGCAGGGGAGGCATCGCCGCGAAGTTTTCGAGGTCCGTCTTTCCGGGATTTCCCGAAACGGGCCCTCGAGCTGCTAAACGCGTCATTCACAAAATCATGGCTGCCAATGATCGCACCATCGGTGAAATAGCGCACCCGACAACGCAGCATTTTTCCGAATGGTATCTCACCGTCCTTAGCATCTTCCTTTTCCGCATCTTTTTTCGACATCCCCTTGCGCAATGTTTTCAACGCGATTTCTCCGTCCGGGCCTACCCTCTCCGTGGTTTTACCAACGGCTCCGGCCAGCAGCAATTTCCGGTAGTCGCGGGAGACTCCGGTAGACCACAAGTCCGCGTCCGCGCCGATTCCTTGGTGGGCACGCAATGCCCGCACCAAGCCCGCCCGAGCCGTCTTTCCATTTCCCTTCGCTCCGCCGCCAATCGCTTCTCCGTAACTGCTCCACCGGTAGTCCGCTGGGTCTTGCACGATCCCCGCGCGCACCGGGTTCAAGTCGATGTAAGCCGCGATCGTCTTCGCCGCCACACCATCTTCCACAATCACGCTTTTGAACCGGTTTTCCCACAAGTGGCCGGTCCTTTCCTGAGTCCGGTTAAACCACTGACTGAACCGCTGCAACAAGCCCTTCATGAACTCGCCGAGGTCGTGCATCCGGTAGGTGAACCGCCCGTGAATCGACGCCACCGCCTCGTCCAAGCCCGATTCATTCGCATAATTTTGCTCGTTCCTCGCATCCGCCAGTTCCTTCGCCACCTCCGCGACGAATGCCTCGTTGTAGATCGCCGACAAACGCTTCAACAGCTCTGCATCCGACAGGCCACCCTTCGCCATCGGCGGCACCTCGAGCAACAGGTGAAAGTGGTTTGACATCAGGCAGTAAGAAACCGCGTGGCAGCCTGTAAACTTCTCCTGCATCCGCATGAAGGTCCGGAACTTCTCCTTTTCCCCTGGTCCGAAGGCCAATCGCCGCTCCACCACGCGTGAAATGCAGTGATAAAAAATCGGTTTCCCGGTCGAATTTCTCCATGCCGCCAACCATCGTGTTTTTTGCATGCCTTCGATAATAGGGAAAGCGCGCAAAATGGCAACTGCTAATAGCATAAAAGGTCTGACCTGTTGTGACGCGCGGAGCGACCGCATCTGTTTCACCAGATTTCACTTCCCCGCTCCTTTTTATTGCATCCGTGGCGGTCTCCGGCGGAAGGTTGTGTCGACATGGTAGATGCGTTCTTTTTTCAAAGCCTCGGCATCATCGTCATCGCGGCGGCGGTGCTGGTGATGGCGGGGCGCATGATCCGGATGCCGGCGATCGTGGTCTATCTACTGGCGGGCGTTTTGATCGGGCCGACCTTCGACTGGGTGGAAATGAGCCCCGCGCTGGAGCTGATTTCCGAGACGGGAATCGCGCTGCTGCTGTTCCTAGTCGGGCTGGAGCTGAGTTTTGCGAAAATCCGGGATGTTGGGAAAGTGGCGGTGGTGGCCGGGATTGGACAAGTCGCGCTGACGGGGGCGGTGGCCTATGGAGCGTGCCTGTTGTTGGGAATCCCGGCGCTTGAGGCGCTATTCCTATCAACCGCAGTGACGTTCAGTAGCACGGTCGTCGTGGTGAAAACTCTTGCCGAGAGGGGGGAGCTAAATTTATTGTATGGAAGAATCTCAGTTGGAATCTTGTTGATGCAGGATTTGGTGGTGGTGGTTTTGCTGACCATGTTGGCGGGTTTAGGAGGTGGCGACGAGCTGGACGCGGCGGCGGTGGCCTCCGGGTTGGGCAAGGCATTCGGCGGAATGAGCCTGCTGCTCGGGCTCACTTGGTTCGCGACCCGGCACATTCTGCCGAGACCTTTCCGCTGGGCATCCCGAGCACCTGACATGCTGATGATCTGGGCGCTGTCGTGGTGCTTCCTCATGGTTCTCGCCGCCCATTGGTTCGGTCTCTCGCTGGAGGTTGGGGCATTTCTGGCGGGGCTGGCTTTGGCGCAATTTCCTTACAATGAGGACCTGCGGCGGCGGGTGCACCCGCTGATGAATCTGTTCGTGGCGGTGTTCTTTGTGACCCTTGGGATCCGGGTGAGCGGCGAGGGGCTGGTGCAAAACATGGGCACGGCGTTGGTGCTCATCGTTCTGGTGCTGCTTCTGAAGCCGGTCTTGTTTTTGTGGATCAACCTGCGAATGGGCTACGACGCACGCACGTCTTTCCTGAGCGGAATCACCCTGTCCCAAATCAGCGAATTTTCATTTATCCTCGTCGGTCTCGGGTTTAGCCGGGGCTTGGTGAGCCAGGAAATTTTTTCAATCACGGCCATCGTCGGGGTTGGGACAATCGCGGTGTCGTCCTATCTTTTTTCTTATCGCTACAAGCTACACGAGTGGGCGGAGCGGCAAGGGGTTCTCGGGTGGAAGTTGTTCCAGCCCCGGGAGAGCGTGGCGGTGGATTCCGAGCCGGCCCACGCACTGCTTTTCCGCCACGTGATCGTGGTCGGGATGAACACGCTCGGGCGGCAGATCGTCAAGCTGCTGCACGAGCGGGGCGAAAGGGTGCTGGCGGTGGACACGGATCCCGCCAAGCTGGAAAACCTTCCGGTGCACACGCTGCTAGGCAGCGTGGAATATCTATCGGTCCTGCAGGAGGCGGGGTTAGAGCGGGCGAAACTGCTGGTCTCCGCCCTCCGAATCGAGGACGCGAACGATCTACTGGCCTACCGCTGCCAGAGCGCGGGCATTCCCTCCGCGATCCATGTGATCGATC
Organism: Akkermansiaceae bacterium; assembly: GCA_040880785.1. Taxonomy (GTDB): domain Bacteria; phylum Verrucomicrobiota; class Verrucomicrobiia; order Verrucomicrobiales; family Akkermansiaceae; genus Luteolibacter. The sequence goes on along the minus strand of JBBEEL010000064.1, from coordinate 16,276 downwards.
TATCCGTGGTCGACAACCTGCTCGATCTGGGGGCCGACTATCTGATGATTCCCAAGGTGGACGGCGTGAAGGAGCAGGTGAAAATCCTGCGTAAAATGAGAATCCTTCAGCCATGAATTTGTTCGCAATCCTCTTACTTGCAGCGGCGGTGGCCTACGGGATTGCCCGTTGGCTGAAGCTGCCCACGCTGCCAGTTCTGATCGGGGCGGGGATGGTGCTGAATCTATCCGGTGCGTTGCCGCAGGGCCTCGAACTGGGAGGAGGGCCAGACGACGAGCACGCCGGTGCCGCGAGGCGGATCCTTGAGCTGGGGCTGGTGTTTCTGGTGTTCGCCTCGGGGGTGGAGTTGAATCCGCGGCGCTTCATCCGCCATGGGCGGGCGGTGGCGTGGGTGGGTGCCTTGCAGTTCGGGCTTTCGGCGCTGATCGGCTTCGGCACTTCGCTGTGGATCGGATTTGGAACGGTTGAGTCGGTTTATATCGGTTTCGGCCTGGCAGCGAGTTCCACGCTGGTGGTGCTGCGGCAGCTGCGGGTGCGGCATGCGATGTTCGAGCCCTTCGGCCGGATGGTTACCGGCGTGCTGCTGTTGCAAGACGCGCTCCTTATCGCGGTGATTGTGGTGCTTTCCCGGCTAGCGGCGGGATTTCCCGGAATCAGTCTGGGCTTGGGTGGCGTAGCTCTGTTAGGCAGCGCGGCATGGCTGGCACAAAGGCACGTGATCCCGCTGCTGGTTAGGCGGATGAAGCCGGATGAGGAGAGTCTTTTGTTGTGGTTGGTGGCGGTGTTGTTCGGTTTTGTCGGCAGCGCCTACTGGCTGGATTTGCCACCGATTGTCGGAGCTTTCGCCGGCGGTTTCGCGTTTTCCGCTTTTCCGCTCAACGGGCTGGTGCGCGGCCAGCTTTCGTCGCTGGCGGATTTTTTCCAAGCCTTGTTCTTCGTCGCGCTGGGGGCGCTGGTCGGCATTCCGGATGCGGGGCAGTGGTGGACGGCTTTGCAGTTTTCCGCGATTGTTCTGATCGGCACGCCTCCGCTTGTTGCGGTGCTTGCGGAGTGGCACGGGCTAAGTACGCGGGCGTCCATCGAGAGCGGCCTGCTGCTCGCGCAGACCAGCGAGTTCTCGCTGCTGCTCGGCGTGAGCGGGCTGGCGCTCGGCCATTTATCCATCGAGGGTTTCTCCATTCTAGCGACCACCACGGTGATCACGATGACCCTAACCCCGGTTCTCGGTCGCGAGCGGGTGGCGCACGCGTTGCTGCCGCTGCTGCATCCGTTCCGCCGCCACCGGCGCACCGAGCGGCCGCGGTCCGGCCACGTGCTGGTGCTCGGTTTCGGCTCCGCCGGGATGTGGACGGTCAAGCCGCTGCGCGCCCAGGGCGAGGACGTGTTGGTGGTGGACGACGACGCCGTCGTCTGCCGCGAGCTCTCACGCCGGGGGGTGCCGGTGATGCGCGGCGATGGCTCGGAAAAAGCCGTTCTGGCCCGCGCTTGCGCGGCCGACGCGAAGCTGATCATCGTCTCGATGCGACGGGTGGGAGACGCGCTCAAGGTGCTGGAGCACGTCCAAAAAGTGCCAATAATGGCGCGGGTATTCGAGGAAGACGAGGCCGATCTAGTCCGTGCCGCGGGAGGAATCCCGGTGCTGAACTCGCGGGCGGCGGCGGAAACCTTCGTCGAGTGGTTCGGCGCGAACGACGACCTGAAAGACGAGCAGCGGTAGTTTGCTATTTCCGAAATCCGTGGATCCGGCATGCTCAGCGGCAAGATGAACATCCTCGCGAAGAACCTGCTCATTCTCGCCTCCGCCGGATCAGGGAAAACCTTCCAGCTGGGTAACCGCGTGATCGGGCTGGTGGCCGGCGGCGTGGCTCCCGAGCGGATCGTGGCGCGAACGACGACCTGAAAGACGAGCAGCGGTAGTTTGCTATTTCCGAAATCCGTGGATCCGGCATGCTCAGCGGCAAGATGAACATCCTCGCGAAGAACCTGCTCATTCTCGCCTCCGCCGGATCAGGGAAAACCTTCCAGCTGGGTAACCGCGTGATCGGGCTGGTGGCCGGCGGCGTGGCTCCCGAGCGGATCGTGGCGCTCACGTTCACGCGCAAGGCAGCGGGGGAATTCGCCGACTCGGTGTTGACAAAGCTTGCAAAGCTGGCGGTCGACGAAGTGGACGCCGCCGAGCTGCGCAAGGATCTGGCGCTGCCGGAAGCGGATTTTGGCGAAGCCCTGGAACGCGTCGTCCGCGCGTTGCCGAGGTGCACTCTGGGCACCATGGACGGGTTTTTTTCCAAAGTAGTCCGGGGCTTCCAGTATGAACTCGGGCTGACGGGCGGAAAATTCGATTTATTGGAAGGCCCGCGCGCCGAGGCGGCGGCGGACGAGATTCTAGCAGCGATCTTAGGCGAGGCCCTGGAAGGAGACGGCGGGGAGGAATTCCTGCACGCGTTCCGGCGGGCGACGATCGGCAAGGAGGCGCAGGGAGTGCAGGAAAGTTTGCGGGGATTTGTGAAAAAATGGCAGGGTCGCTACCGGGCGTCGGCGGATCTGGAGTGGGGGCCGCCCGGCTTGGCCGGAGTGAACCTGGGCGACTGGGAGGCGCAGAAACTCGAGCTCGCCGCCCGTGTGAGGCAGGGCTTGGACGGGATCGAATACACCCGCAAGGGCCAGCGTGAGGCTTTGGAGAAAGCTGTGGCCGGGCTGGAAGAGCACACCATCGGCAGCGGCAGCCTGGGCGGCGCGACAGGTCTGTTAGCCAGCGCCTTGTCCGCCTGCGCCAACGGGGCTGGGGACGGCCCGCTGTATCTGAAGTTTCACAAGGAGTTCATCTTTCACTCCCCGGCCTGCGACGCGCTGCGCGAAATGATCCTGTTGGCCGCGCGCTGCGAGCTGGCCGCCGCCTTGGTCCGCACCCGCGCGGTCCGCGAGGTGGTGTCGGTTTATGATGCGATCTGCGAGAAACAACTGCGCCGGCGCGGACTGCTAGGCTTCGACGACGTCAAGGTCCTGATGGGCCAGTGGGCGAAAAGCGAGGACGCGCGGCTGCGGCGTGAGGCAGTGGATTTCCGGCTCGACGCCCGCTTCGACCACTGGCTGCTAGACGAGTTCCAGGACACCAGCCGCTCCGACTGGACCGGGCTCGTGCCGCTCATCGACGAAGCGGCGGGCGACGGCGAAGGGACGGCGTTCATCGTAGGCGACCGCAAGCAGGCGATCTACGCCTGGCGCGGCGGCGAGGTGACCTTGTTCGACGAGGTGATGTCACGCTACCAAGGCCACGGGCTGGAAATCGAGCCGCTGGCGGAATCCTGGCGCTCCTGCCCCGAGGTGCTCGCACTGGTGAATCACGTCTGCGGCGATTTACCGCGACTGCGCGACCTCTTCGGCGATGCCGCGGACCACTGGCAATGGCAGGAGCATTCTTCCGCCGCCCCGCTGACCCACCCCGCCAAGCGCGGCGAAGCGCGGGTGGAAGTCGTGGAGGGGAAATGGGAGGAGCGGCTGGTCCGGTTGTCGGAGCTGCTAGCCGAGCTCGGCGTGGGCAAGCGCGAGATGACCTGCGGCATCCTGGTGCGGGACAACACGACAGTTAGGGAAATTTCCGACCAGCTCCGGGCCGACGGTTTCGACGTGATCGAGGAAGGCCGCCGCCACCCGGCGAAGGACCATCCGGTGGGCATCGCGCTCGGGCATTTGCTCAAATGGTTGGCCGATCCCGCGGACAATTTTGCTTGGGAAGTGGTGGAGATGTCGCCGCTGGCGGCGGGGCTGCGCGAGAAGTGTGGCGGACACTGGCAGCAGATCTGGGAGAAACTTCTAGGGCGCGCGTCCGAGGTCGGCTTCGCGGCAATGGTCGAGGAAATCGTGGAGCTCTGCTGGGCCGACTGGTCGGACTTCGGCCGCCGGCGCGCGGGCGACGTAATTATGGCGTTGGCCGCCTTGGACGCGCAGGGCGGCGTGACCGCGCGCGAAGCGGCGGACCGGATCGGGCGGCTGGAGGTTTCCCAAAGCCCCGGCGTCGCGGCGGTGCAGGTGATGACCATCCACAAGTCGAAGGGTCTCGGTTTCGATGTGGTGATCCTGCCGGACGTGCCGAACAAATCCATTCCCTCCTCCCAACATTTCGAAGTGGCGGAGGGCGACGGATGGATCAGCCAGACGCCGCCGAAATGGGCGCGCGAGTTGTTGCCGGAGATCAACGAGGCCGAAGTCCGCTGGGCCGCCGGGCAATGTTATGAATCGTTTTGCCTGTTATATGTGGCGCTCACCCGCTCGAAACGTGGGCTCTATGTCTTGCTGGAGCCCCCCGCCGCCTCGCAGGAAATTGACAAGCCGTCGCTGGCGAACTGGCTGGCCGGCTCGATCGGCTCCGGTGGTGAACCGGGGGTTTGCTATCAGTCGGGATCGGCCGGCTGGGTGGAAAGTATAGATCCATCCCCTCCCACACCAGTCGTGCCAAGTGCCACCGCCCTCGGCAGTGCCAGCAGCCGGCGCGAGAGGGTGACACCGAGTGGCGCAAAAAAAAGCCAGGCCGCCGCGACCACGCACTCGGCCGGGGGGATGATTTTCGGAAATGAAGTCCACGCGGCATTTGAAAGGGTGGCTTGGATTGATGAGAGCTCCCCTGCCCTGCCGCCGGGTGATGCCGGGGCGCTGGTAGAGGAAATCCTCAGGACCCCGCGGCTCCGCGAGACCTTCGAACGCATGGGCAGAAACGTGACGCTTTTCCGCGAGCAAGCGATCGACGCCACCTTCGAGGACGGCACATGGCTCAGCGGCATCATCGACCGCCTTCATCTTCATCGCGATGCCTCCGGCGCGGTGGCTCTAGTGGAAATCATTGATTACAAGACAGATGCAATTGAAAAAATGGCGCAGCTCGGTGAACGCTATCTTGGGCAAATGAGCGCTTACCGGAAAGTCATGGAGCTTGCCTATCCGGGAGCGCGGGTGGAATGCATTCTACTCTCCACGCGTTGCCGCGAGCGAATGACGCTGTAGTTTTCCGTTCCGCATTCTTTGAGAAATTCCGGTCAATTCTCCGCATCCCATTGCCAAAGGTGGACTCGCATGCTCATATGAAAGCGCCATGAGTAAATCTGTTAAAACCACCCACCCCGCGCTTCAACGATGGGTTGATGAGATCGCCTCCCTCTGCACGCCCGACTCCGTTGAGTGGTGCGACGGTTCGCCCGCGGAGAGGGACCGCCTCACCTCGCTGCTGGTCGAAAAAGGCACCTTCACCCGCCTGAATCCTGACAAGCGCCCGAACTCATTTCTCGCCCGCTCGACGACCTCGGACGTCGCCCGTGTGGAAGACCGCACTTATATCTGCTCGAAGCGCCCCGACGAGGCCGGTCCCACCAACCACTGGGCGGACCCTGGCGAGATGCGCGCCACGCTCAGCAAGAAATTCCGCGGCGCGATGAAAGGCCGCACGATGTATGTCATCCCGTTCTGCATGGGGCCGCTCGACTCGCCGCTTGCCAAGATCGGCGTGGAGATCAGCGACAGCGCCTACGTTGCGGTCAACATGCGCATTATGTGCCACATGGGTTCACACGTGCTGGAACGGCTTGAGAATGAGGCCAGCGGCCTCACTCCGAAAAAGCGCGACGGCCACGGCCAATACATTCCCTGCCTTCACTCCGTCGGTGCTCCGTTGGAAGCCGGGCAGCAGGACACTCCCTGGCCTTGTAACGATGACAAATACATCGTCCATTTTCCCGAGACCCGCGAGATCATGTCTTATGGCTCCGGCTACGGCGGCAATGCACTGTTAGGAAAGAAATGCCTCGCCCTGCGTATTGCCTCCAACATCGCCCGCGAGCACCGCTGGCTGGCGGAGCACATGCTCATCGTCGGTCTGCACGCGCCGGACGGCTCCAAGACCTACCTAGCAGCCGCCTTCCCCTCCGCCTGCGGCAAGACCAATCTCGCCATGCTCATCCCGCCGCAGTCCTATCAGGACGCCGGCTGGAGGACCTCGATCATCGGCGACGACATCGCCTGGCTGTGGCCTCACGAGGACGGCAAGCTCCACGCGATCAACCCGGAAACCGGCTTCTTCGGCGTGGCTCCCGGCACCGCCTACGACACCAATCCCATCGCCATGGACTCCATCAGGGAGAACAGCATTTTCACCAATGTCGCGCTAACCGACGATGGCGACGTTTGGTGGGAAGGCATGACCCCGGAGCCACCCGCCCACCTCATCGACTGGACCGGCCGGGACTGGACGCCGGACTGCGGCCGCACCGCGGCGCACGCCAATGCCCGCTTCACCGCTCCGGCCGCGCAATGTCCGACGATCGATCCCGAGTGGCAGAATCCGGAAGGAGTGCCCATTGAAGGCATCATTTTCGGTGGCCGCCGTGCGACAACCATGCCGTTGGTTTACCAAGCGTTCAACTGGAGCCACGGTGTCTATGTCGGGGCCACGATGGGCTCGGAAATGACTGCCGCCGCCGCCGGCACCATTGGCAAGGTCCGCCGCGACCCGATGGCGATGCTGCCCTTCTGCGGATATAACATGGGTGCTTATTTCGGCCACTGGCTGGAGATGCGCCGATACCTAACCCATTTGCCACGCTTCTTCCACGTAAACTGGTTCCGCAAGGATGAGGAGGGGAAATTCATGTGGCCCGGTTTCGGCGAGAACATGCGTGTTCTCGAGTGGATTGTGAAACGTTGCCACGGGGCCGCCGCCGGTTATGAAACACAGATCGGCTGGACCCCGGCGTTCGAGGATTTCAATATCGAGGGGCTCGATGGCTTCACGGAGGAAAGTTATGACAAGGTGATGCACTTCTGCCGAGGCGAATGGAAGGCCGAGCTGGTCAGCCAAGGAGAGCTTTTCATCGACCTTTACGACCACCTGCCAAAGGAGCTCATCTTCCAACGCGAGCTGCTCGCCGCGCGCTTATACTAGCGCGTCGGTTATGACAACCTAGGCGTAATTCTGGTTTGCCCCCCGCCGCTCATCCTGCTATTCTCTTCCCGACATCGCGAGTGTCCCCGTGCAAGCGGGGACCGGCAACCTGGCAGAGACGCCAAGGTGCTATCCGGTAACCAATCCGGCATGTGGGAGCAGGACCAGACAAACCTGCCCAACGAAAGTCTCATCGGAATCTCCGACGCCCGTGCTGATGTCCTTCAGCCCGGGCGTTTTGTTTTTCCGGGCTCGTGATGTCGTGAAACTGAAAACCACGACATCATCATGAACCACGCCACCATCCAAATTTCCCGCCGTCAGAAGACCACGGGAGCCAACCACCACCTCTGGAACAACAACGGCAGCTGGTGGTTCCACGGCACCTTCCACCTGCCGGAGGGCACTGCGGAACGCGTCCGGGTGAACCTCAAAACCACCGATCTGACCGAGGCCCACCGCCGCCGGGATATCATCCTGGTGGGCCGTTGTTTCCAAACCGCCGCCACCACTCAAGCCGCATGAAACCCGCACCCGTCACCCGCCTCGATCATTTCCCCAAAGCCGGCCGCCTGCTGCCTTCCGGTTGGCTGCGCAGTCTCGGCGTCTACGGTTACGACGCGGTCGAGGATGTTGTCCTCGCCTCGCTCGTCACCGGCGATCCGCTCCTACTCATCGGCATGGCCGGCACCGGCAAAACCTTCCTGCTCAACTCGCTCAGCGAGGCGCTCGGGCTTGAACACCGCCACTACAATGCCAGCCTCATCGCCTTCGACGATCTCGTCGGATTTCCCTATCCGATGGAGAACGGCACCCAGATCCGCTACATCGAAACACCCGCCACCATCTGGCAGGCGGAGTCGGTGCTCATCGACGAGTTGAGCCGCTGCCGGCCGGAGCACCAGAACCGCTTGTTCTCGCTCGTCCACGAGCGCCGGATCCAGGGCCTCAGCCTGCCGAAACTCCGCTACCGCTGGGCCGCCATGAACCCGTGCGAGGCGGAAAACAGCGACGATTTCTACGAGGGCTCGGTGGCGCTCGATCAGGCGCTGGCCGACCGCTTCGCCTTCATCATTGAAGTGCCGGATTGGGCCGGGCTCAAGGAGTCGGACCGCCTCCTCGTGGCGGATGCCCGGGGCGTGGATGTGCTATCGATCGACCAGACCGGCCTGCTCCGCGCGGTCGAGGAAGGCCGCCGCCGCTTCGCCGCTGCCTCGGATGAGCTACATGAAACGGCTTTGGCCTACACCTCGGTGGTGGCCACCCAGTTGTTGCAACCGGGCGTCAGGCTCTCGCCGCGGCGGGTGCGCTTGCTGTCGCGGAACCTGGTGGCCCTCACGCTGGTCAGTGGCGGCCAGCCGGAGCGCGACGTCTTCCGCACCGGACTCCGCGCCTCGCTGCCACAACTCGCCTGGGGCGTCCGAGTGGCGGACCCGGTGCTCCGCGGTGCCCACGGCGTCGCGTGGGACATGCTCACCCGCGGGCCGCAGGAGCGCTGGCTCAGCCAGGTGATGGTCGAAGCCAACCTCGCAAAACGCTGCACGCTGTTGTTTGACGGAACCCAGTCTCAGGACACCGTTTCACTCGCGATCCGCCAATCACTTGTGCAGCTGCCCAAGGCCCAGGCGGCGGTGCTCGCACTCGCGCTGCTGCCGGCCGTCCGCGACCGCGCCGCCACCTTCGGCGAGGAGAGTCTGGCCGCCGTGGTGGAGGTCGCCGCGCCGATTCTTGAAGTCGAAGGCGAGGCGAACTGGCGGCTGAACATCGGTCTGGATCCGGGAAAAAACCCACACCCCTCGCTGAGCGAGTGCGCCGTGCTGTTGGAGTCGCTGCCACCGCGCCGCCGCGAGCGCGCCCGCCAGTTGTTCTATCATTGTATTGTTAGCAAAATCCCGCTGCCGGATCCCACCGCGCTGGAAGCGCAACTCGACCGCGCGATCCGGGTCACCAACAAATTCCTGAAAACCGCCAAACCATGAAATTATTGTTAGATCAACTTCGCCACCTCCTCGCGGCGTTCATCCCAATCCAGTTAGAATGGTGTGGTCATCCCGCGCCACCTGCGAGAGAGGAGTTGCTGTGGGCAAACACCGGCGGCCCGCGCTCGCGGGTGGTATCCACTCCGATTGTCAGCCAGCTCCTCAGCAAGGGCTCCGCGGCGCTCGGCTTCATCCGGCTCGACCACTATCAAATGCTGCCCCGTTTCAGCGGCGAGGGGTTCCGGGAAATCGCCCGCCGCCTCCTGCTCAAGGCCGGCTTCGGCTCACCCGAGCAGGCATGGGACGCCCTGCGCGACCAACTCCCCGAACAAGCGGCGCTGGCAGTCGAGGTTCCACCCGACTCCGCACCGGATGTTCCCGGGGAAAACGAGCACGCCAGCCTCATCGCCGCTCTCGTGCTCGGCAAATGCTGCGGCAGCCTGTTCAGCCCCTCCCGCCCGATCATCTGGTCGGAGCGCCGCCTCGCCCGCTCGCTCCGGCTCGTCCACTGCGACTCCGAATCCTTCACCCGCCAAGACGATGAGTGACACCCCTTTCGACCGCGACCACTTCGAGGCGGTGCTTGCCGACTTCGTCGAGGAGAACCCGCTCGCCTGCCAGGGCCTGCTGTCGGTGGCGCGCACCGTGTTCACCCGCGATGTGCCGACACTGGCCGTCACGCTGCGCGATGATCCGCCGCTGCTGTTGGTCAATCCGGACTTCATCGCCGCGCATGTCCGCAGCGAAGACGACCTGCGCGCGCTGCTGCTGCACGAGTTCCTTCATGTGCTGTTAGGCCACACCAAGTTGTTCAAGAAAAACAATCCGGCGACCAATCTCGCACTCGACGCGGTGATCAACCACATCGTTCAGCGCGAGTTGGGCGAGGACAGCGGTGCGTTTTTCCGCCGATTCTATCAGCCGGGCAGCGACGACGATCCCCTCTGGCTGCTGCGCCCCCACGCCGCTGGCGACATCCGGCCGAGGAACGAGGATGCCGCCAAATGCGCGGCGGGATTCTATTACGAACCGCGGACCGGAGACGGCCTTTCAAAGGCGGTCATCATTCACCAGCTCCGCCGCGGTCTCGCCACTGCCAGGGTATTGGCCGACGACGTCCTCGATCTATTCGATTCACTTAACCTCCTGCTTCCCGAAGTGGTGCAGTTCCTCGGGTGTCATGAAGAGGACGAAGACATTCACCCCGCCAACCGAGCCCGCCTCGACCGCTTGCTCAAGGAGCTGGATGGCGACGGCGTATTCAAGCGTCCCCTCGAACACGGGATCGGGGCTCCCCCCGCCGCTCGTGAGTGGGCGGCCGTTGATCCCCACCGCCGTTGGCGCGCCGCAACCTCGAAAATCCTGCGCCGCCTGCTGGTGCCGGACCCGCGCAGTCGGCCGGTCCCGGACGGGCTGATTTCCTACTGCCTGCCGGTGGCCACCAGCAGCGACCGCCGCGCCGCGCTGCGCGCCTTGTGGAACCCGATCCTGCCGGACTTCCAGTGGGCCGCGGAAGGCCTCAAACCGGGCGGGCGCGCCAATGTCTACCTCGATGTCAGCGGCTCGATGAGCCAGGAGCTTGATCTGCTCATCGGCCTGCTCTGGAACCTCCGGCAGTGGATCCGCTCACCGTTTTACGCATTTTCCAACGGCGTTTATCCCGCCCGCATCGTCGATGGAAAACTGCGAACCAGCACCACCGGCGGCACCTGTTTCAACGACGTCCTCGAACATCTGATCAAGGACCGGCCGGGCAAATCCATGATCATCACGGACGGCTACATCGAAACCCCATGTCCCGACCTGCTGCGACAACTCCGCACCCTCGGCGAGGAAATCCACGTGCTGGTATCCTCCGAGGGCACCAGCGAGCCGTTTGAAAAGTATTCCATCCCCTGCACCCGCCTGCCGAGAATCCTCACCCACGCCAACTCATGATCCGCACCAGCGAAGCCGTCCTGCGCGGCCATCCCGACAAGTTCTGCGACCAGATCGCCGACCGCATTCTCTATCACGCCTACAAACGCGACCCCGAGGCATACGGCCAGATCGAGGTGGCGGTGTGGTCCGACCAGGTTTTCCTAACCGGTGCCACCGTCACCCGCGAGCCGCTCGAAACCGTCTTCGCCGATGTCGTGCGCACCGTCGGTCAGGAGCTTGGCTACACCCCCGGAAATTCCATTGATGCCAACCGCTATCAGGTCCACGATCACATCTGCCGGCAGGTCCGGGATCCGCGTGAGTGGACCCGCCACATCAACGACCAGTCGATCGTCATCGGCTGGGCCGGCTACGATGCCGCCACCCGCTTCCTCCGCCCCGAGCATTTTCTCGCCCACACGCTGCGCGAGACGCTCGATGCCGCCTGCGTTCACGACCAGCCGCTGGAAGGCCACGGGCCGGACGGGAAAATCATCGTTCGGATCGACGAGACCCCAGCGCTGCGCGGCAAGTCCGCCGTCTGGCACATCCCCACGGTGCTTGTCACCCTGCAGCAAAAACCCGGCCTGCCATTCATCGAGTTCCAGCGCGCGGTCGCCGCAGTGGTGCTGGAGGCCCTGCGCTCGGTGGCGGACGCAGATTCCCGCTGGCGCTTGGAGCCCGGCAGCACCCGCCTGCTCGTCAACCCTAACGGACCATTTCACGACGGAGGATCCAACAGCGACAACGGCCAGACCGGCCGCAAGCTGGTGATGGACTACTATGGACCCAGTATCCAACTCGGGGGTGGCGCGCTCAGCGGCAAGGATCTCACCCACATCGATCGCGCCGGATCCTATGCCGCCCGCCGTGCCTGCCTCGAGGCGGTGCAAAACGGTGCCAAGGAGGCGCTGCTCCGCCTCACCTACGCGCCCGGCATCGCCGCGCCGCTTGATGTCAGTTGGTCGTTCGCCGATGGCGGAAGGCCGCCTGAGGGTCTCGATTTCTCATTTCGAAGCCTGCTGGAAACCAGTCGCGGCCAATGGCGCTGCCTACGCGACTCCGGCCGGGGCTCGCACTTCTTCGATCCCCTACTGCCGTGGAACTCACCGGGGCCGGACCGAACCTGCTAGGAACCGAGTGACTGAATTCCGGATTCCGTATCCCCGAGGCGAAGTGGGAGCAAGACGCGCCTGCCACGTCGGTTGCATTTCCTCATTTACCCGGCGTGGGACGCCACCACTTTTTCCATCTCGGGGAGGCGCTTTTCAATCGCGGTGACAAAGGCGAACTGGTTGCGGCAACGGTCGAGGTTGTGGCCCGGATGCTTGATTTTGAAATAGATGTCACCCTGCAGATGGTCTGTTAGAAAGCGAATGCCGCATTCGAGGGTGAGCAATTTTCCCGAAAACGCGAGGTTCTCCACCTCAGCGGCGTTCAAGAAGGACCGCGCGGCGGCCATGTAGCCGCCGACCAGCGCCTCGAAACGATCAAGGCGCAAATCCAGCTTGCCGAGATCTGTCGAGTCCTCCCGCGTATTTGGTGTTGCGGTGCGCACCATGTCGCCGAAGTCGTAAAGCGCCGATCCCGGCATCGTGGTGTCCAGATCGATCACGCAAACGCCTTCCGCTGTTTGGTCGTCCAGCAAAACATTGTTCAGCTTGGTGTCGTTGTGCGTTACCCGCTCGGGGATGGTGCCCGCGGCGATGAGTTGGGTGATGCGTGAGCATTCGGCAGCGCGGGACAAGACGAAGTCGATTTCCATTTTCAAACCCGCCGCGCGGTTCTGGGTATCCGCCTCGATCGCGGCCATCAGCGTCTCAAGCCGCTTCGGGGTGTTGTGGAAATCCGGGATCGTCGCGTGAAGCCGCTCGCCACCGAGATCGGCGGCGAGTTTCTGAAAGTTGCCGAATGCCTTGGCCGCCTCATACGCCTGCTGACTGGAATCTATCTGATTATGGCCGGTGGCGCGTTCGATAAACGGATAGACGCGCCAGTAGTTACCGAGGGCGTCGAGCGCATAGGGCTTGCCATCGGTGGCTGGAATGCAGGTTAGAGTATGACGCCGGGCTTCGGGATGCCCGGCTGCGAGCAAGCGTTCCAGCGAGTGGTGAGTCACCCGTGCGATGTTCTCCATCAGTTGGACCGGGGTTTTGAAGACCTTGGTATTGATACGCTGGAGGATGTAGTGGACGGACCGTAAGCCGGCCTGATCAAAGCTCGCGCGATAGGTGTCGTTGATGTGCCCCGAACCATACGGAATCCCCTGAATGAAATCGGCACGCATGTCGAACAGAGCGGAAATTTCCCTAAGATTCGGAGCGGCGGTGGCGGTGGCAGTGGGCACGGTGGCAGTGGGAAAAGAATTTGATTTGTTTATCTTCTGATAAAATTAGTAGTCAACTGGCATTTTCAGAAAAGCCATGTGAGCGCCGCACGTTGGTCACTGGATTCCGAGAGCACGCCTCACCTCAATAAACGCCATGACTGCGCGCGCGAGTTCTTCCCGGGTGTGGGCGGCGCTGATTTGGGTGCGGATCCGCGCCTTGCCCTGCGGCACGACAGGATAGCTGAATCCAATCACATAGACGCCGCGGGCCAGCATCTCGTCGGCGAAGCGGGTGGCGAGCGCCGCATCCCCGAGCATGACGGGCACGATCGGGTGTGCGCCCGGTGCGATGTCAAAGCCGGCCTCAGTCATTGCGCTGCGGAAATAGCGGGTGTTAGAATCCAGGGTGTCGCGCAGAGAGGTGGATTGTTCCAGCAGTTCGAGGGTCTTCAGCGAGGCCCCGGCGATGACCGGTGCAAGGGTATTGCTAAACAGATAGGGCCGTGATCGCTGGCGCAGCAGTTCGATAATCTCCCGCCGGCCGCTGGTGTATCCGCCACTGGCACCACCGAGCGCCTTGCCGAGTGTGCCGGTGATGATGTCGACGCGTCCGATCACGCCACAGTGCTCGTGGGTGCCGCGGCCCTGCCTGCCCATGAAGCCGACCGCGTGGGAATCATCCATCATGACCAATGCGTTGTATTTATTTGCTAGATCACAGATCGATGCCAGCGGAGCGATGAAGCCGTCCATCGAGAACACGCCGTCGGTGGCAATGAGTTTGAAACGAGCGCCTTTCTGATCGGCTTCGATCAGCCTTGCCTCGAGATCCGCCATGTTACGATTTTGGTAACGGAAGCGCATCGCCTTGCACAGGCGCACTCCGTCGATGATGGAGGCATGGTTGAGCTCGTCGCTGATGACGGCATCCTCAGCGCCTAACACGGTTTCGAAGAGACCGCTATTGGCATCAAAACACGAGCCATAAAGAATCGTGTCTTCGGTGCCGAGGAACTCCGTCAAGCTGTTCTCCAAATCCTTGTGCACCTGTTGGGTTCCACAAATGAATCTTACGCTGGCAAGACCGTATCCCCATTGGTCCAGCGCGTCATGCGCCGCCTGCTTGATCCGCGGATCCTGCGCGAGCCCGAGGTAGTTGTTGGCGCACAGGTTGAGCACGGGACGGCCATCGGTGGTCTCCACCACCGTCCCTTGCGGCGTGGTGATCGTGCGTTCGCGTTTGTAAGTCCCGGCCGCACGGATGGCATCAAGCTGGGTGTTCAGATGTGACTGAAACAGGGGATAGATTTTCATTATTGATCAATGGAATACGGTCCAATCGAGAATGACCTTGCCGCTCATTCCCGTTTGCATGACTTCAAATCCTTTTTCAAATTCATCGGCACCGAAGCGATGCGTGATCACCGGCTTGATGTTCAAACCGCACTCCAACATGGCACTCATCTTATACCAGGTTTCATACATTTCACGGCCGTAAATTCCCTTGATGGTGAGCATGTTGAAAATCACCTTGTTCCAATCAATCGCCATCGGCTCCGCGGGAATGCCGAGCATGGCAATCTTGCCGCCATGGCACATGGCGTCGATCATGTCGCGGAAGGCCGCCGGATTGCCGCTCATTTCCAGACCGACGTCGAAGCCCTCCTTCATGCCCAACTGGTTGCGCACCTCCGCCAAGCTGCCTTTGGTCACATTGATCGCCACATCGGCGCCGAGAGACTGCGCGAGATCCAGTCGGTAGTCGTTGACGTCGGTGATCACCACATGCCGGGCTCCGGCCTGTTTCGCGATCGCCACCGCCATCGCGCCGATCGGCCCGGCTCCGGTGATGAGCACGTCCTCTCCTAACAAATCAAACGAAAGCGCGGTGTGTGTGGCGTTGCCAAGCGGATCAAAGATGGAAGCCACTTCCAGGTCCACGTCGGGGGCGTGATGCCAGACATTGGTCATCGGCACGCTGACCCACTCGGCGAAGGCACCCTGGCGATTCACGCCGATGCCGACGGTGTCTTTGCAAAGGTGGCGCCGGCCCGCGAGGCAGTTGCGGCAGCGGCCGCACACCACATGGCCTTCCGCGCTGACGATTTCGCCCGGGTGGAAATCGCTCACATTGGATCCCACCGTCACGACCTCGCCCACGAACTCATGGCCGACCACCATCGGCACGGGAATGGTCCTTTGCGCCCAAGCGTCCCATTTGTAAATGTGCAGGTCGGTGCCGCAGATGCCGGTTTTGAGGACTTTAATGAGCACGTCATTGATGCCCACCGCAGGCTCGGGAACATCCTGCAGCCAAAGTCCAGGTGCGGCCTTGGCCTTGACGAGTGCTTTCATGGCGAATCAACATTAGATCGTGTCCGGGGATTTGAAAAGCGGGTAGTGTCGCGGATGATCGCGCCCGAAAAAAGTGGACGAGCAAGTGATGGAGGGCGTCATTCGTCTTGCGTGATTTTCCAACAAAGCTGAGGGATGGCCCGCGGGTGCCGGGATGCCTGAAATGACGTTTGACCGCACAGGTGAGGCGTGCCAGCCTGTTACCCCTTATGAAGAAGTGCATCCCGGCTTTCTCCGCCCTCGCCCTGTTTGGCCTTGCCGCCTGTGACACCATGACCGGCCCGCTCACGGGCAGTGGGGACTTCGATCCCCTGCGCTCGCCAGGTAGCACCACCAAGGTGGATCCTCTCGTTGGTGCCACGTTTTCCGCCGGAAAATTCGTGCAAGCGGCAATGGACAACACCGCGTTTTTCCGGGCGCGCCCGCGGGGGGACGCGGATGCGGACAAGCTCCTCACGCGCGGCACCTCAATGAAGGTGGTCTCCACCAGCGGCAGTTACATCAAGGTGGAACTGGATAGCGGCGAGGTCGGCTTCGTCCCAGCCGTCATGCTCGACGCTTTCCACTCGAGCCCCGGCTTGGACATCATCGAGGGAAATCCGGGCGAATATCAAATTTACCCGCCGCTAGGAGACTTCAGCGGGGCGCTGCCCCCGATTGATCCCTCCGGCTTGCCTCCGGCAGGCTCGATCCCGCAGGTGATCGATCCCGAAGCGCCGGTCCCCGAGGGGTCTCTCCCGCTCCCACCCAACGAGTAAAAGCTTATTT
>JBBEEL010000063.1:0-27323 GCA_040880785.1 Akkermansiaceae bacterium | reverse complement strand
CTGTCGCGGCAGGCGTGCATGCATTCCTTGTCGTGGGCGTAGCGCATGGTGTTGGATTCCCGCGAACACGCGCCGCCGAGCGTGTCGTGGCGGCCACAGGTATCGGCGGTGATTTCCAACATCACGTTTCCTTCAGTGCTCATCAACTTGGTGCCGGTGGTTAGGTAAAGCGCGGCCTGCTCCTGGATCGTGCGATCGGCGCTGTAGCGCTCGGTGGGATCTACGGAACTGAAGAAAAGCGTGTCGGCTGCCTGGTTGCCCTCCAGATCGAGGATCCGCAGCGTCTGGCCTTTTTTGATTTCGTGGACCCACCAGTCACCGGCCGGGATCACTTCGCGGAATACAGGATTTTCAGTTAGCATCGGAGAGAGTGGTAAATTTCGTTGTTTTCCCAAGCGCGGAGGTTTTCCGGGCGGACGGCAAGCGAGGGATCGTCCGGCGCGGGCGACTCGCCGGCGAAGACCTCGAGCTTCACCTGCCGATGGCGATAGACCGGATCCGGATCGAGCGGGTGCTGGCAGGTGTTGAGGACGACGAGCGTGTCGATCTCGAAGCGGAGTTCAATGAAATCGCCCGCCTTCGAGTTTTCCGGGACGAAGGAAAGTTTCCCCACCTCGTCCGCCACCACCTTGCTGAAAAGATTCAGGTTCGGGACGAGATCCTTTTTCCCGAGCCCCCATTTCGCCAGTTCGATGAGAAAGCAATCCTGCGCGTTGCGGTGCCAGTCGTTGCGGGATTGCTGAAAGTTGTTCTCACCATATTTCGCCAGCACCCGGGCCGCGTCCGAGTGGCCGCAGACGGTGTCATGCCAACCGACGCTGTCCCGGGTGATCGATGCTAACAGACGTCCCATGTCCGAGTGCAGGCAGTAGGGCGCACGCAGATAGAAAATGTGCTGGCCCTTCAAGGTGTCCGGCATGTTGTAGCGCTCGTGGCGCTCCAGCGCGTTGTAAAGCAGCAGGCCGACGTTGGCTCCGCCGTCCAGATCCGTGAGCCGGAGCCGCTTGGCGCGGGAGATCACGCCGGACCACATGCCACCGCCGTGCAGTGTTTTTTCGAAGATCGGGTTCATTGGGATTTGCCGTTGGTCTTGGCGTGCAATGGAGGCAGGAGGTGCGGCGTCAGCGTAAGGTGCGCGGTTTTCACGCCCTTGCAGGTGACCAGTTTGTTTGCAATTTCCCGCAGCGTCCGCGCGGGGCCTTGCATCAGGATGACCTCGAGCACGTGTTCGTCCTCGAGCAGCACGTGCTGGGAGGAAACCACCTCCGCGATGTGTTCGCGGAAGATCCGCGAGAGGTCGCGCAGCAGCGTGCTTTTCGACTCGTCATAAACCAACGAGAGCGTCCCGGCCATCAACTCGGTGCCGATTTTCCCGAGATGCTGGGCGGCGTGCTGGTGGATCATCTCCGCCACCGCCTGCGAGCGACTGTCAAATCCGCGCTCGGCAACCAAGCGCTCAAAAGCCTGAAATGTCTCCTCCGGCATTGAGACGGTCACCCGCCTCAATCCCTCGTTACTGTCGTGAACTGCCATCGCAGCGAGAGTAAGCAGGGACGAGGCCAGTATGAAGATTTTTTTTATTCTTCATACGGATTTACTTTCCTCCGCGCGCCGGATGACGGCCGCCAGGTATTTCTGGAATTGCCAGATCGTCTCCTCCAAGTGGCTGAGCCGCCCCGGCGCGTAGCCGACGGAGGCCATGCCGCGCTGGGTGGCGGTGCAAACTTCCATGTCTTCCATGTGGAAGTCGATCCCCGCCTTCACTTCCTTTTCCAGAGTTTTGGGAAATTCCGGCAATTCCTGCGCACCCTTGGACACCATCATGGTGGTCATTAGCGTGCTCGACGCGGGGCCAGTCGGGAGGACGCGATACCAATAAACGCGGTCCGGCGCGTTGAAGAGCAGGAAATTCGGATAGCCAAGATAGATCGACCACTCGGTGCAATCTTCAATGCTGAGGCCCGGAAAAACCGGCAACGGCGTGCCCGCGTCGCCCGAGGCGAGGATGTCCTCCTTCATGCTGCCCTTCAGCGGCAGATGCATGCAGGAAAACTCCGGATCTTCCGGCTCCGTCCAGCAGCCACGCGCCGGCAGAAACGGCTCCAGCGTCTTCATATGGGCTCCCATGTGATGATAGGCTTCCATGAAATTCTCGATCAGGATCTTCCAGTTGAAATCACATTCCCAATGCGCGGACCAGACGACCTCGCCCTCCGCCATGTCCCACTTGCCGACAAAATCGTCGCGCAATCTTGCAAATTTCTCCGCCAGCGGCGCGATGTCCTGGGAAAGAGTGGCAAATACAAACCCTTCCCAGATTTCGCTGCGGAACTCGTGCAAACACACCTCGCTCCGGTCAAATCCCTCCGCCTGCCGCATCTCCGGCGCACCCACCAGCTTGCCACCGAGGTCATAGCTCCACAAATGATACGGGCAGAGGATCACCCGCTTATTCCCCTCGTCCGGGTGGCCGAAGCCGCTCGGCATCAGGTCCATCCCGCGGTGGCGGCAGGTGCGCGAGAGCACTTTGATCCCCCTATCTTTCCCGCGGACGACGAGCATCGGCTCGCCGCAGACATCGACGCGCACGAAGTCGCCCGGATTTGAAATCTGCGAGATATGGCAAAGCGAGATCCATTCCTTGTGGAAAATCTCGGATTTCTCGAACTCCTGAAACGCCGGATTCGTGTAAGCGGCGGCGGGTAAGGTGCAAGATTGCTCGCGCGGCTTGGCCGCGGTATCCTGGATGTCTTTTGATAGTGAACTCATTGGTTGAATTGATGGTTGAACCGCTCGCGCTGTCTCAGCCCGATCCAGCGATTGATTTCCCAAAGATCGGCCACCGGCACACCCGTGAACGGCGCGCACTGGAGATATCCGTCGGGGCCGAATTCCGGCGTCATCGTGAAGCGGGAAAATCCCCGGGTTGCCATCGAATTCCAGACGCAGTCCCACCAGCGCTCGTGGGCGGCGAGGGCATCGGCAAATTCCGGTGCCCGCGGATCAGGCACTTGCGGTCCTTGCGCGTAGCCGACCCTTGGTTGAATGTGATGCGCGTGTTCCGCCGCGAGCATGAGAATGTCTTGCGATTCATCCAGGATCAACCGCTCGCTGACCACGCACCAATGGCTGAAATCACAGGTGATCCGCAACTCTGGCAAGACCCGTAGCAAATCACGCGTCAGCCATGGATTGTAAGTCGAGCGCCCGCGATGGGTCTCCACCGAGATGATCATTCCATGTTTTTCCTGAAGCCCCACCACCCCCTGATAGAAGCGCAGCGCGTCCGCAAAACTCCAGGCGTCGTAACCCGCCATCGTATTGATGAATCGTGGCGCGCCGTCCAGACTCCGCACGATCCCCTCCTCCAGCGATTGCAAGTGCTCTTCCACACTGCGCCCGGGTAGGGGCACATATTGCCCGGCCGGCGTGCAGCTGCTCACTTCCGCGATCCACTCCAATCCGGAGGATCGCATCGTTTCAAAGAACACTTCGCGGGCGGAGGGCTCAAGTGGAGCGGGACCCTCGATCCCTTGGAAACCGGCCTCCTCGCAATCCCGAATGGCCTCATCCAGGCTGCCGTCGTGTCCCCACAAGGTTTTGTATAGTGCGAGTTCCATGATAGTTAGAGGCTGAGCGCGATTCGAAACCCGAGGTTGTCCCAGCGCGCGTTCTCCGGCGCCCAGTCCCGCCACGAGGCCCGCAAGACCCGCGGAAGGTGATCCCATGCGCCGCCGCGGATGACGCGGCGGCTTGGAGTGCCACCATCTAGCCACGGACTCCCGTCCGTAGGTGCTGCGACGAAGTTCGGGTGCCATGTGTCCGCCGTCCACTCGCAGACGTTGCCGAGCATGTCGAACAATCCGTGGCCATTGGCGGGAAAGCGTCCGGGCGGAGTGGGAGCGCCAGAACCGACCTGCACTCCGGATTCATCGTAGAGGAAATTTGCATCCGCCGCGGCCAGCGAGCCTCCATTCGGAAACACGGTGCCAACACTGCCAGAGCGACAGGCGTATTCCCACTCCGCCTCGCTCGGCAGCCGGTAGGGCTTGCCATGCCGCATGCCTAACTTCCTCAGAAAATTCTCCACTTCAGCCATGCTTACAGCCGTGACCGGCAACGAGGGATTTTTCACCGACGAGTCGCCATGCCATTCACCCCGGGTGATCGGGGCTATTCCAAGCGCGAAGGACTCGAGCCGCACCTCGTGCCGTGGCAACTCCACCGAGGACACGAACTTGTCGTCGGGAACACCGCCCATCAGAAATGAACCGGCTGGAATAACAGCGACAGCAATCATGGATTCGGCAGCGGCGAGGCAAATTCAAAACGCGGCAACTCGCCTAGTTGAGAGACCCAGTGAATTTCATCGCTCAGCCAGCAATGGTCGGTCGGCGGAAAGGCGGCCGGATCATCCAGGGTGCAGGTGTTCATTTCGAAAAAGTCGGGCAGTGAGGGATCGAAAAACATGAGCGGGCTGCCGCAGTCGCCGCAAAACGAACGCTCGCGGGCGGCGAATTTTAAAACCTTCGGCGTCCCCTGCCGCCACTCCAACGTGCCAGAGCGGAAGAATGTCCAGGCCACCGCCGGCGCGCCACTCGCCTTGCGGCAGTCGCTGCAATGGCAGTAGCTGGTTTGCAGCGCCGGACCATTCACTTGATAGAGAATCGCGCCGCAGAGGCAGCCGCCTTGGATGGGAACTTCAGTCATAAGGAACGGATGGAATGGCGGCCCAATGCTCGGGCCCGAGCGGGGGGTCTTCGCAAATGGCGCTTGCCACGACTTCTGATAGTTTTTCCACCATGCGATTGAACAAGCGCTCGCCCTGCTCCGCGCTCGCCCGCGACGGGTGGCCAGTCACGCCATTCAGGCTGGTCTGCGCTACGGGATAGCTGAATACGCTGCCCACGGTGCGGTCGGGGTCGTCGCTGGACGCGAGCCGGTCCATGTGCACGAGCTCCGGATGCAAGTGCAGCATCAGCGCGGTCTCCGCCTCGTTGGCATGCAGGTCACCGGCGTCTTGCGTGTATTCCTGCCAGATCTGATCCGTTAGTTTGAAAACATGCACCAGCCCAACCTGAAGTTTTCCCAAATGTGTGAGACGCAGCTGGTCCACCGCCATCCGCGCCGGGGCGTCGTTGCCGAAGTGGGAGTTGATGAAGAGCACCTTTTTCCATCCCGTCGCTACCGCCCATGCGGTGATTTCCCGCAAGCTGGCGATGAAGGTCTCGTGGCGCAGCGAAAAGGTCCCCGGCCACTTGGGCGTGTGGCCCTGCGAAACGGTGTAGCGCAGCGCGGGCAAAACCGGCACCCCGGTCTGCCCGGAAACCGCATGGCAAACCGCCTCGGCGAGGAGCGTGTCCATCGCCACCGGCAAGTGCGGGCCGTGTTGCTCGGTCGCGCCTAACGGGAGCAGGAGCAGTCCGCCGTTTCGTTCGCGCAGCTCCGCAATTTCCGGCCAGGCGAGGTTTTCTAAGAGGATGGGCGACATACAGTTAATAGACTTGGTTGTGGGTTCCCACGTCGATGAGGACAACCATGATGAAGCCGCCCTCTTCCCGATAGATCACGCGCAGGTCAAAGCTTGCGGCGAATGAACGAAGGCTCTTCATTTTTCCCTTCAGCGCATGGTCATGGAGGGATTCTTCCGTCCGGTCATTTTTGAAACGCATCAAAGCATCATCAACAGCGCGACGCTGAGTCAGCGAAAGCCGCGCATAGGCTTTTAGGAATGATTTGTGCGAATCGATTCTCATCGGTCTTCGTTCTGATGAAGATGATCAATGAAGTCTTCCATCGTTTCGAAAGGCCCCACGCGATTCGCCGGGTCCTTGGATTCCTCCCATGCCGCGAGGATGCGGGCCTCGGCTTCCGGACTGAATTCCGGTTCGGCCTTGAGCCGGAACGGGATGCTCCGGGTCTGCGCGACCTTGGTAAAAAACAGCCGGACAGCGGTGGTGGCATCCAGGCCGATCTCAGAAAAAACCTCTTCGGCGGCTTCCTTCAGACGGCGATCCATGCGGACTTGCAACTTGGCGGTGTTGTCATTCATGGGGCAGTTGTAATACACATGGAATCCAGAAGCAACGGAATTGGCGGATTTTAGAACAAACGGGCGTAGGTATCGATCTCCCACTGGCTGACCCGCTGATGGTATTGGCGCCACTCCTCGGACTTGTAGGTGATGAATTCGTTGCGGAGTTCCGTGCCGAGCGTTTTCTCGACGAAGGGATCCGCAGCGAAGGCTTGGACGGCTTCGTCGAGGGTGCGCGGGAGTTCGGAAATGCCGCGGGCGGCGAATTGCTCCGGCGTGAGTTCGTAGAGATTTTCCTCCTGCGCGGGGCCGGGATCGAGATCCTCGCGGATGCCTTCGAGGCCGGCGGCGAGCATGAGGGTGGCGGCCAGATAAGGATTGCACGCGGCGTCGGCATTGCGGCTTTCGAAACGACCGCCGGCCATCGGCACGCGGACCGAGTTGGTGCGGTTGTTGCGGCCGTAGCTGTTAAAAACCGGAGCCCACGAATAATAAGACATGAGCCCCTTGCGGACGAGGCGCTTGTAGGAGTTCACCGTCGGCGCAAAGGCCGCGCAGAGGGCCGGGCCATGTTTAAGGACGCCGGCGATGAATTGATAGGCAAGCTTGCTAACACCGAGCCCGCGCGGATCGTCCGCGTGGTCGCATTTGAAAAGATTGCTCCCATTGGCGATATCATAGAGCGACATGTTGAAGTGCGCGCCGCTGCCGGTCCGGTTGGCGAATGGCTTGGGCATGAAGGTGGCTAACAGACCTTCCTCCGCCGCATATTGCTTCGCCATAAGGCGGAAGAAGATATAGCGATCGCACATGGTCAGGGCGTCGGCATATTTGAAATCAAACTCGAATTGCGAGTTCGCATCTTCGTGGTCGAGCGAGTAAAGATCCCAGCCGAGTCCGTTGATGCCGGTGGCCATTTTGTCGAGCCAAGTATAGCGATCCATGAAGCGCTTCACGTCATAGCAGGCCTTGACCAGGTCGTCGTCGGGGTTGGGGATCTGGAGGCTGCCGTCATCCGCGTGCTTGACGACGTAAAGCTCGCACTCGATTCCGAGATTCATGCCGAAGCCCATTTCCGCGGCGGCCGCGAGTTGCTTTTTCAAGGCGACCCGAGTGCTGACCTCATAAGGCTCCCCCTTGAAAGTGTTGTCGGCAGGGAACCACGCGACTTCCTTGTTCCATGGCAGGACACAGCCACGCTCGAGGTCGGGCAGCGAAGCGATCTCGTCGTCATTCGGCTTTTGCCCAAGTCCATCCAAGGCGTATCCGGTGTAGAGTTCCGAGCCGCCTGCGAAGTCCACGAAGTGGTCGATGGGCACGAACTTGCCTTTCGGAACTCCGTGGATGTCCACGTAAGCACCGACACAATATTTGACGCCCTGGCTTTTGAGAGAATCTCGAAGGTTTAGTATTTGGTCTTGGTTCATAAGTTTTGGTCGAAAAGTGTGAAACTGATTTTGAGAAGAAGGCCGTGGATTGAGGGATGGAATTAAACGACGTCGGGATCTGAAACCGCGAGGCGCAGCACCGGGGCTTCCTTGGTGGCTTGGCCGGGCGGGTGCATCATGTGATCGATGTGCTTGCGCGTGGCCATGAACGACGGCTCGAAGAGCTGGCTTTCCGAACGCGGGCGCGGCACCGGCACTTCCACCACTTCACGGATGCGGCCGGGGTTGGCCTCGAGGACGAGGATGCGGTCGGATAGAAAAACCGCTTCATCGAGATCGTGGGTGATGAAGACAATGGTGATGTCCACGTTCTTCCAGATATCTAGCAGATACGACTGCATTTGGCAGCGCGTTTGCGCGTCGAGCGCGCCAAATGGCTCGTCCATGAAGAGGACGCGCGGTTGGTTGGCGAGGGCGCGGGCAATGGCGACGCGTTGCTTCATGCCGCCGGAAAGCTGGTGCGGGTAGGCGTTTTCGAATTTTGATAGACCGACGAGTGAAATCCAATCGCGGGCGTCCGACTCGGCGGAATAGGAGGATTTTCCGGCCATGCGCGGCCCGAACATCACGTTCTGCTTCACCGTCTGCCAGGGAAACAGGGTGTAACCTTGGAAGACCATGCCCCGGTCCGGACCGGGGCCTGAGACCGCGGTGCCGCTGACACGGACTTCGCCTGCGGTGGGCTCCTCAAGACCTGCTAGAATGCGAACGAGCGTGGATTTTCCGCAGCCGGAGGGGCCGATGACACACATCAGCTCGCGCTTGTGGACGGAAAACGACACATCGTCCAAGGCGGTGACCACGCCGCGCGCGGTGTCGAATTTCTTGGTGAGCCCGACGACCTCCAGCGCGACCGGCCGCTGGACGAGGCGCGCGTGGCGGGCCGCGACTTCGTCGGTCTGGTCGAGATAGCTGGGCAGGGTGGGAAAGGAGCTCATGGTGCTTGAGGAAGCCCGCGGGTAAAGGTTAGCTTGGTGAAGGAGCGCCCGATCATTTGGCGCAGGCTGCTGGTGAAGCGCCCGGATTTCCCGGCCCACGGGAAGAAGATACCGTGGAGCCAGGAGAGGATCTGGTCGGTGACGAAGCCGGTGACGCCTATGAGGATGATGATCGGATAGACGCGGTCGAAATTGCGGAAGCGGCCCTGGGTCTCAATAAATTCCGTTAGCCCGCTCTTCACACCGATGAGTTCGGCGATGACCAGCCAGGTCCAAGCCCAGCCGAGCAGGATGCGGAGGTCGTTGTAGAGATTTGGCAGGATACCGGGAATGACGACGTGGGTGACGAGCTGGCGCGGCTTCGCGCCAAGGGTCTGCGCGGCCTCCAACAGCGCGGGGTCGAGCAGACGCGTGGTTTTCGAGACCACCAAAATCATTTGGAAAACGGTGCCGATGAATACGAGCGCGACCTTCGGCGCATCGCCTGCTAGAAAGACCGCAACCAACAAGGTGCTGAATGTCGGTGCCGGCATGTAGCGGAAGAAGTCCACGAAGGGCTCGAACAACTTGGAAAAGAAGTCGAAGACGCCGCAGAGGATGCCGATCGGGATGCCGACGACGCAGGCCCAGAAGAAGCCGGTGAAAATGATCTGGATGGATCGCTTGAAACGCATGCCCATGGTGAGCTCGCCCTCGGGGACCACCGCGGTGAAATCCCGGTAACCGGTGCGGATGACCTCATCCGGGGCTGGGAGATAAACCGGATTCGACGGCTTGCCCTGCGGAACGAGTTTGAGCAAGGCTTCGTCGGGGAGCTTGGCGAAGGAGAACTCCGGCGCGGCGGCTGATAGAACAGCCCAGTTTTCCCGGATGATTTCGAGATTTTCCGGCGTGAGGCGCGGCCGGGTGGCGGTTTTCGCGCCGCTGGCCAGGTCCCGCCAGAGTGAGTAGAGCACCTTGTCGTTTTGCGCATCGGTGTAGTCCAACCAGTTGTGGCTGACAGCGATGGGCGCGAGCTGGCGAAGAAGTTTTTGGTTTTTGCGGCGGGCACCGGTCTCCGGGGTTCCCTCCTCCCGGGCGGCAACTACTTTGGCATTGTCATCGCGAACAGCAGCGACAAACACGGGGAAAAACCCGCGGCTGACGCGGTCGCCTGCGGTGAAGACGGTGGTGACGCCCTCGCGCTCCGCCGACAGCTCGATTTTCACATCAGGATGCCAGAACCAAGGGACATAGGCAACAAAGCACCAGAGCGCGATCGGCAGGAGGAAGGAAACGAAGCCCAAGGCAAGCCCGCGGCCCTGCGGGAGATCACGCCGGATCAGGAACCAGCCTCTGAAAATGCTGCGGCGGGTCATTGGATCATCTAATGGTTTCCGGATGTGGCCGGCCCTGCCGCGGTCATCTAACTGCGGCGGGCGCTGGCTAAACTGGGTTTTCCCGGAGGGCTCACTCAGAGTCCTTCGGCGAGTATTCCTTGGTCAACGAGGGATCGAGATACTTCGCTACGTCTTGGCTCTTCTCATAGACCTCAAATTTCAGGTTGAAGTCATCAACGACCTTCGACGAGCCGTAAACAGTATCCAGTCCGGCCGTGGTCTCCCAGCGCTTGAGGGCCTCCGCATGGGTCAGGATGTAGGTGCCTTTGAGGAAAGGCTCGTATTCTTCCGGTGAAATTTTCACCCGGGCGGAGAGGATCTTGAGCACGTCGTCGAGGTTTTCCTCGTCCTTGATGTAGGCGGCGATGCGATACCAGACCTCGGTCACCTTCGCCCAATCAGCACGGCGCTTTTCAAGGCTTTCGGGCGAAACATAGAGGAGATCATAGATGATTCCCGGCGCATCGGCGGAGGTGAATACCGGCTTGGATCCCGGCAAAACCTTGAGTGCTTGGCCGGAATTTGGCTGCCAGGCACCGATGGCGTCCACAGCCTTGGAGGCCAGCACTTGGGGGGTTTCGTTGGTAGGTGTGTTGACAATCGTGACGTCTTCCGCCTTAACTCCAGCCTGCTCCAAGCCGGTTAGCAGCAGCAGATGGGAAACGAAGCCTTCTTCAAGGCCGACCTTTTTTCCCTTCAAATCCCCGACCGTCTCGATGCCGGGAGCGGCGACGATCATGTCGTTTCCGTTGGAGAAATCATTGATGATAATCCCGACCGACGGCTTACCGGTGGCCCCGGTGACGAGGGCGTCGCCGTTGGTCATGCAGACCGCGTCCACCTTGCCGGCGACGTAGGCGTCCATGGATGGCACGTAGTCGAACCAGAGGAATTCGACATCCACGCCCGCTTCCTTGAACCAGCCTTTTTGCACCCCGATCTCCCAAGCGACCCAGCCGGGCCAGTCGGAATAGGCGATTTTAAGGGACTCTCCCAGAGTGGTCCCGCAAAGGGCGAGAAGGGCAAGCGCGGTGCAGCCGAGGCGTTGAAATGCTTTCATTGGTATGGCGGATTGGGGTTGGGGAACTCCGACGGTGTGAAATTTCCGCGTTTTGTTCACACCGAGTTAAGCAGTGTCCATACCAACTTCGCCAATGGCGGCCCCAAGCTTCCGACGATTAGAGATCCACCGTCCGGCCCGTGCGGAAACTTTCGTCCGCGGCTGCGACGATGCGCATCGAGGCGAGCGCATCGTCCATGTGCGCGCCGAGGTCGAGGTCGTCGCGGATGGCGGCGAGGAAATACTCCTGCTCACGGTGGCAGAGGCCGTCGTGATCCGGCTCGTCGTCGAGGCGCATGAGTTCGTCGGGTTTGGTGAATTTCCCGTCAGGTCCGAGCGTAGCGTGGTGGAGCCGGAGCGCCTGCGTCTGGGTGTGCGCATCCACGTTCGCGCTCTGGCCTTCCGCGGCGGCTTTTTCCGCGACGATGGAGACGCAGCCTTTCGGCCCGACAACGTCTTTGACGAAAAAAGCGACCTCGCTCATCATCGGCCCCCATCCGGCTTCATACCATCCGACCGAGCCGTCCTCGAAGGTGACTTGGAGGTGGCCGTAGTTGATTTTCCCGTCCGGCAGCTCGTCTGATAGCCGCGCGCCGATACCGGAAACCCGGACCGGCTTCGAACGGGTCATCTGGCACATGACGTCCACGTAGTGCACGCCGCAGTCGATGATCGGCGAGATGGATGACATAAGGTTCTTGTGGGTTTCCCAGTTCGGTCCGGACGATTGTTGGTTGAGATTCATCCGCATCACCAGCGGCTTGCCGAGGGTGTGGGCGACCTCGATGAATTTGATCCAGCTCGGATGGTGGCGCAGGATGTAGCCGATCACCAGCTTGCGCCCGGTCGCGCGGGCCTTGGCCACGATGCGCTCGGCAGTCTCGACGGTTTCCGCCAGTGGTTTCTCGATGAAGACATGGCAGCCGGCGTCGAAGGCGGCCTCGGCGTATTCCGCGTGGGTGTCCGGGTAGGTGGAGATGGAAACCGCGTCCGGCTTGGTGGCAAGCAGCGCTTCGTGGAAATCGGAGAATCCCGGGTAGTTGCCGCCGAGCTCGTTGTTCAGCGCGTCACGGCTTGCGCTGGAGCGGGTGACAATACCGCAAATCTCAAATTCCGGGATCTGGTGATAGGCAAGAGCGTGAGAGCGACCCATGTGGCCGGCTCCGGCACAGAGAATACGAATAGGTTTGGCTGATGACATGATAGGTTTATTGAATGATCTCGGGCGTGACTTCGGCGATTTCAACTTCGTCCATCTCCTCTTCCGGATTGCGGTCCCAGAAGGCGATGAAGAACACCACCCCGATCCCGGTTGCCATGAAGGCGGGTAGCAACCAGTAGGATTGCCATAAATCGGAAGCCTCCGAAAGCAGTGCCGGGCTGACGGATTCCGGTATATTGACCGAAAACATCTTCCCGAGCTGCTGACCGAATGTCAGGACCTGCTCGCCACGCGCGGCGGAGATTTCCGCCCCCAGCGCAGTGGAGGACTCGCCAACCGAGCCGAGCTTGTAGGCGGCAAATTTGAATCCGAGGAACATGCCGATACCTTGGGTGAAAAACACCAGCATGCTCTGCGCCTGCCCGCGGACTTCCTTCGGTGCGGTCCGGTCGGTATACATGAAACCGGTGACGAAAAAGAAATCGTAGCAAATCCCGTGCAGCGCGATGCCGGCGAAGAGCATCCAGACCACTTGCTCAGAAGCACCATAGGAAAATAACAGATAGCGCAGGACCCACGCCGCCATGCCGATGAGGATCATCCACTTCACCCCCAGCTTGCGGAAAAAGAACGGGATTAGGAGCATGAAGAAAATTTCCGACATCTGGCCGATGGTCATGGCCGAGGCGGGTTGCTCGAAGCCCATGTTCTGCAAATAACCGGAGGTGTTCGCATAATAATAAGCCAGCGGGATGCAAATGAGCGTCGAGCAGATCATGAAGACGAGGAAGCTCGGTCTCGCGAGCAGCTTGAAGGCATCCAGCATCAGCACCGCCCGCAGGTGCACCGGCTGGCCAGCCGAGGGCGGCAGCGTGTTAGGTAGGGTGAAACAATACACGCCGAGCACCAGCGAGCAGATACCGGCCATCCAGAACAAATTGACGCTGGAGGACCAGCCGAGGAAGCCGGCCACCAGCCCGGCGGCGATCCAACCGATCGTACCCCAGACGCGGACCTTGGGGAAGACTTCACGCGGCAGATGGGTGAACGCGATGGTATTGCCCAGCCCGAGCGTCGGCATGTAACAGATCATGTGGCCGATGAAGAGCCAGACCACCCATTTCCCGTCGCCGCTTGCGACCGCGCCGGGGACCAGCAGCATGAGGCCGCCACCGACCAGCATGAGGACGGCCATGACTTTTTCCGATGAAAAGAAGCGGTCCGCCACCAGGCCAAGAAACAAGGGCGCAATCATCGCAGCCAGCGGTCCGCTGCTATACGAGTCCCCAATGATGTCCGCCAAGCCGTTGCTGCCGAGAACCAGGAACAGCGTCACAAACCAAGCGCCCCAGACGAAAAACTGGAGGAACATCATCACCGAAAGGCGGGCGGAAACCATGGAAGAAGAAGAGGAAGTGATGAGTTTAAATGGGCTCCGTGAATCCCAAACCATTGCGCCACCGCCGACAAGAAATGAATTTCCGCCTTGCAGTGCCACTCGGGCCTGAACTTGTCAAAACGAAACACGGAAGCCGGTGCCGCCCCAGGTGGTGCCGCCCTCCCCGGGGCGGTCGAGCAGCGAGAGGCTGAAAGAGTGCTGGAAACACTCTCCAGCCTAACTAGCAGGGCCGCCGGCGTTTTGCCTCGCATCCCCGCGCGCATTACCAATTCATCACTCCAGCAATCCCTCACAGGGTCAGTCGGAGCGATCAGAAATCTCCAAATGAAAATCATCGGAGTTTCCTCGTAGCTCGGGCGCATACATCCCTTCTGCCGTGGCAGGGAGTGCCTTGTAAACTCCCGGCGACTCCGCCCGCAGCTGATAGCGCAGCGTGTGGCTGCCGCGGGGCAGCGCGCGGATGAAGAAATCCACCGTCCGGTCGCGCGGCTCCATGTAGGCGCTGAATCCCCCGCCGCCGCTGACGTAACCGCTGAGAGCGTCGAGCGACTCAAAACCCGCCGCCTTGGAGTCGGAGAAGATCAGGTATTCGTAATCATTCTTACTCTCGAGGATCAACTCCACCTCGATCCGGTCGCCGGAGACCACCGCCGCGCCTTCTTCCAGCCGCTCGCGGCGGAACCGCTCGGCGGTTTGGGTGGTGATCAGGCCGGTGGCGTCCGGAACCTCAGTTTCCTTTTCCAAGGCAATGAGCCTTGAAATGCGGCGCGATACCTTCACCTCCAACCCGGCGGCACGAAGTTTGTCTTCGAGCGTGAAGACCTCCAGATACGCGTTCGCATACAGCGTGCCCTTGCCGCTGCGGCGGAGTGCGATCTCCTGTTTTCCGCTGGCGACCGCATCGCCTGTTAGCAGGACCGTGCCATCGAAGGTGAAAAGATTCTCCCGATTGATCGCAATTTTCCGCAGCGATTTCCCATCCATCAACACCTCGACCTCCATGTCCGGCGCTTCCTCGCCGCTGGCCTTGAAATAAGCGGCGATCGCCTCGACCGCGTAAGCCGTGTCGCGGGTGGAGTCCCAGTAGCTCGCGTGTTTGCGGTTGTTGACCAGGTATTTCACCAGACCGCGGGTGTCGGGATCGTCCGGCTTCACCGCGGCGAGCAGTTTCAGATACCACGCGTGCGCCTCGACATTACTGCCATACCAGAGCCACCAGAAATTCCGGTTTCGGAGGTCGAGATAGGCCGTTTGGTTTTCCGGATCGCGCTTGAGGAACTGCGAGATCATTCGCATGACTTCATCACGCCGCGCGTCGTCGCCCATCCGATGATGCTCCAGCCCTAGCAGACATTTTGCATACAAGGGAAGCGCCAGCCTATCGCGATGGAGGAACGCGAGCATCGGCTCGGAATCGCGCTTGGCCTCGCCGAGCACCATCCGGACGAAGGCGTCCAGCGCGTCGGCCTTGGTTTTTTCATCGCAATGGGGATCTTTGATTTTCCGCCCTTCTTTGCGGAGCGCCTGGCGCTCGACATGGAGCTGCAGCGCCTCGCTCTGCTTGCGCTCGTAGGCCATCAGCCACGCGATGCCGGCATTGCGCATGGCCTCGGGCACCTCCGCGCCGTTCTCACGCCCGGCTAACAATCCATGCACCACCACCGCGGTGGTGTGTGGGTAAGACTGCTCGCCGAAACCGGAAAACCAGCCCCAGCCGCCGTCCGCGTTTTGCATGCTCATGAGCTTCTCAACGCCGCGGGCCACGATTTTCTCCAGCTCCAGTTCATCGAATACCGGATTGCCTTGCCACTGTTTCCACTGCGCGGCGCGGTCGGCGGGATGGCCGAGCTCCTGCGGGTTGAGGTTTGCGCGCTTGGCCTTGATTTCCGCGAGATTGATGTCCAGATCCTTGAGCATCTTCTGCGCGATCACCGCCGGCACGAAACGGTTCACCGTTTGTTCGGTGCTCTCATACGGATAGGCTGCTAGATAAGGAATCGCATCCACCACCGCGCCGGCGATGCTCGGCGAGAACCTCACCGTCAGCTTCGACTGGTCGGGACGGCGTTCTTCGGGCACTTCGATTTCAATCGTCGCGGCATTCTGGTCCGCCTCGACCACGCGGCTCCACGCGTCCTGCCGGCGCATGCCGTGGACGTGGACCGGCAGCTTGCGCTCCACCGCATCCCCGTCGTCGCCCGCCTCCGCGCGCATGCGGAAGGTGGCCTCGCCCTCACGCAGCGCCTTGACGACCCAGTCGACCCGCGCCTCGGACTTGGCGGCAATTTCCACGATCCGCGGATCGCCGATGATCGCTTGCAAGTTGTCACCATCCAGCTCGAGCGAGACCTTGACGCTTTTCGGCGTGTTATGGTCATTCTGGACCACCGCGCTGAAGACGGATTCGTCGCGCTCGATGAGAAAGCGCGGTGCCTGGAGACGGACGAGGAGTTCCTTGGAAGTGATGATTTCCGCAGTCCCCTCGCCCACCTGTGTGCCGCTGGTGAGCACCCAGACGCGGGCTTTCCAAGTGGTGAGGTTATCGGGGAACTCAAGCGGGACTTCCGCGCTTCCGTTGGCATCGGTCTGGATCGAGCCGGACCATTTCAGAAGATCGGCGAAGTCCTTGCGCACCACGGTTGGCGCGCTGGCAGGTGCCGCTTCCGCCTCGCCAGCCTCCTTTGCCACGGACATCAACATCGGTGCGGCCATGGCATCACTTTCCATCATCATGCCACGGGCAACGCCACCAAGACCGCTGGACCGCAGACGGACTTGATCCCCGAAACGGCCGAGTGTTTGCATCCCCTCGGCTTTCGGCCGCAACAAATTCCCCGGCGAGCTCGGGAGCGAGTTACCGCTACCATACGGGTAGTAGTTGTTTTTCCAGCTCCAGAAATTCTGATGGATCGCGCCCACGTTCGAGCCACCGGTGATGGCCTCGAGCGCCTTGTCATAAATCGTCAGGACCGCGGTGCCGGTGACTGGCTTCCCGTCGGCATCGCGCAGGGTGATCCGCAGCGCGGATTTTTCCCGCGGCTTCACCCGGGGTTTCGCCGGTTCGAGCGTGACCTCGATGAGCTTGCTCACCGGCGGCAGCAGGACCTGCCGGACGGCGGTATGGACTTGCGCACCATGGATGCTGATGCCCTGGATGAACATGTTAGGCATATCTCTCAGATCCAGCGGGACCTCGACTTCAAGGCTTTTTCCATCGAGCCGGATGCGGCGGGACTCGCGTCCACTGGTGCCGGCGACGTGGAGGAAAAGCCAGACATGGGCGTCGGCGCGGTCGCTGTTGACGCGCAGCTTGAGGGTTTCGCCGGGGGCGTGGGTGGCCTTGTCGGACACCAGCTCCAGCGGGCCGAATTTCCAGTCCGCCGGATCCGCCCGGCCGGGGCCGTGGACGTTGAGGATCGTCGCGCCCTCGACCGCCTCGCCCTCCTTGAACGCGAGGCTGGCGGCGAGCCGGTATTGCCCGGTGGCCGGAGCGGCGAATTTCTGCCGGAGCTTGCCCTCGTCGTCGGTCTCGACCGGCCATGATTGAATTTCCTTCTCCCCCACCCGGCCGTCCTCGCCGAGGCTGAGTTGATATAATTTAAGAGTCCCCTTGGCGGCGACGACCGGCTTGCCGGCGAGGGTGGCGGCGGAGATGTTAGCCTCCACCTCTTCTCCGGCGCGGGTGTAGCCGCGGCTGGTCCAGACGACCACCTCGAAGGGCTTGCGGGCGGCGATGACGGTGCCGGTGGCACGCTCTTCGCGCCGTGACGCGTCCACCACGCGGGCCTCGATGGTGTATCTCGCATCCATGTCGCCATGGATGGCCTTGGCGGTGGCGGTGTCGATTTCCAGCTTCGCCATGCCATCGGCATCGATGGCGATGTTCGTTTTCAAAACCAGTTCGTCCGGCGTCCAGCGTTCCTGCTGCCACCACGGCGGGTGGGGTGGGATGCTGCCCCAGCGGTCCCATGTCGGATGCCAGCGCGCCTCGCTGCCGGTCCACCACGCGCCCGCGCCGTAGAGCCAGTCCCACGGCCCGATCGGGAACCAGCGCTCGCCGAGCGAACCGCGCTTCACGATGATTTCCACATTCGCATTCCTAACCGGTGCGCCGTGGAAATAGGTCGCCTTGATGGTGGCGGTGAATTTAGCGCCCAGTTTTACCGGTTCGTCGGGAGCCTCGACCTTCACCTCATACTCCGGCTTGCGATACTCCTCGACGCGGAGGCTGACAGAGGCGGAGACGCGATTTTCTATTTCGAAAGTCGCCTGCCAGGTTCCGAGCGCCCCGTCTGCGGGAAGCACGAGTTCGGTCTCCACGGCTCCGAGGTCGTCGGTTTTGAGATTCGCGAGTTTCACCACTTCCTCGCCGCGGCCGTCCCTTACGGTGAGGGTGCCGGCCTGGTGCGCCCAGCGGGATTCGTCGGGATTGAAATATCCGACATTGCGCAGATAGAACTTCAGGTGCGCGGTGTCGCCGGGCTTGTAGAGCGGCCGGTCGCTGATGCCATAACTGATGTCGCGGTTGTGATTGTCATATTGCGGCTCCGAGATGCTGAATGGCTGGAAGCCATAAAAAGCGCTGGCGCGGCCGTCCTTGCGAGCGATGGCGAGCCACTGGTGCTCCGGATCGAAATCGCCCGGCTTCAGCATGGTTTTCCCGTCCGCATCGGTCTCGCGGCGGAAGTCAGTGGTCCGGATGTCGAGCCGGTTTTGCAAAGGCTGCTGCCGGTCCTGATAGACCGTGCGGTAGCCGAAGAATTCCAGCTCGGCACCGGCGACCGGCGCACCGGATTCCGCGTCTGCCACCCACCATTGTTTCGCCCCGGCGACGTCGTTCTGGGCGATGACTGAGTCAACAATCCAGACGAGCGTGTGGAAGGAATTTCCGCCTTCCAGCTTGCCGGTGATCCACCACGCGCCGGACGTGCTAACAGGCAGCACAAGATCGGCCTGGGTGTCGCGGTGTTTTTCGCGCGGGCTGAGTTTTTCTTCCCAGCTGGCGGCGGCCTTGCCGATGTATTTGGAGCCCTTGCCGGAAATGAGACGCTGGGCGATCTGCGAGGGGTTGAGCCGCTCCCACTCAAGTTCGCGCGGCTTGCTCTTCAGGTAGGCCATGGTGTCGGCGATGACCGCATCCATATCCACCGGCGCGGCGGTGAGTTGGATGGCGGTGGCATTGCGAAAGACCAGCGGCAGGACCGGCTTGTTGCCGGTGGAAACGGTCGCCGCGGGCTCGAAGCGGCCCCAGTTTCCGGTGATCTGCCGGAGGAGGTTTTCCCGGTGTTTGTGGAGAGTCGGGCCATGTTTGGCGAGGGTTTTTTCGAGCACCTCGCGGGCCTTGTCGCGTTGGCGGCGGTTGAGGAAAACCTGGGTGAGCGCGTCGCCCGCATGCGGGTTTTCATCGAGAATCGAGCGATAAAGCGCGATGAAATGATGCTCCGCAGGCAGCTTGAAACGGCGGACGCCATCGGAGGTTTTCGCCAGCACCTCGTCCTCGGCGAGCGTTTCCACTTCGAGAATCCCCTTTGCGCTTTCCGGATCCTGCTGCCGCCACCAACCGAAAGACGCGAGCGTCTCCACGCCGAACTGGCTCTGGGAAAACTCCGCCCGTTCCTTGGTGACGATTCCCGCGAGCTCCGGCTTGAGGCGGGCCCGCTCGGCGAGCGAGAAGCGCCAGCGTTCGCCGTCGTTTCTCGCGGCCACCCAGCTTGCGGGAGTCTCGTAAAGCACGGGCCCGTTCTTGCCCCAGGGAGCGCCCTCCGTGCCGCCCTCCGGACCGGGTTCGCCCCATTCGGGAAGCGTGTCGAGCGGCGTAAGCAACTGGAGTTTCCATGCCTCGCCACCGTTGAAGTCCCAGGTAAAAGCACTCCAGATCTCGTGGCGCTCGTCATCGTCCTGCGCGTGGGCAAGCGCCTGCCGGAGAAGCTGCCAGTCGCGGACGCGGTCGCGGTAGGAGGTGTCCACGGCGGCTCCGGCGGAAGCTGCGGGTTCGGCATCCGGGCCCATTGGCCCGCGACCGGAGCGCGGCTGCCGGCCGCGCTCAAAATCCCCGCCGATCAGGCGGCCGGCGTGGGGCGCGTGGCGATAGGACAGCGCCGCGCTTCGCAATAAGGCCGGATTCTCCGGGTGGTTGGCCACCGCACGTTCAACGAGGCCGTCGAACTCGCTCCACGAGTTCAGCTCGCGCAGGGCCCTGATGGCGACAAGCAGGTCCGTGCCCGAGCCCGCATCGGAAACCGGCAGTAATTTCTCCTCATAAAGGTCCAAGGCATCGCGCCACATCCCATCATTTATCAACTTGTCACGGCCCTTCCGCAGGCCCGCGGCGTCTTGGGCCGTGAGCGTGAGGGGTAACATGACGGCGGCGAGACAGATCCATGCCACGATTTTCATAAGACGACTATGACACGCCAGGCGGCGCTTTCTTAGAAAAATTTGCATTCCGGAGAGGAGGTCGCATGAGCCGGGTGGACTGCGGGCAGGATGCTCGGAACCGCAGGAGGCTGTGCCTCACAGGTTGATTTTAAAAAAGTCCCGCATGACGTCACGATAGACGTCGCGCTTGAAGGCGGGGAGCCAGTCGAGGTCGAACTCCTCCGGCAGGATCCAGCGGTAGGCGCGGAATTCCCGCGGCTTCTGATTCACGTTTACTTCTGGCGCGCTCGCTTTCAGCTGGCAGAGAAAATACGTTTGCTCCTGACCGTGGTTGCCGTGCTTGCGGACTTTTTTAAGTCTCACCTCCTCTGGGTAAAGATAGCGGTAGCCTTGGCGGCGGTCGGTCACCTCGTAGTGGCGCGCGTCCAGCCCGACCTCCTCGCGGACCTCACGGAAGAGCGCAGCCTCCAGCGATTCGCCGGCATCCACCCCACCCTGCGGGAACTGCCACGCACCGCGCAGCGTCGAGCGCTCGCAAATCAGCAGGTTGCCCGCCGGATTCACCACCAATGCCGCGACGTTTGAACGATAATAAATCACGGCAGGAAAATGCATGATCTGGCGCATTAGACAATTCCGAACTATCGCCGAATCCTCCCCATTGAAAATTTCCACCCACCCGGAGCGAGCGCGGGCTAGCCAAGCCGAAGAAAATTTGAAACAGTATCCGCATGTTCCAGAAAATCCCATTCCTCGTGCTCGCGTGCCTCCTCGCCTCGCCATGTCCCTTGCGCGCTCAAAATGAACTGGACCCGAACGACGCGGGCGACACGAGCGGGCCCCAGCGCTTCTGGCAGGCGCACGTCGGCGGCGGGCATTTCATGGTGGCGCTCAGCCGGATTGTCTCAATCAGCCGGCATCAATATGTGCTGGATGGCACCTTGATCGTCGATGAGGTCACGGTGGACAGTTCGGGCCAGGCGCTGGCGCGGTTCTATCACATCTCGCCGATCAGCGACGCGACAGCGGGAAACTCCGCGGCCGGCATCATCAATCGCGGTCGGGAGCTGGTGGACAAGGCGGCCCAGCGCGCCGGCACCGATGTGCAGAACATGGTGATCAAGAAATACCCGGAGACGACCCACGCGAGAACCATCGAATACCGCGTCTCGTCCGCGCAGGAGCTCACCTCGCTTTACTCCAGCGTCCGCAGCGCCTGGGAATCCGGCCGCGGGCGGCAGTTCACGGCAGCGAAGAAGTAATTTAAGGGTTAATTTCCACCTCGATCTTCACGCGGTCGGCCTTTGCGGCCGTGAGGGTGACCACCGAGATCCCCTCGTTCTGATTCTCCTCGGTAGTCGGCGGTTTGGCGTCCCGGATGCTCCAGGTCCCGCTTCCGGGGCTTTTGCGAAGAGTGATTTCCTGGTCCTTTTTACGCAGGATCACCTCGTCGCCACGGATCTCGGGTTTCGCGTCGGTGAAGGCGCGCCAGACGACGTCGCCGCTCGGGCGGGTGACCTCGTCGCGGATCTTAGTGGCTCCGGTGCCCGCATCAAAACTCGCGTGGCGGATGACATTCGCGGCCGATCCGGCGTAGGCGGCGGAGAGGTCGAGGGTGGCCTCATAGGACTCGCCCGCGAGCGTGGAACGAGTGACCGGGCTGGGTTTTGCGGAGGGATCCTGAAGTTTCCCGTCGATTTCGAGTGTGCTGTGAGCGCGGTTCTGGAGGCGGTAATAGCTCCAGCGCTTGTTGCCGAAGTAGGCGGGCAGATTGTAGTTTTCAGCGCCCAGATCGTGAATCCAGCGCTGGCCGTGGGCATCGAAGACGAAGGAACCCACGTCCATGTGCGCGTGGCTGGCGGCAGCGGTGCCGCCTTTGATCGCGAAGAAAACGTCATGGGCTGCCCAGCCGCTGCGGAAGAGGGCCATCGACTGCTCACCCAAAAAAACCGCGGCATTCGACCGGGGCACGGCCTCGGCGGGCGCGGGTAACCAGAGCACGGAAAGCGGGAAATACCGGTCATGCTTGATTTTTCCCCGGCCTTCCTCCCACGCACGCTGGAACAGGCTGCGCACGTGCTGTGCCTGCCCCGCATCCTGG
The DNA here is from genome assembly GCA_040880785.1 of Akkermansiaceae bacterium. GTDB lineage: Bacteria > Verrucomicrobiota > Verrucomicrobiia > Verrucomicrobiales > Akkermansiaceae > Luteolibacter. The sequence continues at coordinate 5,424 of JBBEEL010000063.1, read as the reverse complement.
TAGCGGACGGCGAGCCAACTCTGCGCGGGCGAGGGCGTCTCCAGACCTGCCGTCCCGTCGGCGAAATTGTAGCTCAGGCGGGTCGGGCTGGTGAGGTGCATGATCGAGTCGCCCGCCAGGCGCAGGATCGGATCGTCCGCGGAAGCTTCGCCCAAGGCCGCGGCGGCCGCGAGAAACATCACGTGATAGTTGCTACCGTAGTGCCAGTAGGTGGGCCCCTCAGAATACATACCGTCCGGTTGGTAGAATTGTCCGCATTTCTGGATCAAGTTGCGTCCGCTCTCAAAAAGGGAGCGGGTTAGTTCAGGTTCATTTTCCGCCACGGCGGCCGCGGCGATGGCGATGCCGGCGCCGCAGACCTGAGCCCAATTGTTGCGGGGGCGGGACCACCATCCGTTGCTGTCGTAGATATGTTTTGCGGGTTTGAGCGCTTTTTCGATGAGGGCTTGGGAATAGGTTTGCCGCTGGGCGGGGGTGAGGCTCGGGTAGAGCCAGTCGTAGCCGGTGGCCACGGCGGTCGCCATTTCCGCGACGTCGAGGAAATGGCTGGGGTTCCAGTCTTTCATACGTCCAAGGAGAAATGACCGAGACTGGCGCTTGAACCGGATCGGCTCGGGCCGTAGCCTTGCCCACGTTTATGAGTTCATTCGAAACCAAAGTGCAGGAAGCCCTCGCCAATCCCCACAACCAAGGCGAGCTGGAAAACGCCGACGCCGTGGGCACCGTCGGCTCGCCCGAGTGCGGCGACATGCTGCGGATGTGGCTGAAATTTACCGAAAAAGACGGCAAGCGCGTGATCGACCGTGCCTCGTTCCAGGCCTTCGGCTGCCAAACCGCGATCGCCGTGGCCTCGATGGCCACCGAACTGCTCCGCGGGAAGACCGCGGACGAGGCCAAGCACCTGAGCGCACAGGAACTCACCGGCGGGCTCGGACCACTGCCACCGATGAAAATCCACTGTGGCCAGCTGGTGGAAGGCGCGCTGCGCAATGCCTTGGACAACGACTCGTCAGGCCCCCCCCCGACGGCACCCGTGGGCGGGACGCTGGCCCCGACGCTGGCCTCCGCGCTCCATCGCAAACCCGGCGGCACGCTCCGCATCGTTCCGCTCGATTGAGCCGCGCGCGGCCGCGGACCTCTTATTTTTCCCCAGACGATAGAGAGGCGGGCCCTGCGGCGTTTGTTATCTACCAAAAAATCAGCCATTTTCCGTGCTAGAACTTCAAGACGTCAGTTTTACCATCCGCAAGGACGGCGGTGAGGTCCCACTCGTGGACCGGGTGTCGATCCGCGTGCCCAAGGGGCATTTCATGGCCATCGTCGGCCCTTCCGGTTGCGGTAAAACCACCCTGCTCAAAACCATCGCGGGGCTCAACCCGGAGTCCGCCGGCGCGCTTTTCTGGGATGGCCGGAATTTATCCGAAGAGGGGGATTTCTCGCCAACGGAGATCGGCTACGTGCCACAGTTTTCCATCGCCTATGAACCGCTCACCGTCGATGAATCGGTGGAGGCCGCCACCCGGCTGCGCGTGCGCACCCGCAGCACCGAGGCGCTGGACCACCGGATCGACCGGGTGCTCGAGGAAACCGGGCTCAGCCCGATCAGCGACCGCCAGGTGAAGGTGCTCTCCGGCGGCCAGAAACGCCGACTCGGACTGGCGATGGAGCTGGTTTCCGACCCGAAAATCTTGCTTTGCGACGAGGTCACCTCCGGCCTCGACCCGCGGTCCGAGCGCGAAATCGTCCGGCTGTTGCACGATCTCTCGCGCAACGACGGCCGGATCGTCCTCTCGGTGACCCACTCGCTGGCGCATCTGGAGTTGTATGATTCCATCCTCGTTTTACACGAGGGCCGGGTCGCGTTCCATGGCCCACCGGAGCAGCTGACGCATTATTTTTCCGTCGCGGATACCGAGGAGGTTTACCCGCGCTTGGCAACCCAGGATTCCGAGCGCTGGCATGACTCGTGGCAGAAGCACCGCGATTCCTACCAAAAGATGATGGAGAAAGACCGCGCGCTGCTCATTTCCAGCGGCGACCTCCACCTGCCGCCAGCGCCGGAGCCCACCGACTCGCAAGCGCCGCCGGCAGAGGCCTTGCGGCTGCCAGGGTTTTTCAGCCAGTTCGCCACCTTGCTGTCACGCCGCTGGCGGATCTTCTTCCGCGACCGCGGCCAGGTTTTCCTGCAGCTCGCGATCATTTTCTGCTTCCCGCTGCTCGTCACGATTTTCAGCGAAAAGGCGTCCGATCCGATCCGCCGCTACTCGGACATCCGCCAAACCAATCTGGAGGCGGAAATGAAGGAAAAACAGAGCGTGCTCGCGGACCAGGCCAAGGTCGGCGCGGCGGTCTCCGGCATCATTATGTTCCAAGTCGTGCTGCTCTCGCTGATGGGATCCAACAATTCCGCGCGGGAAATCGCTGGCGAACGACCGATTTACGAAAAGGAGAAATTCGGCGGTCTGCGACCGTCGGCGTATTTGGCCTCAAAAGTCGCGTTTCTCGCCTGCCTGGTCATCGGGCAGTCGCTGTGGATGGCGTTTTTTGTCAATTTTTTCGGCACATTCCGCGGCGACTTCATCCAGCACGCGGGTTTTCTCTTGATGGTCAACGCCGCGATGACGGCCATCTGTCTGGCGATCTCCTCGCTCATGCGCACGGCGGAGCAGGCGTCGCTGCTGTCGATTTATCTCGTTGGCTTCCAACTGCCGCTCTCCGGCGCGGTGCTCGCCTTGCCAGAGAATATCGAGGCCTTCACCCGCCCGTTCATCTCCGCGTATTGGGCTTGGTCCGGATCCGTGGAAGCCTTGCAAACGCAGGTGCGCGACGCGGTGAAGTCCGTCATCGACACCAGCCTTTCGTCCCAAGAGGCCTGCTTTTACGCGCTCGCCGCCCACATCGTCGTCGCCCTCATCGCGGCCTGGGCCGGCACCCGCAGGCCGCAGTGGGACTGATGGGAAAATTCCCTCTCGATTTTAGCTTCCTCGACGTTTACCCTGAGGTCCAACAGATCAAACCCATGGCACGCCGCGCGAGTTCAACATTACATCCGGGAATCATTATCGGGGCGATTGCCGCCATCGTCATTGCCGTCATCGCAGGAAAATCGGTGCTTGGCAACAAGTCCGCGTCCTTCAGCGAGACGTCCAAGCTGAGTGTCGAGGAACTGCTGGAAAATGGCAACAGCCTGCGCGGCAACGAATACCTCATCGAGGGCCAGATCGACGAAAAACTCCAGTGGACCACCGACCGCGGCCAACTCGTCAGCGTGAGGATCGAGGCGGCCGGCGGCGACCAGTTCGTGGGCATCGAAATCCCGCCGGAATTCAGCAAACTCAACCTGGACACCAAACAAAAATACGCGTTTCGCGTGAAATTCCGGCAAGGTGGCATCCCTGTGGCGACCGGTGTGAATCGCCTCTAACCTAAAACACACCGACCCATGAAACCCCACTTCCTACTCTCCCTCTTTTTCACCGGCCTCGCCCACGGCCAGGTTTACACGCCGCCGGCAGACCCGCAGCCCACGCCTGCCGCCACGCCCACCGATACCGGAGCGGCACCCAGCCGCCCGCAGCCCGCCCCCGGCCCACTCGGCCAGGAAATTCCGCTGCTCGACCCCTCCGCGGAGACCATCACCGTCGGCGGCGTGGCCATCCCGCTGGGTGACAACCGTCTGCTCAAGGCGCGCTTTGAAAAATACCTCAGCCAACCGCCGGAAAGCGACGAGGAGGCCGCCAAATACCGCGAAACCATCGCCGAGATCCTCGGCACCATCTCCCCGTTCAAAACCGGCGGCCCCGACCTTTACGGCGCTTTCAAGCTGCTCCCCAGCGCCTCCTCCTATCCGGGCGACGCCAACCTCTGCGGCTCGCTTGCCGAGTCCATTTACATGGCGATGCTCGCCAAACAGGATGTCAACGGCCTCAAACGTCTCAATCAGTCGATGGAGGAAGAAAAAAAAGCCATCATCGCGGAGGGCGATTGGAAGGCCCGCCATGAGCGCGACAAGGAGTTGAACGATAGCAGTCCCGTGAAAAAAGGCGAGAGCAGTCCTGTGGAAAAGGGCGAGGGCAACAAACCTGCCACCAATCCCGGTGCCGGCGTGAACTCGTTGAAATACGAGGATACCCTCCGCCGCATCACCGAGATCGAGGCGCTCAAAAAAGCCAATATCGTCCGCACCGAGGCGCAGACACTGCGCACCAAGGCGCAATACCAGGTCAGCATGATCCAGTGGTTCGTCCAGCGCCGCTACGAGCACGTGCTCATGGCCGCTCGATTCTATAACCAAATCTGGAAGGACGGCGACGCCGCGCTGCGCATCGACAAAAAATCGGATGTCTCAAAACTTTTCTCCGAATCCGTCGGTGTCAGCCCCACCGTCGCATCGCTGGATTCACTTTCTAACGAGGCGATCCGCGAGGCCGGCAAATACATCGAGGCCTTCGAGCTCATGCTCTCGCGCGACGAACTCCACTCCGCCTCCCAGCGCCTGATGGAGGCCTTCGCCCTCGGTGAATACCTCGCCCCGGTCGCCACCCTCTCGATCGAGAAAAAGCGCCGCGTCGCGGAATACGTCCGCGACTTGCATGAACTTTACGGCACACTCCAAGCGCGGGACTACTCCAAAACCATCGCCCTAGCCACGCGTCTGAAGGCTGCCGCCAAGGATTTCCCCTCGTCCAAAGTGGATAGCGCCATCGCCGCCTACACGCTCGCCTCCGACCTCGCGATCGAGGAGGCGAAGGGCCACCTCATCGGCCGGGAAAGCGACAAGGCCGCCGAGAAAATCAAAGTCGCGGCCGAGATCTGGCCAACCAACCCGAAGCTCGCCGAGTTTCGCACTCTCGTGAACAACTCCAGCGCGCTGATCGTCATTCGCAATGATTTTGATCGCCTCCTCAGCGAGGGGAACTACCGGGAAATCGCCCGCCGCCAGTATGAAATCGCCCCGGTGATCCAAGGCGACGCAGCCCGCGAGCATGCCTTCAAGCAGATCATGACAAATCTAACGAAGATCGAGGCGACCCTCGGCAAAGCCCAAGAATTCAGCAAAATGGGCCAGCCTTACGCCGCTTGGGAACAGCTTGCCGAACTGCGGGAGGATTTCCCGGACGACCCGAAACTCGGCCGCGAGCTTGAGTTGTTAGCCCCGAAGGTGGCCGACTTCACCCGTGCCCTCGACAAGGCCCGGCAATTCGAGGACCGCATGCCCAAGCAAACCGGCTCCGCTCTGTCGTGGTATCTGAAGGCACGCAGCATCCATCCGCAAAGTGCGATGGCAGAGGCCGGGGCCAAGCGCCTATCCGACGAAATCCTGCCGCCCGACGGCAGTTCGGTAAGTTCCACCGGCGGCAATTAAACGTCCCGCGGCACCTCGCCAGGTAGGGTTCCACCGCCGGGGCCGGCCTGCGAAAGAGT
>JBBEEL010000062.1:0-27417 GCA_040880785.1 Akkermansiaceae bacterium | reverse complement strand
GCACCAATGGCGAGTCCCAAGGCATCATCCCCTTCCTCAAGCTCCACAACGACCAGCTCGTCGCCGTCAACCAAGGCGGAAAACGCCGCGGCTCCGGCTGCGCCTACCTCGAAACCTGGCACAACGACATCGAGGACTTCCTCGATCTCCGCAAAAACACCGGTGACGAGCGCCGCCGCTGCCACGACATGAACACCGCCAACTGGGTTCCCGACCTTTTCATGAAACGCATGGAAGAGCGCGGCACCTGGACCCTTTTCCGCTCTAACGAAGTCCCCGACCTCCACGACCTCTACGGCTCCGCGTTCGAGCAGCGCTACTGCGAATACGAGCAAATGGCCGCCGACGAAAAAATCTGGTCGCGCCAAATCCCCGCCCTCGAACTCTGGAAATCCATGCTCAAAATGGTCTTCGAGACCGGCCACCCATGGATCACCTTCAAGGACCCCTGCAACGTCCGCAGCCCCCAGGACCACTGCGGCGTCATCCACTCATCTAACTTATGCACGGAAATAACCTTGAACACGAGCGACGAGGAAACCGCCGTTTGTAACCTCGGCTCCGTCGTCCTCGACACCCACATCACCCGTGACGGCGCGCTCGACCACGAGATGCTCAAGGAAACCATCACTGTCGCCATCCGCGCCCTCGACAACGTCATCGACATCAACTTCTACCCGACTCAGGCCGCGAAAACCGCCAACACCCGCCACCGGCCCATCGGCCTCGGCGTCATGGGCGTCCAGAACGCCCTCTACAAGCGCAACCTCGCCTTCGCCTCCGACGCCGCCGTCGAGTTCAACGACGAGTTCATGGAAGCCATCGCCTACTACGCCTACAACGCCTCCAGCGACCTCGCCGCCGAGGTCGGCCCCTACTCCAGTTACAAGGGCTCCAAGTGGGACCGCGGCCTCCTCCCGCAGGACACCGTCGATCTCCTCGAGCAAGAGCGCGGCCGCAAGATCGACGTCCCCCGCGGCGGCAAAATGGACTGGTCCGTCGTCCGCGAGAAAATCGCCCAGCACGGCATGCGGAATTCCAACGTCCTCGCCATCGCCCCCACCGCGACGATTTCTAACATCATGGGCACCACCCCCTGCATCGAGCCGAACTACAAGAACCTCTACGTCAAATCCAACCTCGGCGGCGAGTTCATCATCCTCAACGCCGAGCTCGTCCGCGACCTCAAGAAAATCGGCCACTGGAACCAGGAAATGCTCGACCAGCTCAAGTATTTTGACGGCGAGCTCGACGCCATCGACGAGATCCCCGAATCCCTCAAGCTCAAGCACAAGACCGTCTTCGGCATCGACCACGAATACATCATCGACGCCGCCGCCCGCCGGCAGAAGTGGATCGACCAGTCGCAAAGCGTGAACCTCTTCCTCGCCACCCCCGAGATGAAGACCCTTTCGCACATGTATCGCCGCGCCTGGGACAAGGGCCTCAAGACCACCTACTACCTCCGCACCCTCCAAGCCTCCAACGCCGAGAAATCCACCATCGACGTCAAAAAAGAGATCCGCGGCCTCATGGCCGCCACCGGCGGCACCGAAGCCAAATCCTACACCGCCGAGGAGAAAAACGCCTGCAGCATCGACGCCATGCTCAACGGCGGCACCTGCGAAGCCTGCCAATAGTAGCGTAGGCGTCCCGCCTGCCTCTTCCCGTAGCGTAGGCGTCTCGCCTGCCTCTTCCCGTAGCGTGGGCGTCTCGCCTGCATTTTCCCGAAGCGTCGTAGGCGTTTCGCCGCATCTTCGAATCCATCTCCAACTCCAGCCATGCCCAAAAAGATCCGCGATCTCCTCAAGGAACTCCGAAAGGCAGGCTTCGAGCTGGACCGTCAAAAGGGCTTAGCCGGAGTCCACCCTTGCTGGAGCCGAGGGTGACGACGCCAAAGCCTACCAAGAACGCCAGATCGCCGATGTTATTGCCAAGTCCAAGCCGAGCAACTAAGTTCCACCCATTAAACCAGCCGACCCCTACCTCCGCTTCGTGAAATGGACTGACGAGGATCAGTGTTACATCGGCTACTGTCCGGACCTCTTCTACGGCGGAGTCAATCGCACAATCTTGCATTCGGCATCCGAATTCATCACCGTTCTCACCGCCCACGAGTGGAAGCCAGCACTTCCTTTGCGAAGCCAATGAGCTTGGAGTCACCCTATCATGAAACCCGGCCTCTACGATGATCTCGTCACCCAAAATCTGATCAACGAGATCGCGCGTTTGAAGGGCTCTGGAATCGTCCCGCTCTATGGCAGAATTGAGCCCGCCCAACTCCCCGAATACCTCACGCGCTTTCTCGCGGCACAACTTGCCAAGGCGATCCGGATATACGGCCCGAACAACGCCGCACGGCAAATCGAGCTGACCAACGCCGTCATCGAATCGCTTTCCACCAAAAGCGATGACCTAGCCTATCTGCTCAACGAGCGCATCACGCGCACCGATGAACAAGAAGTGTTAGAAGAACTTGGCGGTGCCGGATCGCTGCCATCCCTGCGCCCACTCACCGAACTATCCGCGTCTTCGTTGCTCACCGGTGCCCCCGGCCTGCCGCAACTCGGCCGTGAAATCGAGCTGGAACTCGCCACGGCCGACCGTTGCGACATGCTGGTCGCATTCGTGAAATCCGGCGGCATGCGCTTGCTCCGCGAGCCCTTACGGCAGTTCACCGCGCGCGGCGGCATCTTGCGCCTTATCACGACCAGCTACCTTGGTGCCTCCGACCCATCTGTGGTCGAGGAACTCGCCGCATTGCCCCATACCGAGATCCGCATCAACTACGACACCCACGCCGCCCGCCTCCACGCAAAGGCTTACTTCTTCCATCGCGAGTCCGGACTATCCACGGCCTACATCGGCTCTGCAAATCTTTCCCACGCCGCAATGACAAGCGGTCTCGAATGGACGGTGAAATGTGCCGCCCGCGAGCTGCCCCACCTCTTCCGCCGTTGCACCGCCGAGTTTTCCAGCTACTGGGAAAACCCGTCGTTCGAATTCTACGATGCCGCCCAGCCTCAACGCTTCCGCGATGCCATTCGCAAGGAACGCAGGGACTTCGATGGCATGGGCCACACACTCCTGACCGTCTTCGATCTCACGCCGCATCCTTTCCAAAAAGAAATTCTCGAAGCACTCGCCTTCGCACGGGAATCCCGTGGACACTTCCGCAATCTCATCATCGCCGCCACCGGCACAGGCAAGACGATGATCGCCGCCTTCGATTACCGCAACGAGACCCGCAAGCTCGGTCACCAGCCCAAGCTCTTGTTCATCGCCCATCGCAAGGAAATCCTCGAACAGGCCCTCGGTAGCTTTCGCCAGGTGCTGAAGGATGGGAACTTCGGCGGACTTTTCGTCGATGGTCTGCGACCGGACTCGATGAATCATGTCTTTTGCTCGGTGCAATCCTTCACTTCCCAACGCCTGCACGAAGTGCATGGGCTTGATGCGTGGGAATACGTCATCATCGACGAAGCCCATCACGCCGAAGCGAGAAGCTACGATTCGATCATCGACCAACTTCGGCCCCGCATCCTGCTCGGCCTAACAGCCACCCCCGAGCGCACCGACGGCTCCAGTGTTGCGGCGCACTTTGATCGACCCGCCGCAGCCGAGATTCGACTGCCGGACGCGCTTCAGGACAAACTGCTCTGCCCGTTCCATTACTTCGCCATCAGCGATGCCACCGTGGATTTCTCGCAACTGAGTTGGAATCGCGGAAAGTATGACGAAGGCGAACTACAAAATATCCTTAGTGCCAATCACCTCCGCGCCCAGCTCGTCCTCGACAAGCTCCGCGAATACCTGCCAGACCCTTATGGCAGCGGCGAGTTCGACCGCAAGACCGTCCGCTCGCTCGGATTCTGCGTCGGCATTGAGCATGCTAATTTCATGGCGAGGTTCTTCCAAAGTGCTGGTATCGAGGCAGCAGCACTGACTTCCGAAACCGACTCCGCGACCCGCCAAAAGCTCCGCGCCGATCTCGCAAACGGTCGGATCAATGTCCTCTTCGTCGTCGATGTGTTCAACGAGGGCGTCGATATCCCGGAAATCAACTGCGTCCTCTTCCTGCGGCCCACCGAGAGCCACATCGTTTATCTCCAACAACTCGGACGCGGATTGCGCCGCACCAGCGATGACAAATGTCTCACCGTGCTCGATTTCGTCGGTCAGTGCCGCCGTGAATTCCGCTACGACTTGCGGTTTTCCTCGCTTCTGCCCGGCAAGCGCCACCGCCTCGTCGAAGAGGTGGAAAACGGCTTCCCGCACCTGCCGAGCGGTTGCGCCATCGCCATGGAGCGTCAGGCCCGGGAGACCATTCTCGCCAGCATCAAGCGCACCTATCAGAACCCGGAACTGCGCATCCGCGATGCCTTTTCCAACTGGCCAACCGATCAACCGCCAAGCTTCCGTGAATTCATTGAATCTACCGGCGAAGATCCCATCGACCTCCTCGCCAAGCGCAGTTGGTCGCATTGGAAAGCCATCGTCTGCCACGAACCACCACCCGGAGACCCCGACCTCGCTCCATTCAAACTCCACCTCCTGCTAGCCCGGGCCGCTCTGCAACGCGCGCCGCGATACTTGGATTGGCTGAAGCGTCTCACCCAAGCCAATGAAACGAACCTTGATGCAATTTGTCAGGAGCCACTGGCAAAACCCGCCTATCAACTGCTCTGGAATCGCAGAGGCGATGACATCGGCGCAACTAACCTAACAGAATCTTTTCAGCGCCTACTCCTTAACCCATCCATCATCCGCGACCTCTCTGAAGTCGTCGATTGGGCAAAATCGCTCTCGCCTCCGACTTCACCCCATGTCCCCGGCCTGCCTGACACCCTGGAGCTCCACGGTGTCTACTCCAGCACTGAAATCAACGCCATTTTCGGCCGAAACGCCTTCGTGGGTGCCGGTTCCAAGGGCGTGGGCGTCGTTCATTTCGAAGACGTTAAAGTGGTCGTCCACCTGGTCACATTCGAGAAAAACGAAAAACAGTTCTCCGAGACTACGATGTATCGCGACTTCCCGACCGCGCCCGACCTTCTGCACTGGGAAAGTCAGGCCGCCGCGACTCAGTCCGGAAAAATGGGTGAAATATACGCGAGTCACCAGACCCTTGGCTACCGGATCCTGTTCTTCACCCGGATCCGCAAGGAAGCTGCTAGGGGCGTGACTTCTCCATTTCTTTTTCTCGGAGCCGGTAAGTTCATCGACGCCACCGGAAACCGCCCCATCGCGATCCGCTGGCAGCTCCAACACGCCATGCCCATCCACCACTACCGCGAAGCACGCTTGGTTTCCGGCATGGAAGATTGATGTTCCAACGCCGAGAAGCCTCCTATGAATCCCATTTAAAAACCCCGACCTGAATCGCCTTTTCTGGCCCCAAAAAAGGAATGCCGCGCCGCACCTCTGGAGAAATTCCCAACGGGGCTTTTATTTGGAAAGTTCCGCAAGGAGGCGGCGTATGTAATCGCCCTTGCTTTTACATGAATCAACCCTTCAGGGTGGCGGTGGTCCATCGCGGCCAAGACCACCGAACCTTTCACCATGCCCCGCTGCCTTCGTAGCACAAAACCGGAAACTCCATGAAACGACCCCTCATCGCCGCGCTAGCCGCGCTCGCTTCCGCCCTGCCGCTCACCGCCGCAGAGAAACCCAATATCCTTATCCTCTACGCCGATGACATCGGCTACGGTGATTTCACGCTGAACAACCCGGCGACGAAAATCCCGATGCCGCATCTCGAAAAGCTCGCTGGCGACGGGATGAACTTCACCGACGGCCACTCCTCCTCCGGCATCTGCACGCCCTCCCGCTACGCCCTGCTCACCGGCCGCGCCCACTGGCGGGACTTCCACGGCATCGTCAACACCTTCGGCAAGCCCGCCTTTAACCAAGGCCAGCTCACCATGCCCGCCATGCTGCGTGAAAAAGGCTATGCCACTGCCTGCATCGGCAAGTGGCACCTCGGCTGGAACTGGGACGCGATCCGCAAAGGCAAGGGAGTCACCCCGGACGATTTCGACTGGAGCAAACCCATCCCCGGTGGCCCGCTCGACCGCGGCTTCGACCATTACTTCGGCGACACGGTCATCAATTTCCCGCCCTACTGCTGGATCGAGGACAACAAGGTCGTCAAGGCGCCCGATACCATGATGGACTCGAAGAAGTGGAAAAAAATCAAGGAAGGTGGTTGGGAATGCCGCCCCGGCCCGATGGCCAGCGATTGGGATCCCTACCAGAACATCCCGGAAACCACCAAGCGCGGGGTCGAATACATCCGTGCGCAGAAGGATTCCGGAAAGCCGTTTTTCCTCTACTTCGCCTATCCCTCGCCGCACGCGCCCATCATCCCCAACGATGAGTTCGACGGGAAATCCCAGGCCGGCCCCTACGGCGACTTCATCTTCGAGACCGACCACTCCGTCGGCCAGCTCCTCGCCGCGCTGGAGGAAACCGGCCAGGCCGCGAACACCATCGTCATTTTCACCGCCGACAACGGCCCGGAAAACTACGCCAAAGCCCGTAAGGAAAAATTCGACCACTGGTCATCCGAGCCTCTTCGCGGCCTGAAGCGCGATATTTTCGAAGGTGGCCACCGCGTCCCGACCGTCATCCGCTGGCCCGGCGTGATCAAGCCGGGCGGCACTTCCCATGCCCTCTTCGCGCAGACCGACCTCATGGCGACACTTGCCTCGCTCGTCGGCTACAAGCTCCCCGACAACGCCGCCGAAGACTCCTTCAATTTCCTGCCCTACCTCAAGGGAGAGGCGGAAAACGGCCCGCGCACCGCGATGGTCCACAACACTAATGCCAACGCCTACGCGATCCGCGACGGCGACTGGGTATTGGTAAACGTGAAGCCCGCCGGTGCCGAGGCTTCGGGAAAAAATGACGGAGCCACCCCAGGGGTCGAGCTTCACAACCTCAGAGAAGACATTTCCCAGAAAACCAACCTTGCCGCCAAACACCCGGAGCGCGTCGTGGCCATGCAGGCTCTCTTGGACAAACTCCACGCCCAAGGCCACACCGCCCCTCGCCTCGACTGACAGCTACACCAACCAAGTCATCATGACCAAAAGCATCCGCTTCCCGCATCTGATCCTCTTTTTGGGCCTTTCCTCGGCCTCGCCGCTTTCCGCCCAACTCCCTCTGCAGGACGGCGACACCGTTAGCCTCATCGGCAACGCCCTCGCCGACCGCATGCAGCACGACGGTTGGGTGGAAACGCTCCTCCAAAGCCAGTTGGCCGGGAAAAACGTCATCTTCCGCAACCTCGCGGTCTCCGGCGATACCGTCACCTCCCGCCCCCGCAGTAAGGACGTGCCATCGGTGGAAACCATCCTCGCCCATAGCATGGCGGACGTGGTTTTCGCCTTCTTCGGCTACAACGAATCCTTCGGCGGAGAAGCGAAACTCGCTTCATTCAGCGCTGATCTCGCCGCGATGATCGACAAATACCGCGCCGCGAAGTTCAACGGCGAATCGCCCCCGCGCATCGTCCTTTTCTCACCCATCGCCCATGAGAATCTCCGCGATCCGCTGATGCCGGACGGCACCGAGAACAACGCCAACCTCGCCATCTACTCCGAGGCCATCAAACAAGTCGCCGCCGAGAAGGGCGTCGCTTTCGTCGATCTTTTCACCACCTCGCAGGCGCTCTACGCGAAGGCGAAAACCCCGCTCACCCTCAACGGCATCCACCCGCTGCCCGAGGGCAACCGCCAGCTCGGTGAGGTCATCGCCGCGGCGATTTCCGGCAACCCCGTTTCCTCCTCACCCGCCATGGAACCGCTGCGCCAAGCAGTGATGGACAAGGACTGGCACTGGCACAACCGCTACCGCGCCACCGACGAGAACGACATCTGGGGCAGCCGCGCCGGACTCAAATTCGTGAACAACCAATCCAACGCCGAGGTGCTCCAGCACGAGATGAAAATACTCGATGTCATGACCGCCAACCGCGACGCCAGGATCCACGCCCTCGCCCAAGGCAAGGAACACAAGGTCGATGACTCGAATGTGCCGAAACCCATCGAGGTGATTTCCAACGTCGGCGGCGGCAGCAAAAGCTCCAATGCGGAAAAGGAAGGCACCGACGATTATCTCAGCGCCGAGGAAAGTCTCGCCAAAATCAAGGTCCCCGAGGGCTTCGCAGTGAACCTTTTCGCCGACGAGGCGATGTTCCCCGCGCTGGCCAACCCCGTCCAGATGCAAGTCGATACCAAAGGCCGCCTCTGGGCCGCCTGCTGGGCCACCTACCCGAAATGGGAGCCGCTCAAGGAAATGAACGACAGCCTGCTCATCCTGCCGGACGAGAACCGCGACGGCGTGGCCGATAAGGCGATCGAGTTCGCGAAGGTCCACAACCCGCTCGGCTTCGCCTTCTGGGGTGGCGGCGTCATCGTGACCTCGCAGCCCGATATCCTTTTCCTCAAGGACACCGATGGCGATGACGTAGCCGATCTCCGCATCGTGCTGTTTCAAGCCACCGGCTCCGCAGACACCCACCACGCGGCGAACAATTTCATCATCGGCCCGGATGGTGGCCTCTACTGGCAGAGCGGGATTTTCCTCCAGCACAACTACGAGCACCCGTGGGGGCCAGCGCTGAACTCCACCGCGTCCGGCATGTATCGCTTCGACCCGAAACGCCACACCATCCAGTTCATCGCCGGTAACAGCCCGAACCCACACGGCACCAGCTTCGACCGCTGGGGCTATCTCTTCGCCTCCGATGGCACCGGCGGCCGCGCCTACCAAGTGCGCCCCGATGGCAATGGCTTCAAGATGTTCCCGCTGCTCAACAAGGAGGTGCGTCCCGTCCCCGCTAACGGCATCATCTCCAGCACGAATTTCCCCGACGATCTCCAGCAGGATTTCCTCGTATGTAACACGATCGGCTACCTCGGACTGAAACGCTACGAGCTGAAACGCGACGGCCACACCTCCGGTAAGCAGACCTTCAAGCAGGGCGAGGTCTGGGGCGAACCCACCCCCGATTTCCTGCGCAGCGACGACAAGAATTTCCGCCCCACGGACTCCAAGTTCGGCTCCGATGGTGCGCTCTACGTCTCGGATTGGCAGAACATGATCATCGGCCACATGCAGCACAACATCCGCGATCCCAAGCGCGACGATAAGCACGGCCGCATCTTCCGGATGATCCACAAAGATCGGCCGCTACAGGAACCCGTCGCCATCCACGGCCAGCCCATCCCCGCTTTGCTCGATGTCTTGAAACACCCCATCGACGGCGTCCGCGAACGCGCCCGCACGGAGCTGGACACCCGTGCCCAAGCCGAGGTCGAGCCAGCCCTGCGCGAGTGGATGAAACAGTTCGATCCGAAAAACGCCGCGCACGCCCATAACCTGTTAGAGGCGCTTTGGTGGTTCCAACGGCATCACGTTCGCGAGGAGGCCCTCCTCGCCGCCTTGCTGGAATCCCCGGAACCGCACGCCCGCATCGCCGCCGCCACCGTGAAGCAGTTTTGGGGACCCGCTGATCCGACCAAGGGAAAAATCCCCAACCAACTCGTGGATGTGGAGGTGAAAATCAACATCAAGGCACCCGGCCACCTCCAAGGAAAAGACGCCCAAGCTTATGTCCGCGGCGGTGAGGTTTTCCACCGCGAGGCGCATTGCGCCACCTGCCACCAGTCAAACGGCAAAGGCCTCGACCCGGCCTTCCCACCGCTCGTCGGCACGCCATGGGTTACCGGCAGCGAGGAGCGCCTCACCAAGATCGTGCTCCACGGCATCCACGGTGTCTTGGAAGTGAACGGCAAGGTCTATGACCCCGAAAAAGGTGTCCCGCCGATGACCGCCTTCGGCTCCATCCTCAAGGATGACGAAATCGCCGACGTCCTCACCTACGTCCGCAACTCCTGGGGCAACAAGGCCGCCCCGGTCAGCACCGACTCCGTGAAAAAGATCCGCGAGGCCACCAAGGATCGCTCCATTTTCTGGAAACCCGAAGAACTTCTCAAAGACCACCCGCTCGAATAACCACCATGAAATCACTCCGTATTCTCCTCGCCACCGCACTCTCCGCCACCGCCGTCCAAGCCTCCTCCATCGTCTATCAAGGCGAGGCCGGACCGGGCGTCGGCAAGCACATCGTCTTCCTCGCCAGCGACCATGAATACCGCGCCGAGGAAGCCTGCCCCGCCCTCGCCCGCATTCTCGCCAAACGCATGGGCTTCAAATGCACCGTCATCTTCGGCGTGGATCAGGACGGCTTCATCGAGGCCGGTTCCTCCCACATCTCCGGCCTCGCGGCTCTCGAAAGCGCCGACCTGTTCTTCATCTTCACCCGTTTCCTCAACCTCCCCGATGAGGAAATGGGCCACATCGAAGCCTACCTCACACGCGGCGGCCCGGTCGTCGGGCTCCGCACCTCATCTCACGCCTTCAAAATCCCGGCGGAATCGAAATACGCGAAGTATGATTTCAAATCCACGGTCGCCGGCTATGAAAACGGCTTCGGTCACCAGATCCTTGGCAATACCTGGGTCGGCCACTACGGCAGAAACCATGTGCAGGGCACCCGCGTGGTCACCGTCCCGGAGCAGCGCGGCCACGTGGCCCTAACAGGTGTTGGCGATGCCGCCTTCACCCACGCCGGCGGCTATGTCGGCATCGCCGCCCCAGACTTCACCGTCCTCGCCACCTCCCAGCCGCTTGTCTCCATGGATCCTGCTGCGGAGGTGGACGCATCGAAGCCACCCATGCCTTGCGTCTGGACACGCGAATACGCCGCCAAGGACGGCACCAAGCACCGCGTCTTCCACAGCACCCAGGGAGCATCCCAAGACTTCCTCGATGAAAACTACCGCCGCCTCATTCTCAACGGCGTCCTCTGGGCCGCCGGAATGGAGAAGGACATCAAGGCCGACCTCGATTGCTCATTCGTTGGCTCCTACAACCCGAGCCGATTCTCCAACGCGGGTCACGTGAAAAACGTGAAGCCGGCCGATCTCGCGGGCTGGGAATCCCCTATCATGCCCGTCCCCGCCGATTGATGTCATGAAACCCATCCTGCTCCTTCTCGCCACCGCCCTGACAACTTTTGCGGCCCCAAAACCCAACTTTGTTCTCATCTTCACCGATGACCAGGGCTACGGCGATCTCGGTTGCTTCGGCTCCACCACCATCCGCACCCCCCACCTCGACCAACTCGCTGCCGAGGGCCTCAAGTTCACCAGCTTCATGGTCGCCTCGTCGGTCTGCTCACCATCGCGCGCGGCCCTGCTGACCGGCTCCTATCCGAAGCGCACGGGGATCGAGAACGTCCTCTTTCCCACCTCGACCACCGGTCTCAACCCGCGGGAGCACACCATCGCCGACCACCTCAAGCAACAAGGCTACGCCACCGCCTGTTTCGGAAAATGGCACCTCGGCCATCACCCGGCAACCCTGCCGCGCAAGCACGGATTCGATGTCTATTTCGGCATCCCCTACTCGAACGACATGAACCACCCCGAAAACAAGGGCAAACCCAAGGGTGGCGTGGAAGGGATGGACATCCTCTGGAACGACCCTGAATCCACCCTCACCCAGTGGAAAACCCCGCTCATCGAAAACGAGGAGATCGTCGAGCTCCCCGTGGACCAGCGCACCATCACCCGCCGCTGCACCGACCGTGGCGTCGCCTTCATCAAGGAAAACAAAAACCGCCCGTTCTTCCTCTATCTGCCCTACTCGATGCCGCACATCCCACTTTACGTCCCGGATGACGTCCGCGACCCCGATCCCAAGCGCGCCTACATCAACACCATCGAACACATCGACACCGAAGTCGGCCGCATCTTCGACACCCTCCGCGCACTCGACCTCGCCGAGAACACCTACGTCATCTTCACCAGCGACAACGGCCCATGGCTTACCTTCAAGCACCACGGCGGCTCCGCCGGCCCGCTCCGCGATGGGAAAATGAGCACCTTCGAGGGCGGCCAGCGTGTGCCCTGCATCATCTGGGCACCCGGTCGCATCCCGGCGGGCACCGAGACCAACGGCCTCGCCTCCACCATCGACCTGCTCCCGACCATCGCCGCCCTCACCAAGACCCCGCTGCCCACCGACCGGATCATCGACGGCGTGGACATCTCCCCCCTGCTCACCGGCGACGCCGAATCCCCGCGCAAGGAATTCCTCTACTACGCGAGAAAGAGGGTCGCTGGCATCCGCCAAGGAGACTGGAAACTGCTGGTGAACCCGGGAAACAACAAGAACATCATGCTCTTCAATCTAGCCGATGACCTCGGAGAAAAAAACAACCTCGCCGCGGAAAACTCCGAACTCGTCGAAAGCCTCCGCCAGCGCATGACCGATCTCAACTCCACCATCGCCGCCGAAGCCCGCCCGAATTGGTAAAAACCTTAGTTTCCTGAAAGCGCAGCGACCCAAACCGCCAAGCTCAAATCATCAGATGAAAAGAATTACCATCCTCCTTACCCTCGCCACTGCGGCCTTCGCAGCGGAAAAACCCAACATCATCCTGATCATGGCCGATGACATCGGAGTCGAATGCCTTTCCGCGTATGGCGGCGAGAGCCACAAGACCCCGCACATCGACGCCCTCGCCGCCTCGGGCCTGCGTTTCGGAAACGCCCACTCGCAACCGCTGTGCACGCCCTCCCGTGTCCAGATCATGACCGGCATCCACAACAACCGGAACTACCTCAAATTCGGCACGCTCGATCCCAAGGCCACGACCTTTGCCAAGCATCTCCGCGACGCCGGTTACAAGACCGCGATCGGCGGCAAATGGCAGCTCGCTGGCGGCTACGAGGCTCCGGGAAATTTCGGATTCGACCGCTATTGCTTATGGCAGCTCAATCGTCGCCCAAGCCGCTACCCGAACCCCGGATTTGAAATCGACGGCAAGCAGGTCGATTTCAAAAATGGTGAGTTTGGTCCCGATATCGTCACTGACTACCTCTGCAAGTTCATGGAGGAAAACAAGGACGGCCCCTTTTTCGTTTATTACCCGATGATGCTGCCGCACTGGCCCTTTGTGCCGACACCCGACCATCCGGATTACGATCCGAAAATGTGGCACAACGCGAAGGCCGAGCCCGACGGATTCCATGGACCGGAATACTGGCCCGCAATGGTTTCATACACCGACAAGATGGTCGGCAAAATAGTTGCCAAAGTCGAGGAACTCGGTCTCCGCGACAACACCTTGATCATTTGGACAGGAGACAACGGCACCTACGACAAACTCACCACCCGCTACCGCGGTCGTGACTACAAGGGTGGCAAGGGCAGCGTAAAGGACAACGGCACCCACGTTGGCTTCGTCACCTCGTGGCCTGCGGTTATCAAGCCCGCGCAAATCAGCGAGTCGCTCATCGACTTCACCGACGTCCTGCCCACTCTTACCGACGCGGCAGGTGCCCCCCTTCCCGCCGGCATCGACGGCGTCTCGCTCGCTCCCGTCTTCCGCGGCGAACCCCGCAGCAAGGATCACATCTACTGCTGGTATTCACGCACCGGAGAACGCGAAAAGGCCAGCCAGCACGTCCGCGATGCCACCCACAAGCTTTACTCCACCGGCAAATTCTTCGATGTCGCCTCTGATCCCGACGAGCGGAACGACCTCGGGGCCGCCGCCGTGCCCGAGCATCTGCGCGAAACCCATGCCCGCCTCAAAGCCGCCCTTGAAAAACACATGGCCATCTCCCGCGAGGCCGACCCCGTGGTCACCGCGCGGCAAGCTGAACTCCCAAAACCTCTGAAGAGGCGAAAACCGTGAACCGCTCGCCGGCCCCATCCCGGCCACCACATCTCCATGAAAGGCATCCTTGGCGACCTGACCTAAAACCCTCAGCTTACCCCTGAGCCGCTTGCAGTCCGGGGTCATGGTCACTTCTCCATCCTCCCCGTGCTGCGCAGCGGGGAGACAAAGGAGCTAGGCCATCCCTTCGTCATCCCACTACCACATGGCGGACGACCGCAAGGAGTCGAACAACCTCGTGGACGAACAACCGGAGATCGCCGCCAAACTCACCCAGCTCCTCGAAACCGCCGCCGCAAACGGCCGCACCACACCGGGTTCTAAACTGAAGAACGACGCCAAAGTCGTCATCTGGAAGGACGGGACGGGGGAAAGAAAAAGCAGAATCTGTCTAGTGCCAGAGGCGATCTTGAAACGACGCAACTTGCTCACAAAGAGCATTGTAAGAATCAGGGTGTTAAAGATGGTTACGCTGTCAATGAATAGAGCGGCGAGGAGTGTGAGGATTGGTTTCACAGTTTGCAGGTCAGTTTATTTTGAAAATCTTCACGTCATCAATCCAGACGGTGCTCGACGTAAGGAGGCTGAGCCAGCGCTTCATCGGATGCGCGTAGCCCTCGGAGCGATGACGGGTGATCAACTGACCATCAAGGCTCAGGCGTATCTCGTCGCCCTCGGTGACAAGGATGATCTCGTGCCACTCGGTGTCAGCCTTCCAAGGTATGGTGAGCTGTTTTGTCTTTAGCAGCGCCTCGAGGTCAGCAGGGAGAGGCTCCTTCTTATCAAGGAATACTTGGCGGCGCTTCCGGAGCTCCAAGTTCATCACCCCGGTTTTGCGATCCGTGAGCATGATTCCGCGCTGCGATAGAATAGCGTAGCAGAGATGGCCCGCGTGGATCCCTTTCGCCTCGCGATCCACAAAGCCGATTTGCAGTATTTCGTTCTTATTCTGGCCGGGAAACTTGAATCGCACCACTGCACCACCGTTGGCGAAGCCCGCGTCGTGGTGAATATGCGCGGCATGACCCGCTTCCTTTGTGGCGCTTGTGATTTTCAAGACGCCGCCATCAAGGTCCGACATCTTGATGTGCGGCACCCGATCCGCGGTGGCGCTTTCCCAGCCGTTGCCGATGGCTTTCACGCCATTGCCCTCCTCCTCGCGCTCGAATGCGTCGTGAAAAAGCAGCGTGCCTTTGGATTGCAGCCACGCGGAATCGTTTTCCGGTGAGGGAATACCGGCCGCACGCAGAGCCAGCGGGGCCAGCAGCAGGGCAGTGAGGTGAGCAACAGTGAGGAGGACTTTCATCGAGTGATGTACGTGGACCTCATGACTACAGAGGCACGGCTCCTTTTCTTGCATTGGCTTCTTGCTCACCGCTGTCGTTCACCTCCCGCCCCGGAACGACCCTTTCCGGGAAATCTGTCATGGGACCTTCAAGCCGAGGATCTATCCAGCGTGCGGAGGAGTAGATTACTCCACCACGAGCACGCCGCGCATGATGCGCCAGTGGCCCGGGAATGTGCAGAGGTAAGGATACCTGCCGGGCTGGGTGGGCGCGGTGAAGGTGAGTTCAGCCTTTTCGTTCGGCTGCACGAGGGGCGTGGAGTGGAGAATCTTTGGCGAAGCAGGGAGGTATTGTTTTGCAAGGCCGTCGGGCTGGCTTGCGAGCGCATCAGCGAGATTACCGATTTCCTCGCCGGAGCCGGGGGCGCAAAGCACGAAATTGTGCAGCATTAGGTCAGGATTCTCGAAGACGATGTGCACGGTCGCGCCGACCTTAACACGCAATTCGGCCGGGGCGAACTTCATCTGATTCGGCACGGCTTGCACGCGCAACACGGCACCCGCATCAGCGTTGCCCTTGTCCCAAGAAGCGGCGAAGGCCTCCAGTGACGCAGCATCATTGGCCGTGCGCACCCCCGCGAGTTGCTGGCCGAGCGGGTCGTAGAGATAGATGCTAGGAAGAGTGCCACCGCGCAGTTTGCGGAACGCAATCTCGATGACGTTGATGCCGGTGCGGAGCTCGAGCTGCACCTGCTGGTCGCTGCTCCACTGCGTGTCGCTGGAGAGGAGCTGAACGCCGTTGACGCTCACATCGAGGAAACCGTGCTTCACCGCGAGGATTGCTGGCTGCGCGCTGGCAGCGTCGGCGAAGGTGCGGAAGACGCCAGCCGGATTGCCTTTGGCCTTCGGATCAGAGGGCACGCCGTCACGCAGCCACTGGGTGAGTCGAGTTTCCTTGGCGACATCCAGCACGGGGACGCTGCGGCCCTTTGCGGCGCGGGTGCCCACCTTCAGAGAATCTAACATGCGCTTGACCGCTGGCTCTTCAGCCTTGAGTGAATGCAAGGCTTGTTCGACCTGCGGCATGGTGGGGCGGAGGTGCGAGATGACATTGAGTGCGGCGATTCGCACGCGCGGGTGCTCGTCAGCCGTTGCAGCTTCCAGCAGCTTGGGCGCATCGAGTCGGGCAGCTTGAAAACGGACAAGCAAAACCGCTGCCGCGCGGGTCATCGCGTCCTTGGATTTCAGCGCTTCATCGAGCAAGGCGGGGCGCACTTCGCCTTTGGAATGTAGAATCCACAGCGCCTCCAGTGCGGCCTGATCGAACTCCGGCTTCGCACGATCGAATGCCTCGATCCAGCCATCCACCGCCGCGGTCGATGGCGTCTTCCGCAGTTCAATGCGCGCGTGCTGCCGCACGAGGTCCTGCGGATGGGTAAGCAGAGCCAGCAAGGCGGGCACGCTCGCGCCTTCAATCTGCGGCCAGTCCTTCACGAGCGGCTTCGCCTTGTTCACCACGCGCCAGATGCGTCCGTGTGTATGATCCCACTGCGGATCGCGCATCGGATGTTGCGCGTGGCCGATGATCGCACTGCAAAAGTCCGAGACGTAGAGCGCGCCATCGAGACCGAAAGCGAGATCCACCGGACGGAAAGCCGCATTCGCCGACGCGAGTAAATCGAGTCGATCGCCTGCCGTGATCGCACCACCGTTCATCTTCCGTTTTGACAACGCCACGAAGTAGCGGCCTAGCAGCGTCGCACTGACAAAACCCTGCTGCGTGTCGTCGGGAAAGTTCGGGCTAGAGACGACTGCCGCGCCAGAGCCCTTGCCATAGCTGAGCACGTTCGCCCCGCCGTAGTCGTGCGCGATGCCGAGCGGCGTCCAAGTATTTTGAATTTCATCCAGAAACTGCCCGCCGCCATACATCTGAAACGTGCTGCCCCAGCGGTCAAACGCGATCTTCCAAGGGTTCGGCGTCATCGTCTGGTATTCGTTCCAGATGCGGCCCGTCGCGGGATCCAATCGGTAAGTCGTCGCATCGATGCCACGGACGACGCCGAAGGGTGTCTCGAACTGCGAGCGATGGAACACGCCGTCACAGAACATCACGTGCCCGAGTGGATCGGTCGAAATCATGCCGCCGTGGTGCGAGTCGGTGACATCCACGCCGCGCAACAACTCGCGCGTCTCGTCAGCGCGACCATCGCCGTTTGAGTCCCGCATCAGCAGCAGACGTGGCTGCGCGGAGACGATCACGCCATCTTGATGAAAAGCGATGCCGTCGAGTGCATCCAAACCTTCGGCGAAGACCGTCTGCTGGTCCGCTTTGCCATCGTGGTCGGTGTCTTCCAAGATAAGAATTTTGTCATGCGCCACCGAGCCGGGGACTGTGTGCGGCCAACTCGGCATCGTGACGACCCACAGCCGTCCGCGCCCATCGAAGGCGATCTGCACGGGATTTTTCAAATCGGGAAACTCGACCTCTGACGCGAAAAGATTGAGCGCGTAGCCATCGGCGACGACGATCTCCTCCTGCTGTTCCGCAGGCGACTTGATCACACCCACCCCGAATCGATCTTGATTGCTCTTGCCCTCGACCATCGGCGGGAGTGCGGGGCGTTGGAAGTCGGCGAATTTTGCACCGGGCCTGGCGATGATTTGTTGGAGAATGTCGTCCGCTAGCTCGATGAGTTGATGGTAGCGCGGCATCTCGCGGTTATATTCATCCTGCCGCTTGCGCACGCCAAAATAAACGACGGCATTTTTTGGCCGCACGACATCTGCCACGAATCGCGACTTCTGCGCCGCCGCCTGTTTGACCTCGGCGAGCCGCGCCACGTCCACGGGGGCATCACCCACGAGGGCCTGCGCGATCTTCGCCGCCGCATCGCTTTCACCGCCACTGGAAAGATCCACAAACACCGCGCCGCGTTTTGCCGCCACATCTGCGAGCGCCTTTGTATAAAGCTGCACATCACCCACCCGCGCCGCATCCGCGACAGGCGAAAGCACGACAAACCTCGCCCCCTCATGCAGCCGCTGGAGCTGGTCAATATACCCATCCACCTGCACGTGAAAATCCCCCAGCCCGGCCTCGCCCGCGAACGATTCATTCATCCCATAGCCGAGAATGACGACCTTCGCCGGCCACATCGCCAGCAGGTTTTTCAAATGCTCGACATAACCCTCCGGCCGAAGTCGGTAGCCCACTTCATCACCCGTCCATGCCAGACTGCGAAAGCGCAACGCGAGCTCCGGTCGCGCAAGTTGCACGCGGGCTTCAAGTTCGCCGTTCTCACAAAGCCGCTCGACCATCGCGCCGCCGTAGAAGAGCAAGGTGTCATGCGCCTTGAGCGCAAGCGGCGGTGAATCGGCAGCGTGGAGCGAGCCAAGTAGAATAGTTAGAATGAATAGGAAGGCTTTCATGGAGGTGTGATTCTAATGCTAGGAATTTGCTTTTTGCGGGAGGCCCCTGAAACAGCCGTTGGGCAAGATCGGAGGGCGGGGAAAAGGGGGCTTAGGCCGGTTCGCAAGGTATTCAGCACCTTGATCGCCGCCCCGATGACGATTTGAGTGAGCTCAGCATTTGGATACTGAACCACAGATTCCACGGGGGAATAGACAGAGTAAGATCTGGATTCGAGTTCTCTTTATCTGTGCTCATCAGTTGTGATTGCGACTAAAATATTGGAAAATTGAACGGTATCGGGTGCCTTGAGGACGTTGCCAGCAGGTGGAAGGCTGAGGAAAGTCATGGCCGTGTCCGCCCCGACTCAATGATCTCGTCGAGTCGGGCCTGCATGCGCGACGCCACCTCGGGCTGCGTCGCAAAGATGTTCTCACTCTCACCAGGATCAACAGATAGGTCAAAGAGCTGATACTGCGGCACGTCGGATTTGGTGAGTTCGCGCTCCACGACGAGGTTGTGCGCTTTCTTCGCATCATGGCGCAGCAGCTTCCAGTTCCCTGAGCGGAAGCCGAAGGTCCCGCCCGACCCGTTATCCTGCTGCACGAGTTCGGACCGTCCCTTCGCATTTTTTTCCCCGAGCAGGGCGCCGAGGACATCGGCCGTATCGAGGGCGGCGTCCCGCTGTAATTCTGACCCTGTCAGGGTAGCGAGACTGCCGTAGAGATCGATCGTCGAGACGACCTCGTCGGAGAGACCGGGAGCGATCGTCCCTTCCCATCGGGTGAGGAAGGGCGTGCGGGTGCCGCCCTCGTAGACGCTATACTTCCCGCCACGAAAGGGACCGGCGGCGCGGTGCTCGCCGAGCTTCTCAAGGGCACCGTCGGCGTAGCCGTCATCCATGACGGGTCCATTGTCCGAACAGAAGACGAAGAGCGTGTTCGCCGACAAGCCGAGCCGCTCGACGGTCTTCGTGAGCTCGCCGACACACCAGTCGAGTTGCACGATGGAGTCCGAACGAAAGCCGTGCGGGGTCACCCCCTGGAAGCGCTCGTGCGGGATGCGGGGGACGTGATTGTCGTGCGAGGCGAAGAAGAGGAAAAAGGGTGTCTCTTTGTTCTTTTCGATCCAGGCGACAGATTTCTCGACCCATTTGTCGGCGAGGTCTTCGTCGCGGAAGCGGGCGGTCTCTCCGCCAGTGTAGAAACCGATGCGGCTGATGCCGTTGTGGATGGTGTTGTTGTGGCCATGGGTCCAGTCCATCTTAAGGGTGTTGCGATGACTGATCCCGGTGGGATGATTTTCATCGGGCTTTTTGTTGCCCACCCAGAGCGGGTCGGCCGGATCGAGGTTGAGGACGCGGTGATTCTCGACGTAGACCTGAGGAACGCGGTCATTCGTCGTGGGGAGGATAAAGGAGTAGTCGAACCCGATCTCGAGCGGACCGGGCTTCAGTTCTCCGTTCCAGTCGGGGCCGTCAGAACCGCCGAGTCCGAGGTGCCACTTGCCGATGACGGCAGTCTTGTAGCCTGCGGACTTCAGCATCGAGGCAATCGTGGGGGTGCCGCCGGCGATCACCGCAGGGGCACTCGGCGGGGCGATCCCCGTCCCTTTTACCCGAAAGGCATAGGTCCCCGTGAGAAGGGAGAATCGAGTTGGAGTGCAGGTCGAGGCGGTGCAATAGCCGCTCATGAACTGCAATCCCTCTTTAGCCAGAGCGTCGATGTGCGGCGTCTCGAAGGTTGTCGCACCGTAGCAGGAGAGATCCCCAAAACCGAGATCGTCGGCCATGATGACGATGATGTTTGGCTTTCGATCCTGTGCCGCGAGGGGAACGAGGAGGGCGGAGAAGAGGGCGAGGAGGAAACGGATCATTTTCATGGGGGAGCGCTTGCTAGGAACTTGCTTTTGGCGGGAGGCTCCTTAAACGGCCATTTGGCTAGACCAGAGGGCGGGAAAAAAGGGGGGAGAGAGACGTGAAAGGTGCCGAGTGAGCGGTGATCGGAGAAGAGAAATAACCAGAAACAGCCGTGTGGCGGTCGCAGTTGCTGGCTTTGGGGGTCACATTCATTGGGCGCGAGGGTAGCTTCCCGTCCCACTTTGCCAAGAATTAGTTTGGCAGCGGCTTTTCTGAGGCCGATGGGCGGTTTCAGGACCGAGAAGTTCACGGGTTGCAGGTTCTTGTCGTCTTAAGCCGCGACTTCGTGAATGAGGCATTCGCCAGCTCGAAGGCGCGCTTTGGAAAAACGCGGAAGGACGGCGCAAGAAAACTCCGAGGCGACGCCTCCCCGGCCGTCGGCGTGCTGTGGAGCCTGCGGGATTTGAAGAAAAACATCACGGCAGCTCAACCGATGAATCTGGTCGCCAACTCAGGCGAATACTGGCTGAAGCCAAGGCTCCGCATGATCCGACGTGCGCGTTCAGCCCCCGGCAAGCGCCTAATCGCCCGCAACCGGCAGGGTCTGCAAGTAAAGCCGACTTGCAATGACCTGCCTCTTGAGGATTCTTCTGCAGCAGACGGGACCGCAGGTCGTCGATGCTTGGTCACGATTAAAGATCGGGCTCTCTATCCGGAAATTTTGGTCAGTAATGCACCTACTCATGTCTCTCATGTCTCCCGATTCCATTCCGCAACTCAGCCTCGGCACTGCCGCGTTGGCCATCTTTGCCCTCTGCGCCGGCTTCGTCCTCCTGCGCGGGATGACGCGGATGATCATCGGCACCCTGGTCCTCGGTCTCAGCGCGTGGGCAGGCTTTCTTGTCTGGCAGCTCGCCCCCGGCCTCGCGGTCGATTTGACCGGTAAATCCACCCAATGGATCACCACCGGACTGCCCGCCGCCGCTTCTGTCGCCGTGTTTTTTCTGCTCCGAAAAATGAGCCAGCTCATCGCCAGTCCCTTTGGTGCGCCGAGTCCATCCCGGCCACCGCGCAGCGCCTTCGGGGTCGCCTTCCGACTCCTCCTCGCCATCATTCCAACCGCCCTGATCTGGCTCATCGGCGCGGCGGTTGTCCACCACCGCGGCTCAATCGATGAAGTCCGTGCCGCCTCGGAGAAATCCGAGAATCCCCAAGAAACCTTCAGCCAGCGCGTCAAGTCCGCCCTCGACGCCACCTTTCCGCCCGCGTGGATCGAGAAACTCGATCCCCACGCCGCTCCCTCCCGCCTCGCGCTCGCCAAGCTCATCACCGCCCAATCCGACACGCCGCCCGCGCCCGCCATCGATCCCGGCACCGGTCGGCCCATCCCACGCGCCATCATTGTCGATGACCCCGAACTCCAAAATCTTGCCCGTGAGGGAAACTTCGGCACACTCCTCCGGCACCCGCTCCTGACCAAGGCCCTCGAAGACCCGAAAATCCAAGCGCTACTCAAGGATCTCAATTTCTGATCTATCTCAGCCTCTCAGTTTTTCAGTTTTCCAGCCTCTCAGTTTTTCAGCATTTACCCCACCATGTCCTACCTCGTTACCATCGGCCTCGAAGTTCACGCCCAGGTCAAAACCGCCACCAAGATGTTCTGCGCCTGCCGCACCTCGTTTGGCGACACGCCCAACACTCATAACTGCCCCGTCTGCCTCGGGCTGCCCGGCGCGCTACCGGTCCTCAACCAGGCCGCCATCGAGAAGACCCTGCTCACCGGTCTGATGCTCGGCTGCGGCTCACCGGAAATTTCCAAGTGGGACCGGAAAAACTACTTCTATCCGGACATGCCGAAAAATTACCAGACCACGCAGATGGACCTCCCCCTCTGCATCGGTGGCGGCGTCCCACTCTACGAGCACTGCTACCCGACGGATGTCAGGAAAAACATCGCCAACCCGAACAAGGTTGTCCGCCTCAACCGCATCCACCTCGAGGAGGACGTCGCGAAATCCACCCACCTCGGAAACTCCTCGCTCATCGATTTTAACCGCGCTGGCACCCCGCTCATGGAAATCGTCACCGAGCCCGACCTCGAGTCCGGCGAGGAGGCCTTCGCCTACCTCCGCTCGCTCCAGATGATCCTGCAACAAGGTGATGTCGCCGATGCCGACATGGAAAAAGGCCAGCTCCGTTGTGACGTGAACATCTCGCTGCGCAAGAACGCCAGCGACCCGTTAGGCTCCAAGGTCGAGCTGAAAAACCTTAACTCCATCTCCGCGATCCGCCGCGCCATCCATTTTGAAATCCAGCGCCAGACCGAAGACCTCGACCGCGGCATCCCGCAGATCCAGTCCACCCGCCGCTGGGACGACGACCGCGGCGAAACGCAGATGATGCGCACCAAGGAAGACGCCCACGACTACCGCTATTTCTCCTGCCCCGATCTCCTGCCCATCGAAACCGCGCCTTTGCTCGCCCGTGTTCGCCCGCTCGTTCCCGAGCTCCCGCACCAGTTGTCCGCCCGCTTTGAAAAAGACCTCGGTGTCACCGGCTACGACGCCTCCGTCCTCTCCTCGGACAAGCACCTCGCCGCCTACTTCGAAGCCGTCACCGACGCCGCCATCCCCGGCAAAAAGGTCGCCAATTTCATCATCAATAATCTGCTGGGCACCCTCAACGAGCGCGGCCTCGGCATCGAAGAATGCCCGGTCGCGCCGGAAAAACTGCGGGCGCTCCTCGTGTTGGTCGAGACCGGCACCCTCGCCGCGAGCCAGGCCAAGGAAGTTTTCACCGTCCTCTTCGACTCCCCGGAAAAGGACCCCACCGCCATCGCTGATTCGCTCGGGTTCAAGCCCGCCGCGGCCGGCGAGCTCGAAGGTTTGGTCGATCAAGCCATCGCCAACAACCCGGCCGAGGTTGCTGCTATCCAGGCCGGCAACGAAAAGCTGCTCAATTTCCTAACTGGGCAAGTGATGAAGTCCGCCGCCGCCAAGCCCAACCCGAAGCAAGTCACCGATTTGCTCCGGGCGCGCTTATTGTAATTCAGGAGAGAAGCAGCATACAGGGAGGCTCCGAGTAGGCTGGCAGGCATCCTACCCGCCAGCCTGCAATAGCTTCGGTGGAAATCGGAGTTGTTAACCACTAATTACCGGCCTACCAAGAGCCAGCGGTGAAAACGAAGATATCGACCACGGAAGGTAAGAGGTCGCCCGGAAGTGGCCGCGCGGCAGGAAGTTAACTTGTTAACCCGTCACTTTTGCGCCACTCTTGTCCATGCCACCGCCAGAATCCCATGCCCCGTCCGCCCGCTGGGTACAGGACCGCGGCGGCTGGGTTTTGGAGATTTCCGGCGACTGGCACCAAGACAGCCCAGCCGTCACCATCGAAGGCGAAACGCCGGACCAGGCACCCTCCCGTTATGTGACTGACCGCCTCGGCGTTTTTGACTCCACCCTTCCGGCCTTCCTGCTTTCCCACCTACGAGAGGTCGCCGGGCAAGAGTCCGCGCCCCCGCTGGACGGTCTGCCGCCCAATCTCCGCGGCTTGATGGAGCTCGCCCTCGCCGTGCCCGAGGAAAGCGCCGCCGGACGCAAATCCGAAGAGCCACCCCTCATCAAGAAGCTCGGGAAAATCGCCCTTGGGATCTGGGCCAGCATTCTCTCCGTCTCCGATTTCACCGGCCAGACGATGCTCGCGCTCGGTCGCTTTCTCACTGGCAGGGCGCGTTTCCGCTGGCGGGATTTCTGGGTCATCGTGCAGGAATCCGGGGCTCAGGCGCTGCCGATCGTGACCCTCATCAGCCTGCTCATCGGCATGATCCTCGCCTTCGTGGGTAATGCCCAGCTCGTCGGATTCGGAGCCAGCCTCTACGTCGCAGACCTCGTCGGCATCGCCATGGTGCGTGAAATGGGCGTGATGATGACCGCCATCATCATGAGTGGCCGCACCGGAGCTGCCTTCGCGGCCCACCTCGGCAGCATGAAGGCCAACGAGGAAATCGACGCCTTGAAAACCTTCGGGTTTAATCCTTTCGATTTCCTCGTCCTGCCGCGGATGATCGCCCTCACCCTGATGATGCCGCTGCTGACGATTTACTCGAATGCGATCGGCATCCTTGGCGGTATGGCCGTCGCCGCGGGCGTCGGAATTCCGCCGGTCTTGTTTTGGAGTCGGATTCTGGAATCTGTCGATCTCACGAACGCCTCGCTCGGCGTCTTCAAAAGCGTGTTTTTCGGTGCCGCCATCGCCATGAGCGGCTGCCTGCAAGGGATGCACGCGGGAAATTCCTCCGCCGCGGTCGGTGAGGCGACCACCCGCGCGGTGGTCGCCGCCATCACTGCGGTGATCGTGATGGACTCCGCCTTTGCCGCCATTTTTACCGTCCTCGGAATCTGAACCATGCCTGAATTCCCGGAAATTTCTCCTGCTCCTGCTAAGATCGTCGTCCGTGATCTGACGATGGCTTACGGCTCGTTCGTCGTGATGCGGGACCTGAGTTTCGAAATTGCCGAGAAAGATATTTTCGTCATCATGGGCGGCAGCGGTTGTGGCAAAAGCACGCTGCTGCGCCACCTCATCGGGCTCCGGGAGCCCGCCCAAGGCACCATCCTCTACGAAGGAAAAGACTTCACCGCCACCGATCCCACCGAGCGCGGTGACTTCATCCGGCGCTTCGGCGTGATGTACCAATCCGGTGCCCTTTGGTCCTCGCTCACCCTCGCGGAAAACATCGCGCTGCCGCTTGAGGAGAATACCTCGCTCAAGCCCAAGGCCATCCGCGACCTTGTTTCCTACAAGCTCTCCCTCGTCGGCCTCTCCGGTTACGAGGACTACTACCCGGCAGAAATCAGCGGTGGCATGAACAAGCGCGCCGGCATCGCCCGCGCGATGGCGCTGGACCCCGACATCCTTTTCCTTGACGAACCCGGTGCCGGACTCGATCCACTCAGCTCGCGCCGGCTCGACGATCTGATCCTCCGCCTGCGCGACAGCCTCGGCTCCACCGTGGTCATCGTGACCCACGAACTGGCTAGCATTTTTGCGATAGCGAACCACTCAATCTTCCTCGATACTGCCACGCGGACGCAGGGCGCCACCGGGAATCCCAGCGAACTCAGGGACCACTCGGAAAACCCCGCCGTCCGCCTGTTCCTCCACCGCGGGGAAGAGGAATCCATCTCCAGCCATCCGTCATGAGCAAAAAAGCAAGTCCTGTCGCCATCGGTATTTTTACCTTGGTCGGCCTCATTCTCGCCGCGGTCGCCGCAGTCCTCTTCGGCGTGGGCAGATACTTTGAGCAGACCCACGGCATTCTCATGTATTTCGACAAGAGCGTGAACGGTCTCCAAGTCGGTTCCGACGTCCGCTTCGGTGGCGTCCGCATCGGCCGGGTCAACTCAATCAGCGTTCTGGTGGACCTCGACGAAAACCGGCAAGTCATTCCAGTCCTCGTAAGCCTGCGGGAAAAGGACCTCGGGCTCATCAACACCGAGGCCGGCGGCGGCATTGACTTCTCCAGCTTCCAGGGTGTTAACAAAGCAGTCAAAGACGGGCTCCGGGCCCGCATGAAACAACAAAGCCTCGTCACCGGCGCGCTTTACGTCGAGTTCGACATCGTCCCCGAGGAACCAGGCTTCGTTTTTCGCCCGAAACAGGATCCACCCTACCCCGTGGTCCCTACCGTCGGCACGGAGTTCGACGAGCTCATCGCCGGCATCGCCGATGGCATTCGGACCTTCAACTCCCTCGACTTGGACGGCGTTATCGGCGACCTGCGCAAGGCGGTCGTCAGCGCCACCACTCAGATTGACCAACTCAACGTCAAGGAAATCAATGACAACCTCATTGGAATCACCGCGGACGTGCGGAAAATCACCGCCGACGACAAGCTCCTCAGCGCCGTGGAGAACCTCGACGCCGCGCTCGTCCAGATCGATCAACTCGCCACCAAGGCGAATGTCGGCATCGATCCACTCCTCACCGAGCTGCAGGCCGTCATCGCCCGCACCGATGCCGGGATCCTGCGGATCGAGCAGGCGACCACCGAGCTGGCCCAGATTTCCAGTCCTCGCGCGCCCGTCGTCGCGCAAATGCAGGAAGTTCTCCGCGAAACCCAGCGTGCCTCGGAAGCCCTGCGGTCCCTCACCGACGACCTCAGACGCAATCCGGCCAGCCTCCTCCGCGGCACCGCCCCACCCCGCTAAATCCTATGAAACTCATCCTCCCCGCTCTGCTTTTTCCGCTCCTCGTCGCCTCCTGTGGCAGTATCCTCCAGCCGGTGGAGGACACCTCCGTCCACCACCTTCTCGATCCGGTCGTCCCCGTCCGCAAAATCACCGGCACCAGTCCGTCCGTGGCCATCGCCTCGCCCGCGCTGCCCAGTTATCTGGACCGTTCCCAGCTCGTCAGCCGCACCGGCACCGGCGAGCTGCAGATGAACACCTTCCACCTCTGGGGCGAGTCGCTTGACTCCGGCATCTCCCGCGTCACCGCGCTCAATCTGGGTCGCCTCAAAAACTCGCTCAACATCCAGCCGGTCCGGAATTTCGTCACCCTCGACTATCAGACGCTGTTGGAGCTCCGCATTTCCCGCTTTGAGCCGGATCCATTCGGTCGGATCGTCCTCGACGCCACCTGGAAGCTCCAGCCCGTCGAGGGCCCGGTTGCCCGCACCCGCGCCTTCACCACCATCGTGCCGATCCTCGGCCCGCCGCTCAGCCCGACCGACCCACAGACCGGCCGCATCGCCGCGATGAACGAGGCGCTCGCCCGCCTCGCGCGGGAAATCGCCTG
This sequence comes from Akkermansiaceae bacterium, assembly GCA_040880785.1. Classification (GTDB taxonomy): domain Bacteria; phylum Verrucomicrobiota; class Verrucomicrobiia; order Verrucomicrobiales; family Akkermansiaceae; genus Luteolibacter. The sequence continues at coordinate 311 of JBBEEL010000062.1, read as the reverse complement.
CGCGTTGTGAGTGGAACGGTAGCAATGCCACCCGACGGGAATGTAAATGGAAAATTGAAAGAGACAGAAACAAAATTAAAAGAGACAGAAAATTAAAAGAGACAGAAATAATCATATTTTACTTGCGAAAAGAACCCTGTCGTCTAATATTTCGAACGTATGCCCGTATGAGGGGGCAAAATTGAAAGAGACAGAAATAATTAGATTTTACTTGCTAGTGGCTAGGGTTTCGGGTTTTATCGGGCATGGCGCACGCAAGATGGATTGTTCCTTGGGCAGACTCGGAGACGAAACCGGCGATTTATCACTGC
>JBBEEL010000061.1:25123-28976 GCA_040880785.1 Akkermansiaceae bacterium | reverse complement strand
CCCGCCTCGCCAAGATCTACTCCCGCTTATGACTTGAATGTTGGACACCGTTGAAGGTCTGGCTTTTTGAATTCGCGCTAGGCGCTCCGGACCACGCAATCCGCTCAACTCAGATAGGTATCATCGATTGATGAACTATGACACCGATGAGTAAACTGGCCACGATCTTCAGGCGGCGCTACAGACCACGCTTACCCCCGCGCTCCGCCTCCCCCCCCGGTGAACGGAAATCAATCCTTCGCGGACTTCGGGTCGAGTGCGTCGCGCAGGCCGTCACCGAGGAAGTTGAGGGCAAAGAGGGTGGTGGCGAAGAAGGTGGTGGGGAAAAAGAGCAGCCAAGGATTGGAAAGCATGCGGTTGGCTCCCTCGTCGATGAGGATGCCCCACGAGCTGTAAGGCGGCTTCACGCCTAGCCCGAGAAAGGAGAGCGTGGCCTCCAGCAGCATGACTCCGGGGATGGTGAGCGTGGTGTAAACGATGATAGGCCCGAGCGTGTTCGGCAGGATATGCCGGAACAGGATGCGGAAATGACCGAGGCCGAGCGAGCGCGCGGCTTCGACGAATTCCTGCTTGGCGACGCTCTGGACCTGCGCCCGAACGATCCGTGAAACGGTGAGCCAAGAGAGCGTGCCAATGGCGATGAACAAGGGCACCAGCGTGGTGATGGGCTCGACCCACGCGGTGGTTTTGTTGATGGCCGCGCTGTCGCTGCCCGCCGGGCTGAACCAACCGACGACCCGTGTCGTGAGCTCAGCGGTAAGCGGCTCCAGGGTTTTTCCCAACAGAATCACGACGATCAGGAAAGGCAGTGCGTAGAGGACATCGACGGCACGCATCATGACCGCGTCGGTTTTCCCGCCGACATAACCGGAAAACGCGCCCCAACAGACGCCGATGGTGACGGAGACCAGCGTGGTGATGAGCCCGACGGCGATGGAAATGCGCCCACCGGAGAGCACGCGGGAGAGGATGTCGCGCCCGAGGTGGTCGGTGCCGAACCAATGGGCGGCGGACGGGCCGACGTTTTTGTTGGGCAGGTTTTGCAAGTCCGGGTCCTGGATCAGGCCGGGGATGGCGGGCAGGATGATGCAGGTGGCGATGATAAAAAAGAGCGCGACCACGCTGACCATCGCCGCGCGGTTGCGGCTGAGCCGGTGGGCGGCGTCTTTCCAGAGTGAGCTGCTAGATTCAGTTGGAACGTCGTGCATGGCAAGAAACGGGGTGGGTTCAACGGCTGGCGCGGAGCCGGGGGTTGAGCCAGAGGCCGAGGAGATCGGTAAGGAAATTCGCGACAATGATGAGCGTGCCGTAAAGCATGACGATGCCGAGGATGACCGGCGAATCCCCAACCTCGATGGCCTTGATGAAATGCAAGCCGAGCCCCGGCATGGCGAAGATACTCTCGATGACCACCGAGCCGGAGATGATTCCGGCGAAGGCCGGGCCGATGAAGGCCACCGCCGGGATGATGCCGCCGCGCAGGCTGTGGCGGATGAGCATGCGGGCGTTCCCGACGCCCTTGGCCTTGGCCGTGCGGATGTAATCCTGACTGAGAATTTCCAACATCCCGGCGCGGGTCAGGCGGGACAGGTAAGCCGCCGTCGCCAGCCCCAATGTTAGGGCGGGAAGGACCCAGGACGAGGGCGAGGTGGGGTCCCAGCCCATCGCCGGCAGCAGGTTCATCCGCCGGCCAAATTGATCAGCTAACAAGGGCCCGATGACAAAGGCGGGGATGCAGATGCCGACCATCGCCAGTGCCATGGCAGAGTAGTCCATCAGCGTGTTTTTCTTCCATGCGGCGATGACCCCGAGTGGAATACCCATGCAAATGGCGATGCCCATGGCGGCGAGCCCCAGCCGCAGCGAGACGGGAAAGGCTTGGGAAATGATCTCGGTCACCTCGCGCCCTTCGAGCCGCAGGCTCAGGCCGGGATCGCCGCGGACGATGTTTTTCAGCTGCCTCGCATACTGCACTCCCACCGGTTGATCGAGGCCGTAGTAGGCCTCGATTTTTTCGCGGATGTGTTCGGGGATGGCCCTTTCCGCGGATTTGAAGGGGCCTCCGGGAAGTGCCTTGATCAGGAAAAATGTGATCGTGAACAGCACGAACAGGACGAAAATTCCTTGGAGAAAGCGGCGGAGGATATTCGCGAGCATGTGTCAGTTAGAGATTTCAGAGTCGAGCCGGATGGCTTCCCACGGGTGGTTGTCGAGCAGCAGCGGATGCCAGCCCTTGACCTCGGGCCGCAGCAGGTAGTTTCTGGTGTAGTGGGATATCGGCAGGATCGGCTGCGCTTCCATTAGCAGGGCCTCGGCCTCGCGGAACAGGGCGAAGCGCTCGGCAGGCTCCGCTTTGAGCGCAGCCTCTCGCAGCAGCGCCTCGTAGCGGGGATCGCTCCAGCCCGTGTTATTGTTGCCATTTCCGGCCGTCCACATGTTGAGGAAGGTGGTGGGGTCGAGGTAGTCGCCGATCCAGCCGGCGGAGGCCATGTCGAAATTGAGTGATTGCTGGGCACTGATGTAAGAGCCCCAGTCGCGGTTCTGGATGTTGACTCGGATGTTGAGGTGCTGCCGCCACATCGCCTGGATCGCCTCGGCCCCGGCGCGGGCGGCGGGGCGGGCGATCATCAGCGAGAAAACCGGGAATCCGTCGCCATTCGGAAAGCCAGCCTCGGCGAGCAGCGCCCGGGCTTTTTCCGGATCATAGCCGAGCGCCGGCTCTGGCTCGTAGGCCCCCATTTTCGGGGTGAGCGAACGGGCGGGGAAGAATCCCTCCATGATGTGCTCGCAGATTTGCTCGCGATCCAGCGTGAGTGAGAGCGCCTGCCGCACCCGCGGATCGGAAAGCGCGGGCTGCGTCGTGTTCAGCCGGATGAAAGTGGTGCCGACGTAGGGCTCCTGGCGGAGGTATTGCGGGTTGTTTTTCTTGACGCTGCGGATCAGGTCGGACGGGAGCTGATAGGTCGTGTGGAGCTGGCCGGAGAGAAACGCGCGGGTCTCGGTGTAGGGGTTTTCGATCGGGAAAAACCGGATCCCGTTGAGTCCCACAGCCGCCGCGTTCCAGTAGTGCGGGTTGCGCTCGGTCTCGATGAAATCATGGAAGCGCCACTTCTTGAGCTTGAAGGGCCCGTTGCCCACCAGATGACCCAGCGTGCTCCATTTCGTGAAACGGTCGGTCATTTCCCCATGCTGGAGGACCACGTGCCGCGGCACCGGGAACCACGTGTAGTGACGCGTCAGCGAGGGCAGGTAGGGGACGGGCTCGCGCAGCTTCACCCGCAGCGTGAAACTATCCACCGCTTCCACGCCGACTCGCGAGAAATCGTCGATTTCCCCCTTGTTGAAATCCTCCGCGTTCTTGATGAAATAGAGCATCTCCGCGTAGGGCCCGGCGAAGTCCGGGTGGAGCAGGCGGTGATAGGAAAAAACGAAATCGTGCGCCGTCACCGGCACGCCGTCCGACCATTTCCCACCCGGCTGGAGGCGGAATACCCACTCGGTCATTTCCTCGTTGTGCTCCCAGGAGGCCGCCGCGCCGGGCGGTGCCGCGTCGTCCTGCGAAGGGTGGTCCGCGACCAGGCCCTCGAACATGGCGGTGATCAACTTGCTTTCGACCACGCCGGTGACCAACTGATGGTCAAGCGCCTTGGGTTCCGCCGAGTTCCCGACCAGCAGGATGCCCTCGCGGTTGGCCCGCTCGACCTGCGTTTCCCGCTGGCAGGAACTGAGCAGGAGGCAAACCGGAGCCATAATCATCAACAAGCAGCGCTGCATATCGCAGCGAACCATGACGACACGGGCTGGAATTGCATCGGAAATTTTCAGAAAACGTGAATTTCCGCGCAGGCGGGTG
>JBBEEL010000061.1:17733-25023 GCA_040880785.1 Akkermansiaceae bacterium | reverse complement strand
TTGCCAATCGTATGATCGCTTCCGTCGGATGCGCGGCGGAGACGCTGATTCTCAGGCGGGCGGTGCCGCGGGGGACGGTGGGAAAGCGGATGGGGGGGACGAGGAAGCCACTGTGCTCCAGCGCGGCGGCGGCGGCGAGTGCGGCATCGTTGTCGCCGAGGAGTTTGGGAATGATGGGGGTGGTGCCGGGGGAGAGGCGGGCGATGTGAGTCTGGAGCTTCGCGCGGAGCGCGTTCCCTTCTGGCGAGCGGATCAGGGCGAGCGAGGCGAGCGCGGCGTGGGCGAGCGCGGGCGGCGGGGCGGTGGAGTAGATGAACGAGCGGGCGCGGTTGGTGAGGAGGTCGATCCAGTCGCGGGAGGCGGCGAGGTAGCCGCCGGAAAGGCCGGCGGATTTGCTCAGCGTGCCCATCTGGAAGGTGATGCGCTGCTGGAGGCCTTCTTGCTCGGCGAGGCCCATGCCACTTTCCCCAAGAACGCCGAAGCCGTGCGCCTCGTCGAGCAAGAGCAGTGCGTCGTGGGCCTCGGTGAGGGCGACAATTTCGCGCAGCGGGCAAAGGTCGCCGTCCATGCTGAAGACGGACTCGGTGGCGACGAGGATGCGGGCGGCGGGGGATTTGGCGCGGGTGGAAATGAGCAGGCGTTCGAGCTTGCCGAGGTCGTTGTGCGGGAAAACCCGGATCGTCGCGCCGGAAAGGCGGGCGGCGTCGACCAGGCAGGCGTGGGAGAGCTTGTCGAGAATGATGTGGTCGGCCTTGCCGACGATCGCGGGGACGACGCCGAGGGCGGTGGCGAAACCGGAGGAGAAGGTGAGCGCGGCCTCGGTTTGTTTGGCGGCGGCGAGGGCGTTTTCCAACAGCCGATGCGGTGGCAGGGTGCCGCAAACGAGGCGCGAGGCGGCGGAGCCCGCGCCGTAACGGTGGACGCCTTCGACGAGGGCGGCCTCGATTTCCGGGTGGCGGGCAAGGCCGAGGTAGTCGTTGGAGGCGAAGTTCCACAACTCGCGGCCCTCGCGGACGACCCGCGGGCCGGTGGGGGAATCCAGCGGGCGCTGTGCGCGCAGCAAGCCCTCGGCGGCGAGCCGGCGGAGTGACTCGGCGGGACCGGACATGAGGTTTGTTAGTATCCGGGTGCGGGCCGTTCGAGCGCCCATTTGAGGAGATTGCTGGAGTCCTTCCACACATTGGGCGTGTTCGATTTGAGGACCACCACGATGGCGGAGCGCCCGTTGAGCGAGCCGCTGGAGACGAGGCAGCGGCCGGCGGCATTGGTGGTGCCGGTTTTCAGGCCGTCGCAGTAAGGAACGGTTTTGAGCAGGCGGTTGGTGTTTTCCATGTAGCGGGTGCGGCCGTCGTTGAAGCGGAAGGTGTAGGATTTGGTCGCGGTGAACGAGCGAATGAGCGAACTGCGGTAGGCCGCGCGGGAGAGGATCGCGAGATCCCGGGCGGTGGAATACTGCCCGACTTGGGGCAGCCCGTGGGGATTGATGAAATAGGAGTTTTTCATGCCGAGCGCGGCGGCCTTGCGGTTCATGAGGGTGGCAAATCCTTCCTGGCTGCCACCGATGTCGCGGGCCAAGGCGCGGCCCACGTCGTTGGAACTTTTGACGAGCAGCACCTTGAGCAGCTCGCGGCGGGTGTAGGTCTCGCCGGGCTTGAGGTAGAGTTTCGATGGCTCGCAGGCACCATCGCTGGCGGTGATGACGATGGGTTTGTCGATGTTGCCGGCGTCGACGACGCAGAGGGCGGTTAGGAGTTTCTGGGTGCTGGCGACGGCGCGTGGCGAGTCGGCGTTTTTCGCATAGAGCACGCGGCCGCTTTCGATGTCGATGACGATGGCACTCTCGGCGAAGGTCGAGGGCGGTGGGGTCTGCGGGATGGCCCCAATCCGGACCGGAAGGGCGGTGGCTCCCATGTCCGCGACCGGCGCGCGGCGCGGTTGGAGCGGCGGCGGATTCCCGCCACAGGAGCTGATGGACGCGGCCGTGAGGACGAGCGCGAGGAGTTGAGCACAATGCAGCCGTGACATGACAATGATCATTGCCACGGACGGACGGGCATCAAGCGGGGAATGAGATAATCGCTAACGAGCTCAAGGGTTCCGCGGCGGAAGCAGGCTGTCGTCCATTTCGCTCCCGGAGGCGGGTAACAGAGGCTCGATGAAAATCACGGGCCCGCTGAAGGAGGCCCAGAAATCCCGGTTGCGAGTGTTCTCAAACGCGAGGGCGCGCTCGCGGCCGCTGGGGAGCTCTTTGAGGTCTTCTGCGCGCACTTCGACCACTTGGACACCGGCCGGGCGGATCCGACCGGCGGCCATTTCCGTGAAATTCGTCATGTGCGACTGCGTGGCAGCACAGGATGCCAAGCCGAAAGCGGCGGCGGGTTCGCTCATCGTTCTCTAGAAAAATTCCTTGCGACCTTAGGGTGAGACATCGAAACAAAACGGCTGGTAGGGGTTGTCACGGCGCGGCTTGTTCTCCGGGCTTTTTTGAGGTGGAGCGGAGAATTGCAGACCCGATGAACCCGATAATAAGCGCGGGAATCAAACCATACATCCCGAGCCAATAAAGCGGCTTCACGATGTAGGAAGTCGGATCAAAGTCCTGATAGACAACCATAGAAGTCGCTGATCCTGCAAGCACCCCCACAAGGAACAGCATCAACGCAAACAATGCCCCCGCCCAGAAGCGCGTGAGTTCTGAGCGGAGAGGAACTCCAACGACTTCGATAATCAGAATCATCCCCGCATATCCTACCACGATCTGCGGAAACCACGAGGACGCGAACTCGACGGTATACCTCAGACCCACGATAGGAAGACAGACCAGCGCGAGACCGACTACCGACAGAATGAGTGTCATGTAAACGGCCTTGCGAAATGCTTTACGGGTCACATTCATGACTGTCCCTCCGGGTGAGAGGATGACGGGCACGCCGCAGCTGCTGGCGGGATGTTCAAAGGTGATTTTCATTGCGCCGAAATGTTACTCCCGCGAGCGTAATTTTGCAAGCAGTAAACACAATAGCGCCGGGAAGCCCGAAACAATATTGGAGAACGTAAAGCGCGTGCACCCCTACCAGCGGCGGCGCACGTCGGTTACGGGGTTGGGGTTGTAGTTACGCAAAATCATCAAAACAGAACGGATGGTAGGAGTTGTCACGGCGCGACTTGTTGTGCTTCTTGTTAGTCAAAGTAATACCACTCGCGTGTTGAGCTGTCAAAACAGTAACCGTCCATCATGCCCGCCGAGTCCCAATACTCGAAACGGAAGCCGTCATCGACTGCACGGTAGCCATGTGGATCTTGGAGGAGTCTCGGCGGTGGTGACTCAGGAAAGGCAGCGAGCGATTCTGGATATCGCCCATGCTCTCTTTGGTATTCGTCCAACTTTGGGACAATGCTCGAAACATACTGACGCGTCGCGCGAATCTCGGGTTGATGCAGAAACCTGCCCAGACCTAATGAGATCACCAGTGATCCGCCTACCACCAGGTATCCGAAAAATATCTTCTTCAGTCCCTGCGGGATTCCTCGTGTCCGCACGAACCCGAACAGGAGCCAAAGCACCATGAAAATGAAGATCGGTGCGCCAATGTAGAATCCAATCGCGTAAACAGTGATCGTATGTCCGAACGAGCCTCTGAGGATGAATGCGCTCAGGATGGAAGCGACAACTACTATGAGCGCGAATATCTTCATTTTCTGGCACAACGGATAGGCCATGCGCGGCGGGGTGGGAAGTCCGGATTTGAGAATTTCCGGCTGCGGCATGATCTGCCTGCGGACAGGGCAGGAGCGAAGGTTTTTTGGCAGACGGAGGTCATTAGGGAGGGCCGGGAACGGGAAAAGTGGCAACTGGAACAATGGGGAGATGCGATCAAGTGGTATCTGGAGTGGTTGAAGGCCTGCGCGAGTGCGGGCGCGGACCCCGGAGCTTGGCGGAGTGCTTGAGGACGGCGGTGCATTCGGTGGGGGCGAGGCTTGGCACCGCGATCGAAGCAGTGTTTTGGCGCTTGGGCTGCACGCTATGCGAAGTTTGCGGGCGATGAGCGCGAGGCGATGAGGGTGGAAACTGCGACGCGTTTTTTGACATCGGTGGTGGTGGACGAGGATTGTGCCTACTCGACGCATCGGTGTCCGTCCATTCGCGGTTGGGCTTCTGCGGGAGATCACTTGGGTAAGAGCACGAGGAAATTCCGCACCGGGCGGTTCCAAGGGCTGCGGCGGACGAGAGGCCCGCCGGAAAGGGTTTCTGAAATCCACAGATCTGCTGAGCGTCCGCCGTCGAGGTTGAGCGCGTGGTGGACCGGCCAGCCGGCGGGGGAGCCGTGGGCGAGGGCTCGGGCGAGCGCGGCAAGGGTGGATGGCGCGCCGCGGCCGATCCACCAGCGGGTGCCGCCGTCCCACAGGACGACGGTGCGGGCGCTGGATTTCGTGGCTTCAAGGCCGCCGGTGGCGCGGCCATTTTCCACCAGCAGGGGGCCGGACTGGATGAGTTCCCGCGCGCCGGCTGCGGCGCTACGGCCGAGGGCTTCGCGGCGGCTGATGGCGGGATTTCCCGAGGGCCCCTCGTGCCAGACCGCGCTGCCGAGAGAGGATCCGCCATTCCACGCGCCGGCCGCTTGGCCTGAGGCCCGCACCAGGCCGAGTGGATTTCCTTCCGGCGTAAAGAAGCCCGCGTTGATGGCGGCGATGCCATCCCGCGCACGGGCGGCCGCGGCGGCATCGGCGAAACGCGAGCCCGGGCCGTCTGGCTGATCCACCACCACGAGGCGGTGCTTGCGCGAGTCGAAGGAAACCCCCTCGAAGGTGATGCCGGAAATCTGGCGAACGGTGATGCTTGGCGGAGCCGCCGGTGTGACCGGTTCGGGCAGGGCGGGGGCGGGAATTTCCTTAATGACACGCGCCCGGACGGCTGCGGAGCTGACGGGGTTCTCCGGAGTCATGGAAAAACAACTGGTAAAAAGGAGCGCGAGCAAGGCGCAGATCGAAAATCGCATGCGACTGACATCGCATGCGACCTGCGGGCTGGCAAGTCACGGCAGACGCACGCCGATGCCCAGCAACGTCTGGAATCGCGGCGACTCGGTCTCCCGGTCGGCGACGACGGTCTCGATTTGCTGGAAGCCGGCCCGCTCCAGCATGCCCGCCAGATCGCTTTCGGAAAACCCGAGCCAGCGGTCCGCATACAGCTCGCGGGCTTCTTCGAAGTGGTGCTGCACCAGGTCCAGAACGATGAGTCGTCCGCCCGGTTTGAGAATGCGGTAGGCCGCGTCGAGCGCCCGCTGCGGGTGCTCCGCGTGGTGCAGCGCTTGGCTGAGGATGGCCAGGTCGAGCGTGCTGTCAGCAATCGGTGGGTCTTCGATGTCGCCGAGGCGGTATTCCAGGTTGGTCAGGCCGTTGCGGTCCGCGAGCTGCTGGCCGAACTCGACCATTTTCGGCGAAAGGTCCACGGCGATGACCTTGTCCGCGCGCTGGGCGAGCAGCTGTGCGAGCGTGCCCTCGCCAGCCCCGAGGTCCGCCACGACGCGGTAGTTGAGAGATTTGATCAGCGCCTCCGCCAGCGCCTTCCATGATCGGCCGGGGACGTAATCCTTTCCGAAACGTCCGGCCAGCTCGTCGAAATAGGCGCGCGCGGTGTCCTTGCGCTTCCGCAGCAGATGGCGGAGTGCGCTTGCGTCCGCCGCGACTTCTGGCACCTCGGCGGCGGCCAAGCGCGCCACCTCCATGAGGTCCGGCGCGGCGGCACAGGTATAAATGTTGTTTTTCCCGCTGCGCGCGTCCGCGACCAGACCCTCCAGTTTCAGCTGGGAAAGCTGGGTGGAAATCCGGCTCTGGCCCATCCCGAGCACCTCCTGCAACTCCGCGACTGACAGCGCCTCCTCGCCCACCAGCATGAGAATCCGCAGCCGCGTGGGGTCGGAAATGAGCTTGAGTGATTTCAACATTGACGACATGCGGGTGAGAATGCATCAACACATCACGATTTGACGATACGAAAATTCGAAACCACATGAGCACCTATATTTTCTCCTCAGAGTCCGTTGGCGAAGGCCATCCGGACAAAGTCGCCGACACGATCTCCGATGCGATCTTGGACGCCTGCCTCAGCATTGACCCGAAAAGCCGGGTTGCCTGCGAAACCTTCGTGAAAAGCAATATCGTCGTCGTTGGCGGTGAGATCACGATTCCCAAAATCGGCAAGAAGCCCTTGTGCGAGTTTGTCAACCTGGAGAAAACGATCCGCGAGGCCGTCCGTGGGATTGGTTATGTGAATGGTGACGACGTCTTCCACGCCGACCATCTTTTCATCAACAACTACCTCACCATCCAGTCGCCTGATATCGCCCAAGGGGTGGATGCGAAGAAAGCCAACGGCAAGAAGCACGCCGAGCAAGGGGCAGGAGACCAAGGGATCATGTTTGGATACGCCTGCGACGAAACGCCGGAGTTGATGCCCGCGCCGATCATGTTCGCGCACCGCCTCGGCCGCGAACTCACCCGCATCCGCAAAACGGGCAAGGTGAAATGGCTGCGCCCGGACGCGAAATCCCAAGTGTCTGTCGAATATGTCGATGGCAAGCCAACGCGCATCGTCAACGTGGTCATCTCCACCCAGCACTCCGCCGATGTGGAGCATGCGGAAATTGAGAAGTTCTGTATTGAGCAAATCATCAAAAAGGTCCTGCCGAAGTCGATGCTTACGAAAGACACGGAGTATCTCATCAACCCGACCGGCAAGTTCGTCATCGGCGGTCCCCAAGGTGACTCGGGCCTCACCGGCCGCAAAATCATCGTTGACACTTACGGCGGCACCGGTCGCCACGGTGGCGGTGCTTTTTCCGGCAAGGACCCGTCGAAAGTGGATCGCTCCGCCGCCTACATGGGCCGCTGGGTGGCCAAAAATGTCGTCGCCGCCAAGTTGGCCACCAAGTGCGAGGTGCAGTTCGCCTACGCCATCGGCCACCCGCTTCCCGTGAGTATTCACATCGATACCTTCGGCACCGGCACCCACTCGGACGCCGCGATTCTGGCCGCCGTCAAGAAGGTCTTCTCCTTCAAGCCCGCGGACATTGTAAAACAACTCAATCTCCTCCGTCCCATCTATTCGAAGTCCACCAACTACGGACATTTCGGAAAAGATGATAAGGATCTAACTTGGGAGGCCACGGACAAGGTTGCCGCGCTCAAGAAGGCGATCGGTTGAGAAGACAGAAGATAGAGAAGACAGAAGACAGAAGACGGGAGAAGAAATGCATAACTTTGAGGAACTTGAAGTTTGGAAGCGGGCCT
>JBBEEL010000061.1:0-17633 GCA_040880785.1 Akkermansiaceae bacterium | reverse complement strand
ATGAGCTTCACAGACTACAAAGTAAGAGACATCGGCCTCGCCGATTTCGGCCGCAAGGAAATTCAAATCGCCGAGCATGAAATGCCCGGCCTGATGGCGACGCGTGAGAAGTATGGCAAGGAGAGGCCGCTTCAGGGCGTGCGCGTCATGGGTTCGCTCCACATGACCATCCAGACGGCCGTTTTGATTGAAACGCTGATCGATCTCGGTGCGGAAGTGCGCTGGGTTTCCTGCAATATTTTCTCCACCCAGGACCACGCCGCCGCGGCCATCGCCGCCCGCGAAATCCCGGTGTTCGCTTGGAAGGGCGAGTCGCTCGAGGAATATTGGTGGTGCACCTGGAAGGCACTGGTGAACCCGCAAGGCCTCGGCCCGCAACTCATCGTCGATGACGGCGGCGACGCGACACTGCTGATCCATAAGGGATACGAGATGGAGAACGGCTCCGACTGGATCGACTCGCCGTCCGAGAGCCACGAGGAAGCGGTGATCAAGGATCTTCTACGAGATATCAAAGGCAAGCAGCCGGGCATTTTCCATGAAATCGTCAAGGAGTGGAAAGGCGTTTCCGAGGAAACCACCACTGGCGTCCACCGCCTCTATCAAATGGCCAAGGCCGGCACGCTGCTGATCCCCGCGATCAACGTGAACGACTCGGTCACCAAGTCGAAGTTCGATAACCTCTACGGTTGCCGCGAGTCCCTGCTAGACGGGATCAAGCGCGCCACGGACGTGATGATTTCCGGCAAGGTCGGCGTCGTCTGCGGCTATGGCGATGTCGGGAAAGGCTGCGCCCAAGCCCTCCGCGGCGCCGGCGCCCAGGTGGTGGTGACGGAAATCGATCCGATCTGCGGCTTGCAAGCGGCGATGGAAGGTTTCCGCGTGCTTCCCATCGAGGATACGCTCGGCTGGGGAGATATTTATGTCACCACGACCGGTAACAAGGACATCATCCGCCTTGAGCACATGGAGAAGATGAAGGACCAGGCGATTGTTTGTAACATCGGCCACTTCGACAACGAAATCCAAATTGACAAGCTCAACAATGCTCCTGGCGTTGTTAAAGATAACATCAAGCCACAGGTTGATAAATATACCTTTCCGGAAGCTGGTAATAGCATTTACATGTTGGCGGAAGGTCGACTGGTCAATCTCGGCTGCGGCACGGGCCATCCGAGCTTCGTGATGTCGAACTCATTCACCAACCAGACGCTCGCGCAGATCGATCTCTGGCAGAACCGGGAAAGCTATCAAGCAGGCCAAGTGATGGTCTTGCCGAAACACCTCGACGAGGAAGTGGCCCGTCTCCACCTCGCCAAGGTGGGCGCGAAGCTCTCGAAGCTGACTCAGGAACAGGCGGACTACATCGGTGTCTCACCGGAAGGCCCGTTCAAGGCGGACCAATACCGCTACTGATCAGAAACCCCTGAAGCAGCGCCCGGCTGGTTCTCCAGCCGGGCGTTTTTTTTGAGAAAAAAGCTTGAATTGATTCAATAAGAGTAGTTTATTGTTTCACATGGAACGAAAAACCATCAGCTATTTTGATTCGGTGCCGCAGGAGGATTCTGTCCTGCGGGAGCCCCAAGCGCCTTATTTGATCGAGCGGGTTCGGGTGGGCCTGCCCTTGTCGGAGTTTCACGTGATGCGGGAGATGCTCGGCGTGACGGAGGAGCGGCTGGGCGGCATGCTCGGGATGTCCCGCGCCACGCTGCACCGGCGGAAAAAAAGCGGCCGCTTGGATTCTGCGGAGTCGGATCGGCTGGTGCGCTTCGCGAGGTTGGCCTCACTTGCATCCGACGCGCTGGGTGGGATCGTGGCGGCGCGTTCGTGGCTGCTGGCTCCGGCGTTTGCCTTCCACGGGGAATGCCCCGTGGATTATGCAGACACGGAGATGGGTGCGCGTGAGGTGGAGGCGCTGCTCGGGCGCCTGGAACACGGCGTTTTTTCCTGATCATGCGCCGTTTTTTCAGGATTGTGCAGGCGCACTGGGTGGCGACCGCGATGGATGGCGAGGGGGCCAGACGCTTTGGCGGCCGCTGGAACGAAGTCGGGGTGCCAGCGGTTTACCTGGCGGAATCCCGTGCCCTGGCGGCGCTGGAAATCCTCGTCCACGCCCCGCGCGAGGCGCTGGCGCTGGAGTGGCGGATCATCGAAGTGCAGGTTCCCGCGGACTTGATTGAGAACCAATTGGTTTCCAAGCTCCCCGCGGGATGGCGGGACCAGCCGTCCTCGCTCGCGGCCCAAAGACACGGAAGCCGCTGGATACGGGACTACGGCAAGCTCGGCTTGCTTCTGCCCAGCGTGATCATCCCGGAGGAGGGTGTTTTGCTGCTGAATTCCAGGCATCCGGACATGCGAGGCCTGAAGGTTTCAAAACCGCGAGCCTTCGATTTTGATCCGCGCCTGCCGGGGGCGGCAGCGAAAATGGGTGCCTGATTCCCATCAAATCCGCCAGTTAGGTGGTTTTTTCCGAGGCGCGGTATGAGCGAATCCCCCCGGGCTATCTAGGGAGAAATGGCTCAGCTTTTCACTTGCCACTGCATGGGGCAGGCCTCACAAAAGCCCCCCGCCCGTCTGGGGCTGCGCAAACTCTGTTGCCCGCCCGGACCGGCGGCCAATCCTTACTCGCACGCTCCCATGGAAAGCATTTCATCCCGTATTGCCCAAGTTTCCCCGTCACTCACGCTGGCGGTCACCGCCCAGGCGAAAGCCATGATCGCCAAAGGCGAAGAAGTCTATGCCCTCGCCGGCGGTGAACCGGAAGTGGACACCCCGCAGTTTATCAAGGACGCGGCGATCGAGGCCCTCCAAGCCGGAAAAACCAAATACACCCCGGCCGGCGGTATCCCGGAACTCCGCGCGGCGCTTTCCAACAAGTTTGCCGTCGATAACAACCTCACCTACGCCGCCAACCAGATCTGCGTCACCGGCGGTGCGAAAATGGCCTGCTACAATGCCATCCTCGCCGTCATCGAGGAAGGCGACGAAGTCATCATCCCGACTCCTTATTGGGTTTCCTATCCGGAAATGGTCCGTCTCGCCGGCGGCGTTCCGGTGCTGGTCGAAACCAAGGAATCGACCGGCTGGAAAATGACTCCCGAGCAATTCGAGGAAGCGATGACGCCCGCCACCAAGATGGTCATCATCAACTCGCCCGGCAATCCGACCGGTGCCGTTTACACCAAGGAGGAACTCCTCGCCCTCGGTGAAATCGCGCTGACGGAAGACATCATCATTCTTTCCGACGAGATTTATGAAAAGCTCGTCTATGGCGAGGCCAAGCACGTTTCCATCGCCTCCCTCAGCGATGAACTTTACAATCTCACCATCACCGTCAACGGCTTTTCCAAGGCCTACTCGATGACCGGCTGGCGTCTCGGCTACACCGCCGCGCCGAAGGCGATCGCCGACGCGATCGAGAAGATCCAGAACCACACCACCTCCAACGCCAACTCGTTTTCCCAATACGGCGCGCTCGCCGCTTTGGAAGGCGACCAAACGTTCATCGAGGACCTCCGCGGCGAATACGACGTCAAGCGCCAGTTCATGTTCGCCCGTCTCAAGGCGATCAATAACATCCGCGTGGTCGAGCCCCAAGGCGCGTTCTACTTCTTCGTTTACACCGGCAACACCGGCCTGAAATCGATGAATCTCTGTGACAAGCTGCTCTCGCGCTACAAGGTGGCCGCTGTTCCCGGTGTCGCTTTCGGTTACGACGAGGGCATCCGCCTCAGCTACTGCACCACGCTGGATATCCTCAACGAGGGACTCACGCGCTTCGAGCAGTTTTGCCGCGAGCATTGAGCGTGACGCGGGCGGGCGGCCACCCATGTTTTATCCTTCCGGCGGCCGCGGTCAGCCCGGATGGATGGGACCATGATCTTCAATGCAAGGCCCGGCCGCCCGACAGCGGCAATTGAGGCCCTGCCCCCAAAGATTCGCGAAATCCGGATTGCCCTGCCGCGCGGGATGCTTTGAGCTAGGCAAGTGCGACACGAACCGATCTCTCCCGAATTTTTTATCCGTAACCGCGAAAAGCTTCGTGGGCTGTTGAAACCGAATAGCATCGTCATCATTCATGCCAATGACATTTACCCGACCAATGCGGACGGCACCCTGCCATTCCGACAGAATAGTGACCTGTTCTACCTGACGGGTGTCGATCAGGAGGAAACGACGCTGGTTTTGATGCCCGGAGCGGTCGATCCGAAAGAGCGTGAAATTCTCTTCGTCAAGGAGACCAGTGAGCAAATTGCGATCTGGGAGGGAGAAAAGCTCAGCAAGGGGCAGGCCCGTGCCGCGACGGGAATCGAGAGGATCGAGTGGTCCGAGACGCTTGAAAATTTCCTGCATCGGATGGTGCCGCAGGTGGACCACATTTACTTGCTCACCAACGAGCACCTGCGGGCCAGTGTGGTGGTGGAGACGCGCAACGCCCGTTTCATCAAAAGCTGCCAGGCGCGCTATCCGCTGCACCGTTACGAGCGTCTCGCGCCGCTGCTGCACCGGCTGCGCATCACCAAGGAGGCGGAGGAGATCAGGTGCCTGCAGCGTGCCTGCGACATCACCGGACAAGGCTTCCGGAGGGTTCTGGGTTTCCTCAAGCCCGGTGTGGGCGAGTGGGAGATCGAGGCGGAATTGTTGCATGAATTCGTCCGCAATGGTTCGCGCGGCTTTGCCTACAGCCCGATCATTGGCGCGGGGAAAAACGCCTGCGTGCTGCATTATGTCGAAAATGACAAGCGCTGCCAGGACGGTGACATGGTGCTGATGGATGTGGCGGCCGAGTATGCCGGCTGGGCATCCGACCTCACGCGCACCGTGCCCGTGAACGGCAAGTTCAGCCAGCGCCAGCGCGAGGTTTACGACGCCGTGCTGCGTGTCTTCCGCGGTGCCAACGAGATTTTGCGCCCTGGCAACACGCCGATGGAATACCAGAAGCAGGTGATCGAGCTGATGGAGGGCGAGTTGGTCGGGCTCGGGCTTTTCACCGCCCGCGAGGCCCGCGAACAAGGGCCGGAAAAAGCGCTGGTGAAGAAATACTTCATGCACGGCACCTCGCACCATCTTGGGCTGGACGTCCACGACGTGTGTCCGCCGCACGAACCGTTCGCCGAGGGCATGGTCTTCACGATCGAGCCCGGCATTTACATCCGCGAAGAGGCGATCGGCCTGCGCTTGGAAAATGACGTGGTCATCGGCAAGGACGTAAATTTCGACCTGATGGGAAATATCCCCATCGAGGCGGAGGAAATCGAAGCCCTAATGCAGGCGGCGCGCCGGGACTGAGTCCGCGAGGCCGTTTTTTCGGTTTCATCTTTTTCCCGCCGGCCTATCATCGCAAGCATGCTTGGAATCGTGCTGGGATCTGGATTGGGGCCGCTCGCGGAGACGGTGGAGGTGGAGCGTGAAGTTTCCTTCGCGGAGGCTGGTTTACCCATGTCATCGGTGCCGGGTCACGCAGGGAAATTCGTTTTCGGGAAATTGCGCGGCACCCCTGTGATCCTGATGAAAGGGCGGGTGCATCTCTACGAAGGCCACGGCCCACGGCTTGTCACGGCGGGTGTGCGCTGGATGGCGGGGCAGGGGATCAAAGAGATCATTCTCACCAATGCCGCCGGCACCTTGAACCCGGATTTCCCGCCGGGCACCTGGATGATCCTCAACGACCATCTCAACCTCACCGGCAGCTCGCCGCTCGAGGGGGCGGATTTCATCGATCTCTCGGTGGCCTACGATGTGGCGCGGCGCGAGGAGTTCCTCTCGGCGGCAGCGACCGCGGGGATGGTCCTGCACCATGGCGTCTATGCCGGGCTGCGCGGACCGCAATACGAGACGCCTGCGGAGGTGCGGATGCTGCGCGGCCTCGGCGCGGATGCCGTGGGGATGAGCACCGTCTTGGAAACCATCCAGGCCCGCTCGCTGGGTCTCCCGGTGGTGGCCTTTTCCTGTCTAACGAACTGGGCCGCCGGAATCACCGGCGAGACCCTGGACCACCGCGAGGTCCTCGAAACCGGCCAACAAGCCGCCCAGGCGATGGTCGGCCTGCTCACGCAGGTGCTCGGTGAGAGGTGATCTGAAGGCCTCGTTTTCCAGTTTCATCCTTCAGACATCGGGGCTAAGATTCCGCCCATGCGGACGATCGACGACTGGCTGGGCTCCGAGGAAACCGGAGGCCCTTTCACTCACTGCCTGCGGTGCGCGCTGCCGCTGGTGGAGATCATGCAACCTTGGCTGGTCAACAAGGAAATCCTCGGTGGCGAGTGCGTCATCGAATACGCGATTTGCCAGCCCTGCCGCGACAGCGTGACCGACCAACTGTCGGAGGAGTCGAAGGAATCGGTGCGCCACTTTCTCGAGTGCCAAATCGACTGGCAGGCGCGAGTTGAGGAGTTCATGCTTGCCCACGACCCAGCGGAGCGCCTTGACGCGTGCATCGCGTGCCGCACGCCGCGGATCGATACCGCGGGCTTCGCGATTTCCGCGCTGTTTGATTCGGGAGGCACCTTGGTCACCGGTCCCTTGCCGCTGCTCATCTGCCATGATTGCATCGGCCGGATCACGGCAGATCTATCAGTGGAAAGCCGCCGGGTTTGGAAAGATTTCGCGGCGGAATATTTCCCGGGCCCATCCGACGACGCGAAGTTCCCCGGCCTTTTCTAGCAGGATCTATCAGCCGTGAGACAGGGCCTCCTCGAAAGCGGCGATGATGCTCTCCAACGGCTCCGTGCCGCAGGACACCCGCAGCAGGTTGCGTGAGACGCCGCAGCCCTCGGCCCATTCGAGTTCATGGAAATGGGCTAACATCGTGTAAGGGCAGATTAGCGTGAAGGAAGTGCCAAAACTCGGGCCCTTGCTCAGCTGCAGCGCGTCATAGACCTTTGGTGTCTTTTTCGGTGCTTTCAGGACAAACGAGAGCAGACCACCGTAGCCGCCGCCTTTGCGCATCACCGCCTCATAGTTGGCGGTATGGACCAGCGAGGGGTGCCAGACTTCCGCCACCGCCGGATGGACGGCCAGCCAAGCCGCAAGAGCCTCGCCATTGGCGTTCACGACCGTCATTCGCTGCGGATAGTCCTTTAAATTTGAGAGCAGCACCTCGGCATCGCCGATATAGAGCGGCGCGCTTTCCGTGGAGTCCGCCCGCAGCGACTCGCGGAGTGCGTTGGCGACGGTCGAGTCCGCCCGCACCGATGCCATGCCGGCCATCACGTCGCCGGCTCCGGAAACCCATTTCGTCAGGCTGGCCGTCACCACGTCGGCGAAACGCAGCGCCTGCACATTGACCGGGCCGCCCGCGGAATCGTCCACCACCAGCGGCGTGCCGCTTTCCCGGCAGGCATCCGCCACCCGCTTGAGATCGACGGTCCGCAACAGCGGATTGCTCGGTGCTTCGGTGAAAACTCCGGCGAATTCGTTCTGGCGGATACGCATCAAGGCCTCGTCGAAAGACTCGCCGGTGGCCTCGTTCAGATAGACCACGCCATGGCCGAAGAGGTCCTGGATTTTAAGGCAGTCGACATAGGGGAATTCAAGTTGCAGAGTTTTTTTCCCTTCATGCAAGCCCGGCAGCGCCCGCAACACGGCGGTCACCGCGGCCATGCCGCTGGCGAAAATGAAGGTGTCCTCCGGTGCCGCGCCGGTGAACTTCGACAAAGCCCGCGCGATCAGATGGGATTTTGATCCCTCGCGCAAATTCCCGTCGAGGAAATCCTGCGCTTGGCGGCTGCTCACGATCTCGCCGGCAAAGCGCCAGTAAGCATCCGCCTCCACCTTGGCTTTCAGCGGGACGACGAGCACCTGCAAGCCATGAAAACTGGCGATCCTCACCGCGGTCTGCGCCTGGCGCTCGACCCAGCGGTGCGCTCGTTGCACCGCCGCACGGGTCGGCAAGACCACCACCTCCTCATGCTCGCTCGCCACCTCCGCCCTGGCTTGTGCGAACAGGCGCTCCACCACCGGATGCTTGAAAAACCGCGGGTAACCGGTCCGCAGCCGCTTGATCACTTTTTCCCGCCCCTCCTCGTAGCCGACCACCGCGTTCCATGTCGGCAAGCAGACCGAGCACGCATGATTGGAATCCGGCAGCGGCAGCCCCAGATCCTGTTCCTGCCATGCCGGTTTGGCTGCTAGGTCGCGTGTCACGGCCTCTCCATGCCCCGGCGGCGGGCCAAGGGCAAGCCGGATCATCCCGGATTGGCGAACTAAATCCGCCTTCCGCTCACATCTTGATGCGGACCATTGCGCGCTTGCGCTTGCTTTCGATCCACCTCTCGTATTGCGCGGAGGTTTTTTTCCGCCGCACCCGCTCGGTGATCATTTCGCGGATTTTGTTATCCATCGCCGGGGCGGGGCCAAGCTTGACGCTGACCGGT
Organism: Akkermansiaceae bacterium; assembly: GCA_040880785.1. Taxonomy (GTDB): domain Bacteria; phylum Verrucomicrobiota; class Verrucomicrobiia; order Verrucomicrobiales; family Akkermansiaceae; genus Luteolibacter. The sequence goes on along the minus strand of JBBEEL010000061.1, from coordinate 9,258 downwards.
TTGACGATGGTAAAACCTTGCGGATCCAGCAGCGGGCCAACAATTTTTCCCAGTGGGGCATCAAAAATGATCGCCGCGAACTCCGGCGACAAGTCGGTGCGCGGAACGTCCTCCTGCAGCCCACCTTCGTCGGCATAGGCGTCCTTGGAGTGCTCCTTGGCGAGCTCGGCGAAATCCTTTCCGGCGGTCAATTGTTTGGCGATGTCCTCCGCCATGGTGAGTTGGCTTTCCGGCGTGGCCACCGGGTTTTGCGGATCGCCGGCGGGAATGAAGATTTTTTGAAAGGTGATCACGTCCAGGCTGACGTCTCGCAGTGAGGATTTCACCTCGTCGTATTCGCGCTGGACCTCGTTGGGCAGCGGCGGCGGGGCGTCGGAAAACTGCTGCGAGCGCATCGCCTGGACCGCCATTTTCTCGCGCGTCATTTCGCGGTAGCCCTCCATCGTCAGGCGGCTGCGCTTGAGTTCCTCGCGGAACTTCACTTCGTCGCCATTGAACAGCTCGCGCATCTGGTTCTTGATTTCCTCATCAACCACGTTTGGCCGGATCGTCGCGCCAAGCTGCTTGAATTCGGACAGGATGATCTGACGGTCCACCAGTTCCTGAATGATGCTGGCCTTCGCCGCGCTAAACTGCGCCTCAAACTGCGGCCCGCGGCGCGGGAACTCCGCCACCAGCTTGGCGTAAACGGGGGCCAGCATGAACGAAACCTCGTTTTTCGTGACCACCTTGCCCTCGACGATCGCCGCGATTCCGTTGACTTCGACCGGGCCGCTGCGGGCCTCCGGTGGGGCGGCCTGAGCCGAAACGCGCGCGGGAAGGGTGGCGCCGGCGAAAACCAGCGCGAGGGCGAGTCGCGAATTGATGAAATTCATGATGAGTTAGAAGTTTTGCAACATCGTTGCTGCCTCTGCGAGCTTCCCTTGGTGACTGGCCGATTGCAAGCGGGGAAACCGACGACCTTCCAGCAGGATGTAATCGCCGTTTCGGTGCAGCATCAACCGCTGACCCTGTATCTCCACCGCCGCGATTCCTTCAGCGGCCGCAAGTGACTTAATCCGAGTGATTTCGATCAAACGCGCCGCCGCCTCCGGAATCCTGCCAAACCGGTCGCGCCAGGATTTCTCCAGCGCATCGAGCGCCCGGATGGTCCTCGCCTCGGAAATTTCGCGGTAAGCGGTGATCCGCACCTTGGTTTCCTCCAGCCACGAGGCGGGTATAAACGCCGGCAGCATTTCCTTCGGATCCGCGCGGGCAAACGCGGTCTCGCTGAACACGATAAAATCCGCCTTGAAGCTCGTCTCGCCGCGCGGCGCGTCCTTGCGGCCTTTGAGCCGGTCCACCGACTGCCGCAAGAGCTGGCAATACAACTCAAATCCGATCTGCGAAATATGCCCCGACTGCTTGGTCCCGAGCAAATTCCCCGCGCCCCGGATTTCAAGATCCTTCATCGCGATTTTAAAGCCGGACCCCAGCGCGGTGTATTCCTTGATCGCGTTGATCCGCTTACGCGCGTCGCCCACCGTCATCATGTCGCGGGGGAGCATCAAAATCGCGTAGGCCTTCTCGCCCGCCCGCCCGACGCGGCCACGGAGTTGATAGAGGTCCGCCAGGCCGAACCGATCCGCGCGGTCTATCAGTATCGTATTCGCGTTCGGAATATCGATTCCCGTCTCAATGATCGTCGTGGCTAACAGGACATCCGCCTCGCCCTTCACGAAGGCGTGCATCACCACTTCCAAATCATCCTTGTCCATTTGGCCATGGCCGATGAGCACCTTCGCCTCAGGCACCAGCTCGCGTATCTTCGACGCCATCATGTCGATCGTCTTCACCCGGTTATGCAGGAAAAAAACCTGGCCGCCGCGCTTCATCTCGCGCCGGATCGCATCGCGGATCACCCGCTCGTCATACGCGCAAACCGTCGTCGCCACCGGCACCCGGTTCGGCGGCGGCGTGTCAATCGTCGACATGTCGCGCGCCCCCATCAGCGCCATGTAAAGCGTCCGCGGGATCGGCGTGGCGGATAGTGTGAGGACATCCACCTGCCGGAAAATCTGCTTGAACTTCTCCTTGTGCGCCACGCCGAAGCGCTGCTCCTCATCCACCACCACCAGCCCGAGATCCTTGAATTTCACGTCGCCCGAAACCAACCGGTGGGTGCCGATCACCAAGTCCACCGAGCCATCCTCCAGCCCCGCCAGCGTCGAGCGGATCTCGCCCGCCGTGCGGAAGCGATTCATCAAATCGATGCGGATCGGATAGTCCGACATCCGCTCGCGGAAGGTCCGCCAATGTTGTTCTGCTAGGACGGTCGTCGGCACCAGGATCGCCACCTGCTTGCCGCTGGTGATCGCCTTGAACGCGCCGCGGATGGCCACCTCGGTCTTACCGAATCCCACGTCGCCGCAGATCAAGCGGTCCATTGGGCGCTGCGATTCCAAATCCAGTTTCGTCTCCTCGATCGCCCGCCGCTGGTCCACGGTTTCGGTGAAATGGAACGAGCGCTCGAACTCCCACATCCACTTCGTGTCTGGCGGATGCGCGTAGCCCACCTCGCCCTGGCGCTCCGCCTGCACCCGCAAAAGCTGGGCGGCGTAGTCCATGATCGACTTCTCGGCCGCCTTGCGCGCGGTTTTCCAGGCCGCGCCGCCGAGCTTGTTGAGTTCCGGAGTTTTGCCGCCCAGCCCGACATACTTTCCGACCAGATGCGCCTGCTCCAGCGGCACGCCGAGCAGCGCGCCGTCGCGGTATTCCAGGACCAGTTCCTCGCCCTCGTCTCCCTGTTGGATGCCATTGAAACGGCCGATGCCGTATTCGTAATGCACCACCAGATCACCCTCCTCCATCTCATCCACGGTTGCCCGCGCCCGCGCCGCGCGGGCTTTTTCCAACAACGATCGCCGCGGCCCGCCCGGCGTGCGGTATCTTCCGAACAACTCCGACGAGGAAAGCACCGCGAGTTTCGAAACCGGCACCGTGAACCCGGCTAACAACTCGCCGCGCACCGCCGTCAGCCCGAGGTCGCGCTCCAGATCCTTCCCCGCCAGCTCGGCGAAACGCTCCTCCTCCCCCTTGTTGCCGAAGACCATCGCGATTTCCCAACCGTCGCGCTTCCAGTCGTTGAGCTGCTTGAAAAAATTCTCGCGCCGCGTTTCCTCCAGCACGAAATCCCCCGCCTCGAAAGTTCCTAACGGGCTACCAAAACATGCCAGCGTGAAATCCTCCTCGCTGTTATACTCCGCCGCGTCCTCCAGGATTCTAACGTCCGGCCGCGCGATCTCCGCGCCGAAGGAAATGATCAGATCATCCTTCCGCCGGTAATCCGCCACTGTCCCCTCGGTCGATGGTTCGGCAAGAAGCAAATCCGCTTCTAGCAACTTGCTGGTCGATGCCTGCGAGTCCAAATCAAACTCGCGCACCGACTCCAAATCCGTATCAAAAAACTCCAACCGGAGCGGTTTCGCCGCCTGCCACGCGAACAAGTCCAGAATCCCGCCGCGCACCCCGAACTGCCCGCGCGCCGCGACCGTGGGCACCCGCTCGTAGCCGTGCTCCGCCAGCGATTTCGCCAGCTCGCCAGGGTCCAGCGTCGCCCCCGGTTTCAGCGGCGTCCGGCTCGCCCGCAACGCGGCGGGCGATGGGGCCTTGCCGGAAAACGCATCGCTGCCGCAAACCACCACACAATGCGCCGACCGCGCCAGCAGCTCCAACACCGAAAACCACTCCGCCGCCGACTCCGGATCCGCGATTGTCCCGTCGCCCGTCTCCACCGGACCTTCCGGCAACACCAGCGCCGTCACGCCCCAAAGTTCCAGCTCCGACGCCAGCCGCTCGCGATGCCGCGGCATGTCGGAAATCAGCCACAAACGCGTTTTTTTCCGGTCCTTCGCCGCCTCCGCCACCACCGCCGCGAGAAACGCGTGGGCCGCCTCTGCGGTGTGATCGAGCACGACCTCCCGCTCACCGGTGGCCAAAGGGGCCAGGCGCGCGGCGAAATCCGGTTGCGTCACGGCCCGCCGAAGCCAGCCATGGGTCAAATCGTCCAGATGGGACACGCGGAAGGGATTAAGCCCGATCCACCCACACCGCAAGCGGATTAGCGGCGGGATTAGCGGCGGGATTAGCAGCACTTTCAAGCCACCCCTCATCACCCAAAACCCAGCTTCCCCAAAGTGGGCCACACACAATACTTGTCGCGGGCGCGACAGGGATTGTGTGGAACCCGGGCTTCCTGATCGATGCCGAGTGCCTTGCGCGGCGCAGGGGCGTCTCCTCTGCCAAGGCAGGGACGGCCTCTCCGAGCCGTCCGGCGCGTGGGGGGCGAATGACTGGGTGAATGCGGATTCGTTGCGGCTTTTTCATTCGCTTCCCATTCACCCCACACGCACCGGACCGCCCGGAGGATCGGTCCCTGCCGGGTGCCTTGCGCGGCGCAGGGGCGTCGCCTCTGCCAAGGCAGGGACGGTCTCTCCGAGCCGTCCGGCGCGTGGGGGGCGAATGAGTTTGAGAATGCGGATTCGTTGCGGCTTTTTCATTCGCTTCCCATTCACCCCACACGCACCGGACCGCCCGGAGGATCGGTCCCTGCCGAGTGCCCTGCGCGGCGCAGGGGCGTCGCCTCTGCCAGGGCAGGGACGGCCTCTCCGAGCCGTCCGGCGCGCGCTTGCCCGCCGGTTAAGGTTGCGGCTTGCATAGTGCTTGCGGTGGCGGGTTGCATTCTGCGCGTCCGCGCCGCATTGCCAGCGAGCCGGAGGCCTCAAATCCAAAGATTTCCGGAGAATAGGGGGGAAGGCCGGATTGGTGCGCGCCTTGCTGAAAACCCAATTATGAAAAATGAAAATCAACCTTACACGAGAAAAACCTCTCATGCGGGCAAGGAAGATCCTCTCAACCGCGATCCCATTTCAGGCGAACCCGGAGCGCATCCAGTGGGAACGGGAGTCGGCGCGGCTGGCGGGGCGGCCGCCGGTGTGGCACTCGGTGCCGCTGGCGGACCGGCGGGCATGGCCATCGGCGGGGTGCTCGGTGCCTTGGCCGGTGGCGTGACGGGCAACGCGGTCGCCGAGGGCATCGATCCCACAGCGGAGGATGCCTACTGGAGTGAGAACTACCGAAACGAGCCTTACTATCAGGACAACTACGATTACCCCGACTACGAGCCTGCCTACCGGATGGGTTATCAATCTTACGGCCAGCAAACCGGCCGTCGCTTCGAGGATCGGGAAACCGACCTGTCGCGGAGCTGGGACTCGCACCGGGGGAATTCCCGCCTCGAGTGGGAGCACGCGCGTCCGGCGGCGAGGGCCGGTTGGGACCGCGTGCAACGCGCCCACCCGGGCGATGGTGACGACGTGCGGGGCAATCTCTGAACGAGCCCACACGGGGGTGCGATCCCTATTATCCCAGCCCATGGAGTGACAGTGGGAGCTGCCTTGCAACTCCCATTGGAGCGCCATGGGCTGGGCGGATCGGAATCCGCCTCTTGTTGGGGGTCTTGAGTGACAGGTGCAAATTACCGGGTCTCCGCGGCCTTGGCGATTTGGAGTAATTTCGCCTCGGCGAGGTGAGGGGCGAGGATCTGAAGGCCGACAGGGAGATTTGTGCCGCCGTCGTAATCCGTGCTGCCACAGGGGATGGAAATACCGGGAATACCGGCGAGGTTGGCGGCGATGGTGAATACGTCGGAGAGGTATTCGTGGAGCGGGTCGTCGGAACGACCATCGACTCTCCGCGCCGGGGCGGGGGCGACGGGCGAGAGGATGGCATCCACTTGGGCGAACGCGGTTTGGAAGTCGCGGCGGATCAAGGTGCGGACTTTTTGCGCCCGGCTGTAGTAGGCGTCGTAGTAGCCGGAGGAGAGGACGTAGGTGCCCAGAATGATGCGGCGCTTCACTTCCGCGCCGAATCCTTCCTCGCGGGATTTTTTGTAAAGGTCGAGGATGTCGGCTGGGTTGGCGGCGCGGTGGCCGTAGCGGATGCCGTCGAAGCGTGAGAGGTTGGAGGAGGCCTCGGCCGGGGCGATGACGTAGTAGGTGGCCACCGCGTACTCGGTGTGGGGCAGGGAAATCTCGACGATTTCCGCGCCTTGGGCGGCGAGTGACTGGATGGCGGCCTCGACATTTTTGCGGACGCCGGGGTCGATGCCTTGGCCGAAATACTCCTTGGGGATGCCAAGCTTGAGCCCTTTGACGCCGTCGTTGAGGCCGCTGAGGTAGTCGGGGACGGGGACGTCGAGGCAGGTGGAATCCTGCGGGTCCGCGCCGGCGATGGCTTGCAGGATGAGTGCGGCGTCCTCGACCGTGCGGGTGAGCGGGCCGATCTGGTCCAGCGACGAGGCGAAGGCGACCAGGCCGTAGCGGGAGACGCGGCCGTAGGATGGCTTGAGCCCGACGACGCCACAATGCGAGGCGGGCTGGCGGATCGAGCCGCCGGTGTCCGAGCCGAGCGCGGCGATGGCGGTGAGGTCGCCGACTGCGGCGGCGGACCCTCCGGACGAGCCGCCGGGGATGCGCTCCGGGTCGTGCGGGTTGCGGGTGACGCCGAGGGCGGAGTTCTCGGTGGCGGAGCCCATCGCGAACTCGTCCTGGTTCATCCGGCCGAAGGGGATGGCCCCGGCGGCGCGCAGCTTGCGGATGACGGTGGCATCATAGGGCGAGACGAATTTTTCGAGAAATTTCGAGCCGCAGGTGCAGGGCTGGCCGAGGACGTTGATGTTGTCCTTGATGGCGATCGGGATGCCGCCGAGCGGCAGGCTGAGATCGGCGGCCGCGGCCTCAGCGAGGGCGGTTTCCAGATCGCGGGAAAGGTAGGCGCCGGTGCGGTCGTCACGCGCGGAAATTTCCACCGTCAGGTGCTGCAGGATCGCGGCGGGCGTGGTTTCCCCGGCGAGGAGCTGCCGGCGGAGGGTGGTGATGGAGAGGAGTGGAGTCATGAGAGGGTGGGTGGATGGAACGTCGAACATCGAACACTTAACATCGAACATCGAAGGGAAGAGGAATTAAGAGAAGTGGAAGAACTCGACCACGGAAGGAGCCATTTCGATGTTCGATGTTCGATGTTCGATGTTCGATGTTCGATGTTCGCATCACGCGTCGGTGACGACTTTGGGGACGCGGATCTGGCCTTGGGCTTGGTCGGGCGCGTTTTGCAGGACGGCCGCGGCGCTGAGGCTGGAGTGCGGGCTATCGTCGCGCATTTTTCCGAACACCGCACCGGCGTGGGCGGTGGGCTCGATGCCGGAGACATCGAGCTGCGAGAGCGACTCGACGTGGCGGAGGATCGCCTCGAGCTGTGGCTGGAAAGTGGCCACCTCAGCGTCGGTGAGTTCGAGGCGGGCGAGGTTGGCGACGTAGCGGACGTCGATGTGGCTGTGCGACATGGGCGGGAGCGTCAGGAAATGACGCGGGTTTTCCAAGTGCCAAGTGTGGCCGGATGCGAAACTTGAGTCTTTTTCGAATTCTTTGGACGTCGTGATCAGCGGAGGCTCTCAACCCGGTGGAAGCAGCATCATGGATGCCCGGGCCACGTGGCGCGGGCATCACGGCCATCCTGGCCGCCACCTATCTGAAACTCCGGCATAAGGCAGGCCTCGGGAGCGCCCCTCCCCCTGTCCAGCCGCGCGAGAAAACCCGGCTTGAATCCCGTGCTCGCGCCGCCCACGCTGCCCGGGCCGCCACGGCACTCCCGCTCATGCTCGCCTTTTCATCCTGTTGGAATAACAGCCGTCACACCGACGGCGAGCCGATGATCGAGGAGATCGTGGAGCTCGGTTTTACTCATATCGAGTTGTCGCACGGGATGACCATCGCGAAACTTCCCGGTATTCAGAAGGCCTATGAGCGCGGGATTTTCAAGTGTGCGGGGGTGCACAATTATTTCCCCTCGCCGGTGGAAGTGATGATCGACGCGCCGGATGCGTATGAATTCACCTCGCACCGCCCCTTCGACCGGCAGCGGGCGATGGACATGACGCTGCGGACGCTGGAGCTCGCGGCACGCTTCGAGGCGGAATACCTGGTGCTCCACATGGGTTCGGTGCCGCTGAGCCCGAGAAAATTCACCCGGCCGCTGACGGAGATGGTTTCCGCAGGCCACCAGCGCAAGCCCGCCTTCGTGAAGGCGAAGTTGGCCTTCGTGAAAAAGCGGGAGAAAGTCGCTCCGCTGTATTTCCAGCGGGCGATGGAGGCGCTCGAAGCCATCGCCGGACGGGCGGCCGAGCTGGGGGTGAAACTGGCGGTCGAGTCGCGCTCGCGCTTCGAGGACATGCCGACGGAACGCGAGATGATCGCGATGCAGACACACTTCGCCGACAACCCGTGGGTCGGCTATTGGCATGACTTCGGCCACGTCCAGCTCAAGCACAATCTCGGGCTGCTCGATCACCTCGAGTGGCTGGAGAAAATCTCGCCGCATCTGATCGGTGGGCACGTGCATGACGTCCAGTGGCCGGCGCGGGACCACCGAGTGCCCTTCAGCGGCACGCTGGAATACGCGGCGCTGCTCAAATTCTTCCCCGCCGATTGCCCGCTGATCTGGGAGCTCAGCCCGACGCGGGAGGCTGGCGAAATCCGCGAAGCGCTCGGCCGTTGGAGACGCGAGTTTCCGGACAGGTGTTAGCCTGAAAGCAGTTAGATATCGATCAACGCAGGCATCAAAAAAGCCGGACAGGTTTCCCTGCCCGGCTTTAGATTAATTAGAAGAATAGGTCTTATAGGACCTATTCTTCTTGGGCATTACATCATGCCGCCCATTCCGCCCATGCCGCCGCCGTGGTCGTGACCACCGCCGCCGCCGGCGGGTTCCTTGGCAGGAAGGTCGGTGATGAGGCACTCGGTGGTGAGCAGGAGTCCGGAGATGGACGCTGCGTTCTGAAGCGCGGTGCGGGTGACCTTGGTTGGATCGACCACGCCGGAGGCGATGAGGTCTTCGAACTTGTCGGTCGCCACGTTGTAGCCTTCGCCACCCTTGCCCTTTTTGACTTGCTCGACGATCAGCGCGGCCTCGCGGCCGGCGTTGGCGACGAGCTGGCGGAGTGGCGACTCGACGGCGCGGGCAACGATGCCGGCTCCGGTCGCTTCGTCACCCGTGAGACCGAGCTCGCCGATGGCGGCTTGGGCGCGGATGAGGGCAGTGCCACCACCGGCGACGATGCCTTCTTCAACGGCCGCACGGGTCGCGTGGAGGGCGTCTTCGACGCGGGCTTTCTTTTCCTTCATCTCGGTTTCGGTGGCTGCACCGACGTTGATGACGGCGACG
>JBBEEL010000060.1:0-29359 GCA_040880785.1 Akkermansiaceae bacterium | reverse complement strand
GTTCACGGGCTGTCGGGTCTTGTCCTATTGCTTGATGTCCAACCACTTCCACTTGCTGCTGGAGGTGCCTCCCATGCCGGAGGGCGGGATCACGAATGAGCTGTTGCTGGAGCGGCTGGGCGTCCTTTACAGCGAGGCGCAGGTGGCGGAGATTGCGAAGGAGATGGAGGACGCCACAATGGTGCGCACGCGGGGTGAATTTGAAATGCCTCCCGTGGATGAAGAAGGCGTGCCTCTGACGCCGGCTCAGGAACTGGCAATGGCAAGGCAGCAGGCAGCACGACGGGTGGAGGAAATCCGCAGCCGCTATACCCGGCGGATGCATGATTTGAGCGAGTTCATGAAATCCCTGCTGGAACGCTTTACGAAATGGTTCAACCGCACGCATTCGCGCTCCGGCACGCTGTGGGAAGACCGGTTCAAGAGCGTGATCGTGGAAAGCGGGGTGGCGGCGCGGATGATGGCGGCTTACATCGATCTTAATCCGGTGCGGGCGGGGATGGTTTCTGATCCGGCGGACTACCGCTGGAGCAGTTATGGCGAAGCGGTGGGCGGGGGCGCGAAGGGAAACGGGAAAAAGGCACGAGAGGGCCTGGTGCGGGCGTATTTTTGCGATCAGGGAGTGGGTTTCGAGGTGGAGAAGTGGCGCGAGGTCTCGCGTTTATACCGTCGCTTGATGGGTTTGGCCTTGGGCCGGAAACCCGGCCAAGCGCGAGTGGCGGGGAGCCGGAGCCAGCTGGGCCAAGCCACCATGAGCACTGCGGAAATGCTGGAGAACCAGGATAACGAAACGGTGCTGCAGGACTTGGGGATCGCAAAAATGCTGCGCTGCCGCGTCCGGTATTTCACAGACGGCGCGGTGATCGGCAGCAGGGAGTTCGTGAATGAGGCGTTTGCCAGCGCGCGGGAACGATTCGGACCCAAGCGGAAGGATGGCGCGAGGAAACTGAAAGGCGGAGGAGCGGCCGCAAGCGGGACCTTGTGGAGTTTGAGGGATCTCCGAAAGGGGATCGCTTGAACGACGTGAACCGTAGCCCGGGCAGAACCATTCAAGCTGATGCGCTAACTACAAATCCTGTCATTGCGCGCTTGCAACGCGGCCGCAGGCGCGGCTGGCGATGACGGCGCGGTGTATCACCTCGACGGTCAAGAAATCCCCGGGCCTGCTTTGACAAGCCGGAGCCGCCCGGCTATCCAGAGCCATGCGATCGCTGATCAAGCATGTTCTCAGGCGCGACGAACCGTCCGATGACCTCCACGTCGCCGGCTGGGTGCGGACGCGGCGGGATTCCAAGGCGTTTTCCTTCCTCGAGCTCAACGACGGCAGCTGCCTCGGGAATCTCCAGATCGTCGCGGACGCCGGGATCCCCGGCTACGAGTCGATCGCGAAAATGAATACCGGTGCGTCGGTGGAGGTGCGCGGGAAATTGATCCCGTCCCCCGCGGCCGGGCAGGCATGGGAGATGCAGGCCGTCTCGCTGAAATTGCTCGGTGAGGTGCCGGAGGATTACCCCTTGCAGAAGAAGGGCCACGGCGCGGAATTCCTCCGCTCGATCGCCCACCTGCGGCCACGCACCAACCTTTACGGCGCGGTTTTCCGGATGCGCAGCCGGATGGCTTTTGCCGTCCACCAGTTTTTCCAGCAGCGGGATTTCATCTACGTCCACACGCCCATCATCACCGCCAGCGACTGCGAGGGAGCGGGCGAGATGTTCCGTGTGACCACGCTGCCCGACGGCAGGACCTCCGAAACCGCGGAGGATTTCTTCGGCAAGCGCGCTTACCTAACAGTAAGCGGCCAGTTGGAGGGAGAAACCTTCGCCTGCGCGCTATCTAACATTTACACCTTCGGTCCAACCTTCCGGGCGGAGAATTCCAACACCTCGCGACATGCCGCGGAGTTCTGGATGATCGAGCCGGAAATGGCATTTTGCGATCTTGAGGGAGATATGGATCTGGCGGAAGCGCTGGTGAAACACCTCGTCCGCGAAGCGCTGGAAAACAGCGAGGGCGACCTGGCGATCTTTGAAAAATTCGTCGATAAAGGCCTGCGTGAGCGGTTGGAATTCGTCGCAGGTCGGCCTGTTGAGCGGATCACCTACAGCGAGGCGGTGGAGCTGCTCAACGGCAGCGGGCGGAAGTTCGAGTATCCCGTGGCCTACGGCGTCAACCTCCAGTCCGAGCACGAACGCTGGCTCACCGAGGAGTATTTCAAGCGACCGGTCACGGTCTATAGCTATCCCAAGGAGATCAAACCGTTCTACATGCGGCTCAATGATGATCATAAAACCGTCACCGCCATGGACGTGCTGGTTCCGGGCATCGGCGAGATCATCGGCGGCAGCCAGCGCGAGGAACGGCTCGATGTGCTGCTAGGGAACTTTGCCGCCCACGGTCTGGATCCCGAGGCCTACGGTTGGTATGCCGACCTGCGGAAATACGGCAGCGTCCCGCACGCGGGCTTCGGTTTGGGCTTCGAGCGGATGTTGATGTTTGTCACCGGCATGGCCAACATCCGCGACGTCATCCCCTTTGCGAGGACACCGGGGAACTGTGAGTTCTAACACTTTCCGCCGCCATAATTCATAGAAGATGAGCCCTAGCAAAATGGATATCCTTCCCAATCCGGACCGCGCGACCATCGCGGCTGTCGCCACGCCACCCGGCATGGGTGCCGTTTCCTTGGTGAGAATTTCCGGACCGGACGCCATTTCCGTCGCCGACCGCGCCACGGGCGGAAAGGCCGCCTGCCTGCTGCCGCGCAGCACCTGTTACTGTCATATCCGGGACGCCGCAGGTGAAATTCTGGACGACGGCTTGCTGACGGTTTTCCGCGCACCTAACAGCTATACCGGGGAGGATAGCGTGGAATTCACCGGCCACGGTGGCATCCTCGTCACCCGCGAGGTGCTGGCCCGCTTCCTCGCCTGCGGGGCGACCGCCGCGGGGCCCGGCGAGTTCACCCAGCGCGCGTTTCTCAATGGGAAACTCGACCTCACCCAGGCGGAGGGCGTGATGGATTTAATTTCCGCGCAGACGCGCTTGTCGTTGCGGGCCGCCCGCAGCCAGTTGGAAGGCACCCTCGGACGCCGCACCACCGAGGCTCGCGACCAATTGCTAGAAACGCTCGCCCACCTCGAGGCGTGGATCGATTTCCCCGACGAAGACATCGATCCGCAGACCGGAATCTTGCTGCGGGGGCGGGTCGCGGCGGTGCTCGCCGTCGTGGACTCCCTGCTTGCCACCGCCGACCAAGGGCGGGTGCTGCGCGAGGGCGTCCGGACGGTGATCTTCGGCGAGCCGAATGTCGGGAAATCCAGCCTGCTAAACCGGCTGTTAGGGTTCGAGCGGGCGATTGTTAGCGACATCGCCGGTACCACCCGGGACACCATCGAGGAAATCATCAACCTCCACGGCATCCCGCTGCGGCTCATCGACACCGCCGGGGTGCGGGAAGCCAGCGACCGGATCGAGGCGGAGGGCATCCAACGGACGGTCCGCCAGATCGAGGCGGCCGATTTGTTGTTAGAAATCGCCGATGCCAGTAAACCTCGTCCCGGCGAGGCCGTCCTGCCGGCCACCGCAGCCAAGCACCTGCAAGTGCTCAACAAGACCGACCTGGGTGAACATCCGTCATGGGCGGGCGTCGAAGCCACGCGGCTTTCCTGCACCCGCGGCGAGGGATTCGACGCCCTCTCGGGGGCCATCCGCGACACCCTTCATTTTAGCGAGGCCGACTGGGGCGAGCACGCCGTCGCCATCAACGCGCGGCATCAGGCGAGTCTTCAGCTCGCCCGCGCCGGGCTCAGCGCCGCCTTGGAGTTGCTCGCCGACCGCGCGGGCGATCCGGAGCTCGCCGCCATCGACCTGCGCGAGGCATTGGACGCGCTCGGAGAAATCCCAGGTAAAGTTGATACCGAGGACCTGTTGGGGGTGATCTTCAGCAGTTTCTGCATTGGAAAATGATCGTCAACCGGCCATCCCGAGGATGCGCGCGTTGTCGAAATCGAAGGGAGTGAGTTCCAGCACCACGCGCTCGTGGTCCGCAAAACTCGCGCTCGCGTCCGCCAGTGGCTTCGACAGGTGGGCGAGGATGACTTTCCCGTTCGGCAACTCCGCCCGATAAAGCACCGGATTGAGCTTTTCCAAAATTTTCCCAACGGCATGAATGGCGGCATCTGGCATGGCGGCGAAATTTCACGCTGGAACCCGCCTGCGGACAAGCACCACCCGCGGGAAATTTCGCGGGAAATCGCTATTGCCGTGATGACCTTGCTTGACGCGAAGCGCAGGACGATCATCATTCCGCCTGACCACCCACACCGCTTGTGTGGCGTTTCAATCACACTTTCTCCCGATCCTCAGCTTATGAATTTCCCTTCCACTTCCGCATTTGCCGCCATTGGCTGCGTCCTGCTAGCCTCTTGCTACCCCTACGACGAGAGTCGTGACCGGAGAAGGCCGCCTGTCAATCCGCCGCCGAGGAGCGTTTCCAGCCCTGAGCAGCAAAAAGTCGAGGAACAGCGGGAAAGATTAAAGGAGGCCGAAGCCGCTCTTAAGAAAACCGAGATCGCAGAGAGAACTCCAGAGTCTCGCGTTGGCAGCGGCAGCACGGGTGCTACGACCGCCGGCGGCGGCAATGTGACCGCGAAACCGCCGGTGGAGGAAAAGCGCAGCGATTTCGCCTTCGCCAACAAGGTGCCCGGCAAGGACGGGTTCGTTTTCAGCCCTTATAACAACAAAATCGTCGATGTGCGGGAAATCCCCAGCGGCACCCTCGTCCAAGACCCAACCTACACCGGCGACGGCAAGGGCTACTTCCGCGTGCCTTGAATTGATCTCACTTCCCGGTAAACCTATCTCAGGAAACCTGACCGGGTCCGGCACACTGGACCCGGTTTTTTGCATCCCATGAACATGGATTTTCCCCACATCACCATCCTCGGCGGCGGCCTCCTCGGCGGGTCGCTCGCCCGGGCCATCGGTGCCTTGGAAAATCCACCCGCCATCCGCCTCTGGGCCCGCAAGCCCGAAACCATCGCCGCCGCCACCACCCTAGGCATCCCCAACGGCACCACCGATCTTGCCGAAGCCGTGCAAGACGCCAGCCTGCTTGTCCTCGCCGTGCCGGTCGGATCCATGGCCGGACTGGTTTCCTCCGCCGTGGAGGCCGGACTCCCCGGCCACTGCCTGATCACCGATGTCGGCAGCGTCAAGGGCACGCCGCACCGGGAAATCGGCCAAGTCCTCCACGGCCACGGCAACCATTTCATCGGCAGCCACCCGATGGCCGGGTCTGAGCGCAACGGCCTTTCCGCCGCCACCGTGGACTTGTTTGAAAACGCCGCCTGCCTCCTCACCAACGACGCCGGTGCCCCCGCGGACCAAGCCGCCGCCCTCGAGCGCTTCTGGCAGAAAATCGGCTGCCGCACCTCGTGGATGAGCGCCGCGATCCACGACGAACTGGTCGCCCGGATCAGCCACCTGCCGCACCTCATCGCCGCCAGCGCCGCCCGTGTCTGCCTCAAAGACCCGTCGGAAAGCCGTTTCGGCGGCGGCGGCTTGCGCGATACCACCCGCGTCGCCGCAGGAAATCCCGTGATGTGGGCGGAGATCGTCATCGAGAACCGCCAGGCCATCATCGCGCCGCTGCAGGAAACGATCGCCGACCTGCGAGAGATTCTCACCGCCCTTGAAAGCGGAGATCAGGAACAGGCCCACCGCTGGCTGGCTCTCGGCAAACAAAAGCGCGACACGGTCCCGCCGCCAGCCCAACTCGCCTAGCCCATTTATTTTTACCACTCCTCATGTCGGAACTCAGAGTCAAAGCCATTTCCCAACTCCACGCGGAGTTCAGCGTCCCCGGGGACAAAAGCATGTCCCACCGCGCCGCCATCCTCGGCGGCCTATCCAACGGTCCCTGCACCATCCGGAATTTCCTCCCCAGCGAGGATTGCGTCAACACCCTCAACGCCATGCAGGCGCTTGGGGCCCGCCACCAGGTGATTTCCGAACTCGCCGGCTACGGCCCGGTCGAGCTCGTGATCCACGGCCAGTCGATGAAACTCAAAGCCCCCGCCGTCCCCATCGACTGCGGGAACTCCGGCACCGGCATGCGTCTGCTCGCCGGGCTGCTCGCCGGCCAGACTTTTCCCTCCGAGCTCTTCGGCGACGCCTCCTTGTCCGGCCGCCCGATGGGCCGCATCACCCTTCCGCTCGGCGAGATGGGCGCGCACATCGAGTGCCGCGGGGAAAAACCCGGCTGCGCCCCCCTCTTCATCCACCCCGCGAAACTCCGGCCGATCCGCTATGAAATGCCGGTCGCCAGCGCCCAGGTCAAAAGCGCGGTGCTCCTCGCCGGCCTCTTCGCCGACGGTAAAACCACCGTCATCCAACCCGCCGAAACCCGCGACCACACCGAGCGCATGCTCGCCTCCTTCCGCGTCAGCACCGCCCGCGAAGGCAATGCGATTTCCATCTACGGCGGCCAAATCCCGGAAGCCTGCGACTTCACCGTGCCCGGCGACATTTCCAGCGCCGCCTTCTGGCTCGTCGCCGCCGCCGCCCTGCCCGGCTCGCGCCTGTTGATCCAAAACGTCGGCCTCAACCCCACTCGCAACGCGATTCTCAAGGTCCTCAGCCGCATGGGTGCGCGCATGACCGACATCCTCCACAGCGCCGAGGGCGAGCCCATCGGCAACATCGAGATCCACGGCGCGGAGCTCACTGCCACCACCATTCTCGAAGAGGAAGTCCCCAACCTGATTGACGAAATTCCCGTCATCGCCGTCGCCGCCGCGCTCGCCCAAGGCCGCACCATCATCCGCAACGCCCGCGAGCTGCGGATCAAGGAAACCGACCGCATCACCACCGTCGTCAATGGCCTCCGCGCCATGGGTGCCGAGGTCGAGGAGTTCGAGGACGGCATGGAAATCGAGGGCGGTAAGCCGCTCCACGGAGCCACCATCGACAGTTGCGGCGACCACCGCATCGCCATGGCCTTCGCCATCGCCGGCCTCTTCGCCGGGGGGGAAACGCGGATCAAGAACACCGACTGCGTGAACACCTCCTATCCCGGCTTCGCCCACCACCTGGCCGCCATCCGCCAGGAAAAGTCCGATCCCGCCGATTTCACGCTGCCCACCGTTTCCTACGCATGAGTTCCAAGTCCACCCACCCGCCGCATTTCGCCATCGCCATCGACGGACCTGCCGCCTCCGGCAAAAGCACCCTCGCCCGCGAGATCGCCAAGCGCCTCGGTCTCGTCATGGTCAACTCCGGTGCCATGTATCGCGCCATCACCTGGAAAGTGCTTTGCGAAAAAATCGACCCGTCCGACGAGGAGGCCGTCATTTCCCTGCTCGACCGCATCGACATCCACTGCGGTGAAATCGGCAGGCGCTCCACCTGCACCATCGACGGCGTGGACCCCGGCGACGCCCTCCGCAGCGAGGCCGTCAACGCCAACGTCTCCGCCATCGCCGCCATCCCCGAGGTCCGCGACCGGCTCATCGCGCACCAGCGCAACTACCTCGACCACACCAGCATCATCATGGAAGGCCGCGACATCGGCTCCGTCGTCTTCCCCGACACCCCCTTCAAAATCTACATCGATGCCGACGAGGCCGTCCGCGCCGCCCGCCGCACCGGCGACGGTGAGGTCGATTCCGTCGCCCAACGGGACGCCGCTGACAGCGCCCGGACCACCGCCCCCTTGATCGTCGCAGAGGGCGCCGTCGTCCTCGACACTTCCCACCACAGCATCGAAAGCGGGGTCGATGCCGCCATCGAGATTCTCAAGCAGCAAGGTCTTCCTGTTAGCGCGTGAGGTTCGAAGACCCTAACAAACCAACTACTCCACCCGATTCTCCCCGCGATTCTCGACCTGATCAATCGTGACCGGCCAGCCGGGAAACTGATTCTCCGGCTTGCCGTCGCTCGCATCGACGAGGAAACGGAAGGCCTCACATAAGTAGGTCTTCGCCTCCAGATCGATCGTGACCATGCCGAAACCACTCCCTTTCTCCTCCGCCTTGTCGTAGCGATTCGGTGCCGTGCCGACGTTGGGATTGCCGACGGCATAAACGTAGATCCTGTTGCCGAGCCCGTCGAGGTATTCCCCGGTCTGCTCAAGGCCGTGGTTGGGACGGTTTTCGTGTGGCATATTGACCTCGTCGGGACGCCACCAGCGAGGATAACCTACCGCGATCGCCGGAGTGCAGAAGGACCAGTTGCTGTCCCGCTGCTTTTCGACGCCATACTGGATCAGCGTCGCGAGGTGCTGGTCGCCGTTGATATGGAGGGCCATGGACTTGCGCAGGATTTCAATCGCCCGGTTGCGCGGCGTCTGCGGCCAACTCCCCGAATCGAGGTCCGCTTTGAGATAAGCGTCGTAACTCCCGTGATGGGTCGCGGCATTGGCGAAAAGCGTCTGGCTGAGAAGCACCTTCATCGTGTGCCCCCGCCAGTCATCCCCCCACGCTTCGAGAAATTTCTCCTGACGTTCGCCCAAAAGAACGAGACCCGGTTTATCGAGAACAGAAGTATCGAAGTCCTTGTCGAGCACGTGATCCGCCCGACCGCTCCCGGTATCGACGCGTTCGGGGCCGCTCTTGAACTGCCTATCCCCAAGGATCGCGAATCCGACCCCGCCGTAGACCATGTCGCCGTAGTAGACGCTCATGTCCTGCTTCACCGGGGCGGGATCGTAAATATCGGGGTGATGCGCGGTGTTGGTTTTGTGGACGACGTTGACCATTTTCACCGGTTGGATGTAACCGCCCGTGGACGAGGCGCCACGGTCTTCGTTAGAGCCCTCCATTGCCGCACCGCCCTCGCCCCAATAATTGCCCTGGAAGACGTCGTGGTCATCGGGGATACAGAGCGTGGGCGCGTTGCGCATCGCCTCGCGGAAAGACCATCCGTGTTGATAGAATTTGCGGAGATAATTCAGGATCGCCGGATCGGCGGGAGCGCGAATCACTCCGAATCCGCCGTGGCCTTCATATAGCTGGTCGCCGGAAAAATAGAGCAGATCAGGATCGAGCTTCACCAGATTCTTCGCGACGGGCTCGTAGGGAAAAGCGTAATCGTTCTGGCAGGTCAGGGCACCGATGCGGAGCGGTCGCCCTTCGGGATTGGCTTTGATTTTGCCGGTCCATTCGTCGGTGATCTCGCTTCCATCGGTGAGGGTTTCGCGGTGGAGCACCTTGTAGGGAGTCTCCGCTTTTTCGTTCCAGTTCGGAATGCGGAAGGTCGCGACCCAGGCATCCGTGTCGAGCGCTGCCTCGCCGAGGGATTGCCAGGCACCTTCCCTCTCGACGAGAAGCTCGATACTCTCCCCGTCCGACACCCCGAGCGGCCCGGTGAGGGCGCTGAGTTTCATGACAAATCCCTCGTCGCTGCGGGAATCGCTGAGGGAATACATGGACCAGAGAATGGGACCAAAACGCTGTTCCGGCTTTACGCTGAGCGCATCCCCGTCCGCCCGCCAGTCGGTGAAACGCCAGCTAGGTTCCTCGTCGCGGCCCCGGGGCGGGCTTTGGAACTGACTCGCGAGGGCGATGTTTCCGGTGACCAACTGCTTTTGCGCAGCGAGCTCTACCGAGCCGAGCCTTTCGCCATCCGGGCTTGTCGCGGTGAGCTTGAGGTCGTAGCGCCCCCCTTCTCCCGGAGCCCCGGAAAGGACGAGGAGACACTCGCCTGCGGCAAAGGGGATGGTGAGCGGCCTCGACTCGCGTCCGAGGATGAGCTGATCCCCCGCGATCCCTGCGATGATGCCGCTGTCGGCGAAGCAATTGCTCTTCACCTCGTCGATCTCGCTACGAACGCCGATCTTGAATCCGGCTCCACCTTTCTTGGAGAGTCCTTCTGGTTTCGCGATCCGAACGGAGAGCGTGAACTTCCCCTCCGCGTTCCCTATCTGATGAGTCAGCGAATGAATGCTGCGGTTGCCCGAACTGACGAGGCACTCGGCCCAGCCCTCCCGGATGCGCCAGTCCTCCATCGGATTCGCCCAGAAATCGCCCCCGAGAAAGACCCGGTCGCGGGTGCGATCCCAGCGCTCAAGTCGTTTTCCCGCTTCGGGGATTTCCGCCGCGATCACTTCACTGCGGCGGGACACGAATCCGAAGAGGGCCAGGGAGGAGAGGAATTTAAAACTGAGACGGCGGGAGATCTTTTTGGGCATAACGAGTTTATGAAAGAGCATTCCTCCCATTTTGTAAATGCGGATCGTTCATGAGCTGCCGGGGTGGGACCGACAGAGGAGAGACTTCTCTCAAGCGCGACCTAACAGATCCCACATTCAGGATCAATCGGTTTTATTGGGGGGGAACGAGGTCCGAAAAGGCCCTGGCGCGTGTGCATTAGCGGGCATGGCGGATTCTATCGAGCAACACCGCGCCAAGGATCACGAGGCCGAGCACGACCTTTTGGGTGTAGCTTTCGACGTTGGTGAGATTCATGCCGTTTTGGATCACGGCGATGGTGAATGCGCCGGTGAGTGTGCCAAGCATCCGGCCTTCGCCTCCGCTGAGGCTGGTGCCGCCGACGACGACGGCAGCGATGACGTAGAGTTCATACATGTTGCCGTAGGTAGCGGAGCCGCTCTTGAGTTGAGAGGCCATAATCACCCCGCCGAGTCCGGCAAGCAGCCCGCTGGCGATGTAGGCGAACATGAGCACGCGTTTCACGGGCACGCCGGAAAGGCGCGCCGCCTCGCCATTGCCGCCGACGGCATAGAGGTGGCGCCCCAACCTCATGCGCGACATGAGCACCTGCGCCAAGACATAGAGGATGAGCATCAGCACGACCGCGTTCGGCAGGTTGAACAAATCCGAGCCGCGGCCGAGCCACACGAATGAGTCCGGAATTTGATAAATGGACTGGCCCTCCGCGAGAATGTAGGCGAGCCCGCTGGCGACGAGCATCATGGCGAGAGTGACGATGAATGGTGGGATCGAGAAGCGCGTGATCATCGCCCCGGAAAATGCGCCGATGATTCCGCAAAGGATGATCGCCGCGAGGCACGCGAGCAGCATACCACCGAATGTCGCACCCACGCCTCCTGCAAAATCGCGGATGAACCTCGACACGAGGACTGCGGACAGCGCGAGCAGGCTGCCGACCGAGAGATCGATGCCGCCGGTGATGATGACCATCGTCATCCCAATCGCGATGATGGCGATGACGGCAATCTGATTGGCGATGTTGAGCAGATTTTCAGACTTCAGGAAATTCGGCCAGCGATAGCTGCGCGGTGTGATCACGCGCGGCTCGCCGAGCGCGGGGAAGTCAGTCGCCAAGTCCGAGAAGACGAGCCATGCTCCGGACACCTGGGTGCAGGCGATGGCGTCGAGCGTTCCGCCGGCCGCGGCGAGTTCCACCAGCGCCGCGCGGGCGTCCTTCGGCTCGCCTTGCACGGTAGCGAGGACTTGTGCGCCGGATGCGGCGAGCTCGCGCTCAATGGCCGTGGCAAAGGCTGTGTCACCGGACTGGCCGCTGGTGACGATGAGCACGCGCGGGGTCTTTCCAAATTGCTGCTGGATGGTGCTGACGACCTGTTTCGCCGCAGTCTCTCCGGTCGGCGACTGATCGCTGTAAGTCATGACGCTGAAAAACAGGCACAACAACAGGAGCACGAGGATCATGCCGTAATGGGTGATAAAGCGGGAAATTTGCATAAAGTTAGGCGTGGGCGAGCTCCATGATCTGCCTCTGCGTTGCGCGGCGCGCGTCGGCGACTTCGCCCGTCAGGCGGCCCTCGTGCATCACGAGGATGCGGTCGGCCATGCCGAGCACTTCGGGCAGTTCGGAACTGATCATCACGATGGCTTTCCCCGCGGCGACAAGAGCGTTCATGAGCAGGTAGATTTCAAATTTCGTGCCGACATCGATGCCGCGCGTTGGCTCGTCGAAAATCAGCACGTCACAGTTTCGGGCGAGCCATTTTGCCAGCACGACCTTCTGTTGGTTACCGCCGGAGAGGTTGCCGGCGTGCGCCTCTTGGTTTGGCACTTTGATCTTGAGCTGCTCCACATAACGGCCGAATTCCTCGCGTTCGCGACCCAGCCGCACGAAGCCGCGGGTCGAGAGCCGGCCGAGATTTGGCAGGCCGAAATTCTCTCGGACGGAGTGGCCGAGCACGAGCCCCTGCAGTTTGCGGTCCTCAGTCAACAGGCCGATGCCAGCTGCGATCGCGTCCCGTGGGGATCGGATCGCGAGAAGTTTGCCATCGAGCCGGATTTCGCCCACCTCACGGCGGTCGGCTCCGAAGATGAGCCGCACCGTCTCCGTCCGGCCCGCACCGACGAGTCCGGTCAACGCGAGGATCTCGCCGCGATGAACGGTGAACGATACATCGCGCACCGCACGCCCCCGGGTGAGATGGGAGACTTCCAGCCGCGGCGGGCCGATGGCGGTGGTGCGCGTGGGGAATTCATCCTTCAGCTCGCGGCCGACCATCAGCTCGATCATCTCATTGCGGGTGATCACGCTGGTGGGTCGTTCGCCCATGTTCATCCCATCGCGCAGGACCATCACGCGGTCCGTGATGGTGAAGATCTCATCGAGGCGGTGGCTGATGTAAATGATGCCGATGCCGTGACTTTTCAGATCGCGGATGATTGCAAACAAGCGCTCCACCTCGTGGGATGTCAGCGCGGCGCTCGGCTCATCCATGACGATGATGCGCGCATCAAAGGCCAGCGCCTTCGCGATCTCGACCAGTTGCTGCTGCGCCGTGGTGAGCAGACGGCATGGAAGGTCGAGGTCGATTTCCACGCCGAGCCGCTTGAAAAGTGCCGCCGCGCGCCCGTGTTCCCGCTTCCGCGCGACAAGCCCCGCGCGCGTCACCTCCCGGCCGAGGAAGATGTTCTCCACGGCGGTGAGGCCGGGCACGAGATTGAATTCCTGATAGATGACCGCCACGCCCGCGCGGCGGGAATCCTGCGGCGAATGAAACGGGGTCTCGCGGCCTGCAATCGCGATCACGCCCTGATCCGCGCGATGCGCGCCGCCAAGGATTTTCATCAACGTGCTCTTGCCCGCGCCATTCTCGCCGAGCAACGCGAGCACTTCCCCCGCATGCAGGCTGAGGTCCACGCCACGCAGCGCCTTCACGCCGGGGAATGACTTGACGATGCCGCGCATCGCGAGCAGCGGCGGGAGATCCTTCATAGGCCCATCGCGGACTTGAGTGCCTTGCGCATTACGGCTGCATCCGGGGTGATGCCGGTCCAGTATTGCACGCCGACGATGCCTTGGTTCACAAGCATGTCGAGTCCTTCAATCGCGCGGCAGCCACGCGCCGCGGCATCGTCGAGGAACCGCGTGCGCACCGGATTGAAAACCACGTCGGCCACCACCATCCCGGCTTTGAGCGTGGTCAGGTCGAGCGCCAGCCGAGCTTGCGGCGCATAGAGACCGATGGATGTCCCATTGATCACGATGTCCGTTCCGGCGGGAATGGCGTAGTCTCCGCTCCAGCCAACGAAGTCGGCATCGAGCTTCAGCTGGTCTCGCAAAAGTCCGACGAGCGCGGTGCCGCGCGGCTCTGAGCGGTTCACGATGGTGATGTGCTTGATTCCCGCGAGGCCGAGTTCCACGGCGATGGCGCGCGCGGCACCCCCTGCGCCGAAGAGGATAACGGCTTTCCCCTTCGGATCGATGACGGACTCCAGCGACTTCAGGAAACCCTTGCCGTCGGTGTTCTCACCAATGAATTTTCCATCACGCCGCACCACGCAATTCACCGCCCCCATCGTGGCGGCGGATTCTCCGAGTCCGTCGAGATGCGAGATCACGGTGACCTTGTGCGGCAGGCTGCAATTGAACCCTCGAAAGCCCATCGCCTTTGCCCCGCGCACGGCGGCACCGAGATCCTGGGGCGTGACTTCCATGTTGATGTAGCGCCAATGCAGGCCGTGGTGCGCGAACACCGCCTCGATCATCGCGACGGTGGGATTACCCGCCGCGCCCTCCGACATCGCGCCGGTGAGTTCATGGAGAAAGTTAATATTGCTCATAACAGGGGCTTACTTGAGTTCCGGGTCCTTCAACGCGTCAGCCCTGCGGTAGAGGCTGGTGGGAATGAGGATCTGCGGGGGCAGCGTCTCGCCCTTCGAGTGGCGGATGATCGCACCCACGATCTGCACGCCCATCTTGTCAGGAAACTGGACAGGGTCGGCATAGATTTTCCCGTCCTTGATCGCCTGCTTGCCTTCCGGTTGGCCGTCGAAGCCGATGATCACCACCTGCTGCTCCTTGCCCGCCTTTTCCAGTGCCGCGCGCGCGCCCAGTGCCGCGGGATCGTTGATGGCAAAGATGCCGCGCAAATCCGAGTGCGCCTGCAATGCATCTTCGGCCGCCTTGTAGCCCACATCCTTCGCCCCGCCGCTCTCCAGTTCGGTGACGATGTCGATCTTTGCCTTCCCGCTCTCATTGTGCGCGTTGATGACTTCCGTGAATCCCTTCACGCGCAGCTGACAAGACTCCACCTGCTTGAAATGCAGCACGGCAATCTCACCGCCCGCTTCGCCCAGCGCCTCGATCATCGCCTGCGCGCCGTCCTTGCCTCCGCCGTAGTTGTCCGTCGAGATCTGCGTCACGATCTTTACGCCGGGTTCGTTGCATGGGATGTCCACGGTGAACACCGGAATGCCCGCGGCATTTGCCTCCTGGATGACCGGAACGATCGACTTGGAATCACACGGGCTCAGCACGATGGCGCTGACCTTTTTCACGATGAAGTCCTTGATCTGGTTGCTCTGTTTCGCGACGTCCTTGTCGCCGCTGACGACGATCACATTGTAGCCTTGCTTGGTGCCCTCGGCAGTGATGTTGTCACCGATGACTTTGAAAAACGGGTTGTCGAGCGTGAGCAGCGAGACACCGATGGTGCCCTTGGAGCCTGGGTCGGCCCCGGTGCTGGTGGTGTCCGCCGGCTTTTCGCAGCCGGTCAGGAACGCGGCGGTGCAGGCGACAAGGGTGATTAGAAGGATTTTCATATGGTGGATGAATCTGGGGTTTTTTCTGTTTGGATCAGAGTTCGCCGGTCTTCAGAAATTCATGCCGCACCGGTGCGGTGACGCGCTTGCCCGTGGTCGAGATAAACGTCACTTCACCCGCTGCGAATTCGAGCGTCTTCACATTCTCGAACCCGTGGGGAATCTTCACCACGCCCTGGATGTAGTTCACAGCAGTCGGCTTGTCCGCGCTGAGTGAGACGGCAGTGTCCACACCTTCTTTGGTGAGCACGTTTTCTTGCGTGGAAGCGGCGAGGCCATCGGCGAAAAAGGCGGTGACGTCCTCGAGTCCAAGGCAGTTGTTCCGGCCATTCCAGGGATGGCCGTGGCGGCCGTGGTTTTCCATCCAGAGGACCGTGCTGTTGAGCAGCCCGGGATCCTTGAGCGAAAACCACAAGTAGCCGGCAGCGGAAAACGTGGCGGCAGTCCACGCGGGGCCCTTGGTTTGCTCCCATGGTTCGTTTACGATCTGGACCAGGTCCGCATGGCCGTAACGCCCGGGGAGGCGCGTGAGGTCGGCATCAGGCGCCTCTTTCCAAGCGACCGGGACTTTGCTGAGATCCGTCCACTTCGCGCCGGGCAGCAGTGCCTGATACTCGCGCTGTTTCGGATCGCTAAAGAGCGACGGACAAGTCATGCCAAACCGGAACGCACTCGTGGCGATCCGCACCCCGCCTTCCTCCTCCGGCATGGCGAGCGTCGCGTGATGACCGAGTGGCACGCGCCCGCTGAAGCCCTCGATGGTGTTCCGTGAATAGACCACGTTCTGCCCGTTGACGAGCGACAGTTCCTTCGTCACACGGCCTTTGCGCACTTTCGTGTCGATGCCAAGCGTGAGCGTCGTCACATCGCCGGACTTCGTTTGCCCGACAAGCTGCCAGGCCTCGCCGACGATCTCGCCGTGCGGAGGATGTGTCTCGCCCGCGGTCTCCCCGCTGTTTCCACCGAACGGCATGCAAAAGAAATCCCCGCGCAGCGTGACGAGCACGGGCGCTGGCAAATTCACCGGCTTCTCGTCCTGCCAGGGGCTGATGTAATAGGGCTGCAGCGGCTTCGCGCTGTCGCGGAAGAAGGTCACCGGCGCCATCTGCGCACCAAGCCGGGTCACCGCGATTTCCACTTCCTTCGTCGCGAGCACGATGCATGGCTGGGAATGGAAGGTCCGGGTTTCCGTGTCATCGCTTGCAGCTGCCACTCCAGGGGAAGCGATCACCGCGAGATTGAAAAGGAGCGCTTTTCTAACTGATAGTAATCTGCTTTTGACGGAAAGCACCTGAAACAAATGTGGGGCCTGTCCGGAAGGCGGGGAACAAGGGGTTGCGGGGAAAAAGGGGGAGAAAAAAGTGAAAAGTCCCGAGTGAGAAGTAATCGGAGAAGAGAAATAGTCAGAAACAGCCGTGCGGCGGTCGCAGTTGCTGGTTTTGGGGGTCACATTCATTGGAGACGAGCGTATCTATCAGTCCCGCTTTGCCAAGAATTATTTTGGTAGCGGCTTTTTTGAGGTTGATGGGCGGTTTCATTCGGTCGGGATGAGAGAGGTTTGGCCGCGGGTTTGGTTGGAGTAGATGCCGCCATCGAGATTCTCAAGCAGCAAGGTCTGCCTGTTGGCGCGTGAGGTTCAGGGAATCAGGTAGAACGGGTTAGGCAACTTGTAGTTGCGCTCGGAGTAGCCGCCGTCGAGGTCGCTTTGCTGGTCACCGAGGTTGGCGATGATGGTGTAGCCCAAACCGGTGAGGCGTTTGCGTTCGGCGGTTTTAAAAATGACGGCGGATTCCTTCGAGTCGGGGGGGCGGACAAGCAAGGCCTCGTAATCCCCCATGCCCTGCTGCCGGAGATTGCGGACGGTGGCGGTGCGGTCGCTTTCCTTGCGGCCGGTGAGGAAAAACACCGCCACGTTTTCCTGGCGGGCGGTCTGGTAAACCTCGCGCACCGGATCGATCGCCGGGGCGGCGCTTTTCGCGACCCAAGCGTCCCAGACCGCTGGCTGATAGCCCCAGTCGGTTTCATGCATCTGCGGGAGATTGGACAGGGCGGTCTCGTCGATGTCGAAGATGACCGCGAGTTTCCCCGGGCGGGTCCGCGCGCGGTGGCGGATCCACTCACTCGCCGGTGCGGCAACCGCGGCGAGATCCTCTTGGTAGGCACCCGAGTCGATGTAGGCCTTCACCTCGAACTTGGCGGAGGAGATGTTGGCCGGTTCGCGTGAGGTTGGGGCCGCGCAAGCAGTGAGCCCGGCGGCTAACAGGGTGGGAGCGAGGAAGCGGGAGGAAATCATTCAGAAGAGCCTGCACAAGCAGATGGCAGGCAAAAAGCGCAAATTTTAGGACTCGAACGGTTTCACCTCCGGCGTCTTGACTCTATCCGTTCATTTTTGCCAGCGCCTTGGGCAGGAAGATGCCATCCTTGCGGATGAGTTTCCCGTCAAAGTAAATCTCGCCGCCGCCGTAATCCTTGCGCTGGATGCTGACCATGTCCCAGTGGACCTGCGAGCGGTTGCCGTTGTCCGCCTCTTCGTAGGCTTGGCCGGGCGTGAAATGGAATGAGCCGGCGATTTTCTCGTCGAACAGGATGTCGCGCATCGGCTCGCGGATCAACGGGTGGAAGCCGAGGGCGAACTCGCCGATGTAGCGCGCGCCCTCGTCGCTATCGAGGATCTTGTTGATCTCGGCGGTCTTGGCACCGGCCTCCGCCTTGACGATTTTCCCCTTGGAAAACTCGAGGCGGATGGAGTCGAACGGGATTCCCTGATAGATCGTGGGCGCGTTGTAGGTGATATGACCTTCAACAGAATTTCTAACTGGCGAGGTGAAGACTTCGCCATCGGGAATGTTGTAATTTCCGCCGGAGGTGAGGGCAGGGATGTCTTTGATGGAAAAGCGCAGATCGGTGCCGGGGCCTTTGATTTCGACGCGGTCGGTCTGGTCCATCAGCTTTTTGAGCGCGTTCATCGCAGGTCCCAGCGCCTTGTAGTCGAGCAGGCAGACGTCGAAGTAGAAATTCTCGAACGCCTCGGTGCTCATGCCCGCCTGCTGCGCCATCGACGGGCTCGGCCAGCGCAGGACGCACCACTTGGTTTTCTTCACGCGGTGGTCGAGCACCGGGCGCATGTGTTTCATCGCCAGCCGCATGCGGTCCGGCGGGATGTCGGAATTTTCCACAATATTATCGCCGCCGCGGATGGCGATGTAGGCGTCCATGTCCTTCATTTCCGCGAGGAGATGCTTGGCGATGAGCTGATACTGGGCATCTTCCGCGCCCTTCATCATTTCGCGGGTCAGGCGGCCACGGTGGATTCGGATAAATGGCAGCGCCCCCTTGGCGCGGACCTCGCGGATCAGCGCCAGGCCGATGGCATCCGGGACCTCGTGAAGGTCGATGAGGATTTTCTCGCCTTTTTTCAGGGCGGTGGAATGGCCGACCAACTGGCGGGCCAGGGCATCGATGCGAGCGTCATGCATGGGGTTTTGATAGCGGGGAAAATCTGCCCTTCCAAGCGCGAAGTCCAACTGCGGAAACTTCGCGCTTGGCATCATGCCGCGGACGCCTAAACCAAGCACATGGTGCTCGGCGTTCTTGGGTCCGGATCCGGATCAAACATGCAGGCGATTCTCGACGCGATCGGGGAAGGGACGCTCGACGCGCGGATCGGCATCGTGCTCTCGGACAATCCGGACGCGTTCATCCTGAAGCGGGCGGAGAAGCACGGGATCCAGACCGGAGTGATCGACTGCCGCGGCTTCCGGACGAAATTTCCCGAGGAGGCGCAGGCGGAAACCGCGGCGCGGCTCCAAGCCGCGGGGGTGGAGCTGGTGTGCCTAGCGGGATTCCTGCGGTTGGTAAAACGGCCGCTGCTCGACGCCTTCCCGGAGCGGATTTTAAACATCCATCCGTCGCTGCTGCCCGCGTTCCCCGGCCTTGAGTCGTGGAAGCAAGCGCTCGCCGCCGGGGCGGGCGAGGCCGGTTGCACGGTCCATTTGGTGGATGAAGGGATGGATACCGGGCCACTGATCCTGCAGGAGAGCGTGCCGATTCTAGCAGACGACACGGCGGATCGCTTGCACGCGAGGATCCAGCTGCTCGAACACCGGCTCTACCCGGCGGCGATCCGCCAGGTCATGCGCGGCCTCCAAGGCTGAGGTGGCGGCAGGAACCGCTAATTTCAGATCTCATTCTCTTGCCACGCGCCGGACCGCTCGGGGAGGCGGGCTCAACCCGGCGGCTTCACCTGCGCGCGCGCCGGCAGGGACGCAGCTCCGGGGAGCTATCTCCTCTTCCACCTCCCAGCGGTGATAGGCGTCCGCATAGCCGGGGCATCCGGTGACGAGTTCCGCGTGGGTGCCGTCGCCGGTGAGTTTTCCCTCTTCGAGAAAAAGGATCCTCGGGGCCTGACGCAGCAGGTCGATGCGGTGGGTGACGAGGACGGTGGTGCCAGCGCCTTCGCACGTCCGCTTGAGAATGGAGTCGTGAATGAGTGCCTCGCTCTCGGGCTCAACGCTGGCGGTGGGTTCGTCGAGGAGGAGAATTTTGGGTTGGGTCAGAAAGGCGCGGGCAAGGCTGAGCCGCTGACGCTGGCCGCCGGAAAGTTTCACCCCGTTTTGGCCGACCTGAGTCTCGTAGCCCTGCGGCAGATCGAGGATGAAATCATGGGCATTGGCCAAGCGCGCCGCAGTCTCGATTTCTTCGAGTGTGGCCTCAGGTTTACCATAGCGGAGATTGTCCCGCACCAAGCCGTCGAAGAGGTAGTTTTCCTGCCCGACATAGCCGATCGCTCCGCGCAAATCCGCAAAACGCAGTCCGCGGATATCGTGCCCGTCCACGGTGATGCCGCCCTCGACAACGTCGTAAAAGCGCGGCACGAGATTCAGCAGCGTGCTTTTTCCCGATCCGCTACTCCCCGCGATCGCGATAAATTCGCCTGCTTTGATCGTGAAGCTCACGCCTCGCAGGATGGGTTTGGTCGGCACGTAATGGAACTTCACCCCGCGAAACTCAATGCGGCCCGCCGGCTGTCTCCAAGGCAGCGCCGCGGACTTTTCCGTCACCGCAATCGGCGTGTCTAGCAGCTCGATGACTCGCTGCGCCGCCGCCCTCGCCCGCTGCATGATGTCGCTGGTCTGGGCGATGGTGCGGATCGGACTTTGCAAGCGCCACCAGAAGCCACGGTAAGCAAGGAGTGCGCCGAGGGTGAAGAGCTCGCTGCCCTGCATGATGAGCCATGCGCCGAGCCCGAGCATGATAAGGTTGTTGATGAAGCCAAAGATGGCGACGATGGGAAAGTAAGTGTTGCGCAGACGGCTCGCGCCCACGCTGGCTTCATAAAAGAGCGCGGCGCGCCCGTCGAAGGTCTCCTTCTCGGCGGCCTCACGGGCGAAGGACTGCGTCACTTGGACACCCGCGAGTCGGTCCTGCACGAAGGATCCGATCTGCCCGAGCTTTTTCCGGACACCTTCGTAGATGCTTTTCACGCGGAGGTTGTATTTGCGGATGAAAACAAAGGCAAAGGCGAGCGGCAGGATTGATGCCGTTCCGACGAGGGGGCTGATCCACAGGACCATCCCCGCCACGACGATGAAGGTGACGATTTCCTCAAGCAGGCTCGTAAGCCCCTGGAGCACGGACTGCTCCATCGCATCGACATCGCTGGTGATGCGGGTGACGAGTTCACCGCTGCTCGTATTGCGGTGGTAGGCGAGCGACTGGGCCTCAAACTTCGCAAAGAGCTCGCAACGCAGGTCGCGGACGAGCGCCTGCCCCGTCTTTTCCATCAGGTAGGAATGCACCGCATTCGCGCCCGCCCCGATGATGTAGGTGCCAAACATGATCGCGAGCCACATCCCGAGAACGGCGGGGGTAAGAGTCTTTTCCACCAGCCCGTCGGCGACATATCCCCAGACCAATGGGTGGAAATTCACAAAAGGCACCGAGAAGATCAGGAGACCCAGCGCAACAACGAGCCGCAAGCGATAGGGACGCAGGCGGGAAACGACCTTGCGCACAAGATCTCGGTTAGACAATGAATGGATCGCGGAATCATCCATGCGGGGTGAGCCTCACTGGAAATGACTTTGAGTAAAGTCTCTGAACTTCTCGCTGCGCCATTTTTTCGCTATAAGAGCCCCCGCGGAGGGAGCGGTTGGTGACGGATCGCTAGTCTTCGACCACCTTATCCAGCATCGTGAGCTTCTGTTTTTTCAATTCCTGCCTAGCATAGTCATTGGCCTGCATCATGCCTTTGGCGATCACCAGGCTCACCATCAAGCCGAGCGCGAATACCGCGAATACCGTGGTCATGGCCTATTGTCCTCTCCGGGTTTGGATGCCTGCCGAGAGGATGACAACTCTGACCCCGACCCACAGGCTGAGAATGCTCGGCACCCAAATGCCCACGAAGAGCCCATACTCGTGACTGACGAGAAACCAAAGTGAGACGCTTGCGACGAAGCTGGCAAACGCTCCGATGAGAAAGGGGTAATCGATTTTGTGAAACATGGTGATAAGCAGAAGGAGTGGTTTTCGGCCACCTCAGGTGGCCATCCGGCGTGAGCGTCATTTTCAAGAGGATCATGCGTTATGACTGACAAAATGCTAGCCCCAAGTTTTCTGAATCCGCCTCGTAAGTTTCATGGGGAAGGCGGATCGCAGGCCGTCTTTCCTTGGGTGCAGCGGGATCAGGGCGGCTTTGCCGACCACCGGCGTCATCTCATGGGTCTTCACAGCCGTGTGCCGTTGCATTTGGAAACCGCAAAAAGACACGAGATTCTAGCGATCTCTCATCTCCCGGCGGCGCATGGGCATCGCGTCGATCTTGGCGAAGAGTGAGGCGATGCTGAAGTCGGCGGTGTTCCAGCGCAGGGTGGTGCGGCCATCCTTGCCGAGCAGCAGCACTTCGGCCGCGCCATCACGGATTTTCATGCGCTCGCGCAACTCTTGGCTGAGCGCGGCTCCTGGAGATTTTCCGGGGGCCACGGGACCTTTGAGCACGAAAACCTCGATGTCGCGCTCGGCCAGACCGACTTTGTTGGCGATGAGTTTCCGGCTGAGGGCGTCGCTAGACTCGGTGACGACCAGCAGGCGTTTTTCCCACTGAAAATCATCCAATGTTTGGGCGGCGGCCGTCATGGTCATTAATCCAAGGATCGCAAGCATCTTCATTTGGGCAGCCTAGCCGTGAAAATGACGATCCGCAATGGGACCGCAGGTCACTTCGCTTTGTTCTGCCTCTCCCTGTTCGCGCGTTCTGCGGCCTGAAGCTCTTTGTGGCCGTCCCAGCGGCGATCTTTCCAGCGCGGCGGCTGCATCGTGGCGTTCCACCGATCGTAAAGCGCTTGCAGTGCGGCCACCCTCGCCGGTTCCTTCGCCGTCAGATCGGTTTTTTCGCCGGGATCTTTCGCGAGGTTCACCAGCATCGGCTGCATGGCAGCCGATGCCTTCACGAGCTTCCAGTCACCCTGCCGGACCGCGTATTGCGTGCCGAATCGGAAATACAGCTCGCGCGGGGCGAGGCGCTGCGTTTTGCCCTCGAGCAGCGGCAGCAGGTTCACGCCGTCAATCTGCCACTCGGGCTTCATCACCACACCCGCCGCGGCAAGCGCCGTCGGCAGCACGTCGATCTGGATCACGGGCTCGTTGCTGACGACGCCCGCCGGAATCCGCCCTTTCCACTGCGCCATCCACGGCACGCGAACGCCGCCTTCCCATAAATACCACTTGCGGCCGCGCAGCCCGCCCATGTCGGTCCAGGACATTCCGCCGTTATCACTGATGACGAACACGAGCGTGTCCTCCTCGAGCCTGAGGTCGCGCAGCTTCGCCATCACCGCGCCAATCGCCTCGTCCGCCTCCGCGATGTTCGCGGCGTAATTGCGCGTGCGCTGTGGCAGGTCCTTGAATTTCTCGAGCCAGTGCGGCGATGCGACGTGCGGCGTGTGCACCGCGTTAAACGACATATAAAGCAACCACGGCTGCGCGCGGTTCGCGGTGATGAATTTGACCGCTTCATCGCGGTAAACCGGCGAGGTTATCGGCTCGCCCGGCAAGTCGTAGATCAATTCATTCCCGCGAAAGAACCGCCCCTGATCGACCCCGTCCACATTGCCGACCGAACCGATCGCGTAATCGAACCCCCGCGCTCCGGGCAGGAGGTCCGGGCTGCTCGCGCCGAGGTGCCACTTGCCGACGATGCCCGTGGTGTAGCCCGCGCTTTTCATTTTCTGGGCAATCGTCGTCTCACTGAGCACCATTTCGCGGCCCTCGCCACCGCCGTTGGCATCGTGGCCGCTGCGCGCCTGGTAGCGTCCGGTCAGCAGCGCCACGCGGCTCGGGCCGCACACGCAGGCCGACACGTAGCCGTCGGTGAACCGCACGCCGTTCCTGGCGATTGCGTCCATCGCAGGAGTCGGCACGAGCTTGCCGCCGTAAGCGCCGGGCTGCGCCCAGCTCATGTCGTCGAGATAGAAGATGAGGATGTTCGGCTTTGTGGCGGGAACCTTGGCGTGGGCGTCGTTGATGAACCCGGTGAGTGCCGCCGCGCACAGGATAACGCTTGCGGGAAGCGTCATGCTCCACCTCAAATTAATTATTTCGTTCATCATAAAAGTGCGGGATCAGTTCGGCGCGCCGGCTTTTGCTTTGCGCCATTCTGTCATAGCTCTCTGAACCGCTTTGCCAAGATGATTTTTGGCAGCGCAGTGAACGCGTGAGACCCCCATTTACAGGCGGGGTATTGAAGGAGCACGGCGAGGTGGAAGCGGAACGCATCGTGCGCCGTGCGGCAAAAATCTTGCTAGATGAAGAAGGCTTCGGGCAGGATGTGTCAGTCACTCTGTGGCGGGGAAAACCACCGCTTCCAGGTAGAGCCCGTCAGCTGGGGCGCAGAGCGGGGATTTCCCCCGCGGCAGGCCGGCGGGCTGATCGAGTAGCGCGGCGAGATCGTCGAGGCGGATGCGGCCTTGCGCGGCGTGGACGGCTCCACCTGTTAGCAAGCGGACCATCTTATAGAGAAATCCATCGCCGGTGTAGGTGATGCGATAGCCATCCTGCATGGTTGTTAGCTCGATCGACTCAATGGTGCGGCACCAGTCGATCTCCGGGGTTTCATTTCCGCGGTAAGCGGCGAAGGCATGGAAATCATGGCGGCCGAGGTAAAGCTCGAGCGCTTGCCAGAGGACCTCGGCATCGAGCTGGCGCGGCAAATGCCAGGCCAGGCCGGCCTTGAGCGGGGGCAGCACCGGGTCGGTGCAGAGGTCATACCGATAGATCTTGCCGGTGGCGGAAAAGCGGCTGTGGAAATCCGCTGCGACCTCCTCGCAGGCCATGATGCGGATGCTGGCGGGGAGCTTGCAGTTGAGCGCGGGAACCCAGTTGAAGGGGTTCATGGAAATTTCCGGCGGCGCGTCGAAATGCGCGATCTGCGCAAGGGCATGCACCCCGGTGTCCGTGCGGCCGGAGCCATGGAGTGGCAGCGGCCGTTTCGCCACTTCCTCCAAGGC
This sequence comes from Akkermansiaceae bacterium, assembly GCA_040880785.1. GTDB lineage: Bacteria > Verrucomicrobiota > Verrucomicrobiia > Verrucomicrobiales > Akkermansiaceae > Luteolibacter. The sequence continues at coordinate 4,845 of JBBEEL010000060.1, read as the reverse complement.
GCGGGCGATGAAGTCTTGCACCGTGTTTCCACAAGCCTGCGATTGCCAACCGCTGTAAGGGCGTCCGTCGTAGGCGATGGTGAGCTTGAGGCGCATTGAGGTGGTAAATACTGAAAAGCTGAAAACTGAAATGCTGAAATTTAGATGAAGAGGTGGAAACTGAGATTGGAGATTGGAGATTGGAGATTTATTTCTGATCACTGATCACTCGGCACTTCTCCTCCCATCCACAGGTTGAGGATTTCGACTGCGGCGGCTTGGTCGATGACGGCCTTTTGCTGCTTTGCGTTGCGGCCGGCTTCACGGAGTTTGGCGGCGGCGCTGGAGGTGGTTAGAGTCTCGTCGATGAAGACGAGCGGGAGGGTCGGGAGACGTTCCTGCAGGCGGCTTGCAAACTCGCGCACCGTTGCTGCCGAGTCGCCTTCGCTGCCATCCAGGCGCAGCGGCAGACCGACGACGAGCGTGCGGGCTTTCCGCAACTCGGCGAGCTGCCCGATCCGCTCGATGGCGTCGCCCTTGGCTTGGTCGATCGTTTCGACCGGGTGCGCGAGGATGCCGAAGTCGTCGGTTGCGGCGATGCCGATGCGGGCAGCGCCATGATCGATGCCAAGCGCGGGGTGCGGGGAATCTGACCGTTGTGAGTTCAGAGCAGTTCGGCGGGTAGGATATCGGAAAGCTTTTTGATCGCGTCGGCCTGGTGGCGGTTGGCGATGAGGAGCGAATCCCCGGTCTGCACGATGATGAGATCGTCCACGCCTAACAAGGCGATGCGGGTGCCGGGGCGGGCGTTGAAAACAATGTTATTTTCCGAGTCAATTTCACTGATCTCCTCGTTGGCGCGGTTGTTGGTTCCGTATTCTCCAAGATATTTCGCGATGGAGATCCAGGAGCCAACATCGTCCCAGTCGAAGTTCGCCTCGATGTTGAGGACGCGGTCGGCATTTTCCATCAGCGCATAGTCGATGGAAATGGCGGTGAGTTTCGGAAACTGGGCTGCGACAGTGGCGGCGAGATCGCGCGAGCGGCGGAGCTCGGAGACGAATTTCGCGAGCTCCGGGGCGTGCTTGGTGAGCTGGTTGATCACGGTGGGCAGCGACCAGACGAACATCCCGGCGTTCCAGGTGAAGTTGCCCTGGGAGAGGAATTGTTCGGCGAGTTCCGGGTTGGGTTTCTCGCGGAAACGCTTCACCTCGACCGGCGGGTGCTCGCACTGGAGGCCGTGGATGGAGGCGCGCCCGCCGCGCTCGATGTAGCCGTAGGACGGGCAGGGCCAGGTCGGGCGGATGCCGATGGTGACCAAGCCGTCCGATTTTTCCGCCGAGGCCAGCGCGTCGTGCATGACGGATTGATAGGCGGCGGTGTCCTTGATGAGTTGGTCGGCGGGCAGCACCATCATCACTGCATCCGGGTTGCGCGCGGCGACGATGCCGATACCAAGCGCGACGGCGGGCGCGGTGTCGCGCTTGGCGGGCTCGGCAAAAACGTTTTCCGGTGGCAGCATGCTGGCGACGGCACGGACGGCGTCCACCTGCAGGTCGTTGGTGAGAATGAGAATATTTGCCGGCGGGACCAGCCCGTCGAGGCGTTGGATGGTTTGTTCGAGCAGGGTGCCGGTGCCGAAAAGATCAAGCAGCTGCTTGGGCTTGGAATTGCGGCTCAGGGGCCAAAAGCGACTGCCGGAGCCTCCGGCAAGGATCAGAGCGTAGGTGTTGGCTGGATCTGGCATGTCGGGCGGAGACTTGCCCAATCGCTCCTGCAGTAAAAGCGAACATTTTTGTTTTGTCGGTGATTCGGAAAGGCGCTAGAAACGCAGCATGGACGACACGCATACCGAAATCACCCCGGCATGGATGGAAAACAGCGCCCTGACCGCACCGGCGTTAATCGGTGCCGCGGCGGGACTGTTGTTGGGAGACCTGATGCACCCGGGAGCCCGCCGCGTGGCCGGCATCACTCTGGGTTCTCTGGGGATCGCCGCGTTGTTACCATTCGTGGTGGGCGGCGTGACATTTCTGGTAACCGGCCCGCGCAGCAAGGTTGGCGTGCGGCGCAAGATCCAGCGCATCCGCGATGCGGGGATCGTCGCTCCGGCGTATGACGAGGTGGAGGAAGAGCTCCGCGAGCAGGGTCTCCTCTGAGCTCCTTTGTGGGTCATTTGGGAAAAACCACCCTCGCCGTCACCGGGAAATGATCGGAGATCAGCGGCTTGTCCTCCCAGACGATGGCCACCTCCAAGATGTGCACCCCGCGGCTGACCATGACGTGGTCCACTTTCAAGGAACCATCACGATTGCCCGTGAAAAAATGTAAGCTCCGGCGATCCTGGCGTGCAGGGTAAAGCTGTTGATAGGTATCGACCAAGCCATTCGCCCACTGTTGGTGCTTGCCCGCGAGCGAAACCTTTTCACCGGTTAGGTAGCGGTAGGCCGGATTGGCCTCCACCACGTTCAAGTCCCCGATGAGGACGACTGGATCGCCCGCGTGCGGCCTGCCATCGATGCGGCGCGCCATCAGAAGCGCCGAGCGCTCTCGCGAGGGCTGGCTCTGGTGGTCCCAATGGGTGTTGTAAACATAAAAGCCCCGCCCCGTCGCCAGATCCAACAACCGGATCCAGGTTACCAAACGGGTGATTTCATTTCCCCAAGTCCGCGAGCCGGGTGTGTCGGGTGTGTCGGATAGCCAGAAAGTCCCTTGATCCGCCGGATCCAGCCGGAACCGATCGCGACGAAAAAAAATCGCGGAATACTCGCCGGCCTGCTTCCCGTCATCCCGACCGACGCCGACAAGCTCAAAATCCGGCAATGAGGCCCACAAATCCGCTGCCTGCCCGTGCAGCGCTTCCTGCACCCCGATGACATCCGGCTTCTCCGCGGCAATCATCCTGACCGCGCCAACGACCCGCCTCCGCCACGAGCGCGTGCCCCGGTCCTCCTGCGTTTCGTAGCGCACGTTGAAACTCATCAAGCGCAACTCCAAGGCCCCGTCCTCCCTCACCGGCACCGCCTTGGGGGGGCCTAACACGCGGGTCCGCTCGCAGCCGGCCAGCATCGCGCAAACCAGCGGGAAAACTAACATTAAAACGCCGGGATTCATCAAATTCAGCGGGATGCTAAACCTGAATCGCGCGGCGGGAAAGTTCGGATTGGATTTGGATTGGCCCATTGCATCGCATGGATTTCTGGTTTATTGATGGTGAATGGATACCGAAATTTACGCCAAAGTCGATGAAGAGCTCTCGACCGAGTGGCTCAATCACAGTTCGCGAGTCCGCAGGCTCGCTGACGAGCTGCAAATCAAGGCAAGCGGCACCCCGCTGGCCAACGACGCAGCCCACCTCAATGCGGAGCTGGGGAAGCTGTGCGGCCATCTGGAACGGGTGCACCGCGATGTCGGGAACCTGATCGCCGATCCTGACGACGCTGCGCCGCCCATCGGCTCGGTGCACCCGGAACTGCAATCCGACGAGGTCCAGCGCGAGGCAGTCAGGATCCACCAGAGAAACCACGAGATCCGTGCCGACTTCAAGGACATCATCAAGGCACTCTTCATGTGGCAGGAAGATCCCGTCGAGCGCACCCGCAAAAAACATGAGGCGCAGGAAACACCTCCCGATTGACGGGTTAACTTATCACGGCACAAAAAAGCCGCATCCAGTCTGGGTGCGGCCTTGATGAGATGTGGGAGCGCGCGCCTCAGTTGGAGGCGGCGGCGACCGGCGGCGGGATGACATTCACGCGGCGGCCTTCCTTGTCGAAGAATACGCGGCCATCGACCAAAGCAAAAAGCGTGTGGTCCTTACCGCATCCGACGCCGAGGCCTGGGTGCACCTTGGTGCCGCGCTGGCGGATGATGATGTTCCCGGCGATCACGGCTTGGCTGCCGAATTTCTTCACGCCGAGGCGCTTGCTGCGGGAATCGCGACCGTTTTTGACGGAACCTTGTCCTTTTTTATGGGCCATGGGAGTAAGTGAAGTAGGAGTTTAAAAAATCAACCGGCGATCGAGGTGATCTCGAGCGTGGTCAAACTGCGGCGGAAGCCTTTGGTTTTGTGGAAGCCCTTGCGGCGCTTGAACTTGAAGGCAACGCCCTTGGGTCCGCGGTATTGGTTGATCACCTTGGCGGTCACCGAAGCGCCCTCCACGAGGGGTGCGCCGATTTTCACGGTCTCCCCTTCGCCGACGAGCAAGACGTCGAACGTGACTTCTGAATCGACTTCGACATCGAGCTTCTCGACATCAAATTTGTCGCCTTCCTGGATGCGGTATTGTTTACCGCCGGTTTTGATCACTGCGTAGGCCATGGCCGTAATGGGAAATAATGAGTCCAACCCGGATGGGCGGGGGCGGGAGAACACCACGAGCCACCACGCTGCGCAAGATTTTTTTACCCGGAAAATCTGTTTTTGCCAAATCATGCCCGCAACCGCTTGGGAATCGGTGCCTCTTCTTGCTGCCAGACGCTGTGAAATCCGGCGCAGGCACCGCCGCCGGGACACCCCAAGTGAGGCAGGGACCGATCCCCCGGGCGTATTTTCCGATCAGGGAGTGGGTTTCGACGCGCTGGAGCCTGAGGGGGGTTGCGAGTGAGAATTTGCGACAGGGTTCAGTCGTCGCGTGAGAAGCGCGCCCCCGCATTCAGCATCGCCTAGACCAACTGCGTCTCGACGAGCAGGCGGTAGGTGCCGTCGCGGGCGAGGAGCTCGTCGTGGCTACCGCTCTCGACGATGCGGCCGTGGTTGAAGACGAGGATTTTATCGGCGTGGCGGACGGTCGAGAGGCGGTGGGCGATGACCAGACTGGTGCGGCCGGCCATGAGCCGCTCGAGCGCTTCGTTGACGAGGCGCTC
>JBBEEL010000059.1:27104-30988 GCA_040880785.1 Akkermansiaceae bacterium | reverse complement strand
GGCGGACCAATGCCTCGTGCGGGCTTTTACAGACGAATCTTTACACCCCCGATGGAATAGAGATTTTTTTCGTAATCCGAGATGGAAAAGTAAGGTCTGCGCCTACTTTCCAAGCAGAATCTTGGGCGCAATTTTCAGGCTACGAAGTCTGCTGTCATTGAGCCAGCCATCTTCATTGCGAAGAATCGCCCGCAGCGTTTCCGGCGTTTTGGCGCTGGCAGCGCTTTCAGATATGATTAGATCGAACTGAAGGCTCCCATCGTTACCAAGGCGGATGATTTGCGGCTTATCGGTGTCGAAGTAACCGTCCTCCGTAAAGACGATGATTTGTTTTGCTTCGCGTTGGCTTTTGCACAGCCGGGCGTTGGCGTTGGCGGGCTTGAGCGAAAGGGTGACGGTAGCGCCTGTCACGCTGGCGGTGGTACTCCAGGCATCACTCGGTTGCTCCGCGCGGGATCTTTCTTCATTGAGCCTTTCGTGCCATTTTTCGTTGAGTGGCGCGTTTTCTGATATTGGCAAAGTAAGCTGTAGATCCATGGATCCCGGATGACAGGAAGTGCCGCAGCACATCCAAAAGGCCGTGGCGTGAAGGGTGAGGGTCCCGCCTGTTTTGAGCCCCGCCGGCGGCGTGATCTCGGTGTGGAGCATCACGTCGCGGTTGAAGCCTTGGGCCTTGATCTTGAACATGTGGACGCGCTCGGGCTCGGGGTAAATGAGATCGCCAGCCGTCCACCCCGGCGGCAGTGCCCATTTCAACTGCGTTGGCACACCGACGATTCCCGGGAAGCGCCAGTAGGTGTGGTGGCCGGGATCGTGATTGAGCCACAGGCCGACGGTGAAAGGTTTGCCGGGAATGATGGCCGACTGCTCGGCCACCAACTGAAGCTTGAGGCCGGTCTGTGAAAAAGCTGGATGCGAGCCTACGAATGACAACAAGAGCGCGACTGCAAGGATGGGTAATGGGGTCCTGCGGCGGAATAGGGACTTTGAGACGACCAAGTTTTTCATCCGGCGGGTAGACTTTTGTTTGCAGCTTTTGGCTTGGTGAGAGGTTTCCCTCGCGGGGCAAGTTTCATACGGGAATCATACCAGACATGCTTCAGGGAATTTGCGTTTCTGCGATGGGGTTGTAGAGGTTTACCTCCGTAAAAATCACTGATGCCATCGGTGTCGGCATTGGCGGGCGGTGACGGGCAATCCTGTCGGTTTAAGAATTTTTTTCCGGGGGTCTGGGCGATTAGCGGCGCTGCGGTGGGTGCAAAGCCGCACCGGCCCACCACCATATTCGCCCTTGCCAGCGCCCCCTCCGCGCTGGATAGAATACCCCGCACATGAGAAACGGCACAGCATCCGGCGAGGTCCACGCCGGCTTGAAATTTTGCCGGCAGGTTCTCCACCCGCTCATCACGCTCGTGGCCGTGGCCTGTTTGCTGTCGTTCATCGGCTGGACCAGTGTCATCACCGAGTGGCAACACTGGGCCACCACCGCCGCCGGGGTCATCTTCGGCCTGGAACGCGGCTGGGTTTTCCGGGTCATGAAACCGCAGGGTAAGGAGCAGCGCAGGCTGGGCTTTCACGCGCTGCTGGCAGCGCTCGTCTTCGCCACCGCCGCGGTGCTGCTGCTGGCACCACTCTCCGCCGCCGGCGAGTGGTCGGTGGGCGGGCACGTTTTCATCCAGCTCGCGGTGTTTATCTCCGGGCTCACCTCGATGATCCACCACCAGAAGAAATTGACCGCCAAGGCCTTCCACCCGGGCTTGGTGCTCATTGGCTCGTTCCTGTTCATCATTTTGGCGGGCGGGCTGCTGCTGAAAATGCCGCGCTGCGTGGTGCCCGGCGAGAGCTTGTCGTGGCTGGACGCCTTCTTCACCAGCACCAGCGCCGTCTGCGTGACCGGCCTGACGGTGCAGGATACCGCCACCTTTTTCAGCCTCACCGGCCAATCCGTGATCCTGCTGCTCATCCAGCTCGGCGGACTCGGGATCATGACGCTCGCGTTTTTCGCAGCGGTGGTCCTCTTCGAGGGGCTTTCGCTCCACGACCGGCTGCTGCTCGGAAAAATGATCCAGGAAAACCGCCTCGCGCGGATCGGCCGCACCCTGGCCTTCATCGTCGGCATGACCTTTGTGTGCGAGGGCATCGGCATGGTGGTTCTTTACTCGGGGATGGAGGCCATCGCCGATCCGCAGGCGCGGCTGTTTCATTCCGGTTTCCACGCCGTCTCCGCCTTTTGCAACGCCGGGTTTTCCACCTTCACCGACGGCATGGCCAGCGGCGTGGTGTCCGGTAACTGGACTTGGCAAATTTGTATCATGGCGCTTGTCGTCATCGGCGGGCTCGGGTCGCTGGTGAACGAGGACCTTTCCCAATGGACGATGGCCCGCCTGAAGAAACGCCTCGGCAAATCCGTCCCGCAGCCGCGTCTGCGCGTCCACACCCGACTGGTGCTGCTGGTGACCGGCTCGCTTATCGTCGCCGGGGCCGCCCTCGTCCTGATCACCGAGTTTCACCTCGGGGACGGACCGGAAAACGGTGGCAAAATCATCACCGCCGCCTTCCACTCCATCACCGCGCGGACGGCGGGGTTCAACACCGTGCCGATGGCTGGCCTGAACCCGCTCACCGTCCAGATCCTCATGCTCCTGATGATCATTGGCGGCTCCCCGGGCGGCACCGCCGGCGGTTTGCGCACCACCGTCATCGCCATCGGCCTGGCTCACCTGTGGAACCAACTGCGGATAGGCCGGCGCGGCATCGTCGCCTTCAACCGGATTATCCCACAGGAAACCGGTGCCCAAGCGCTCGGCCTGATCGTCCTCGCCGGGATTTGGCTGGGTGCCAATTTTGTCCTCCTCCAAGTTCTCCAGGCTGGCAGCGGCGTGTCGGAGACCACCTTGTTTTTCGAACTCATCAGCGCCTTTGCCACCGTTGGTCTATCGCTTGACCTGACTCCCTCACTCACCGAGGGCGGCAAGGCCCTCTTGATCGTCAACATGTTTGTCGGTAGGATCGGCCTGCTCACCGTGATGGCCACCTTCATCCGGCGTGATCCCCGCCCTGCCTCCGGTAAGCCCACCGAAAATATTCTCCTCAACTAAACCAAGCGCCTCCACCATGAGATTCTGCATTATCGGCCTAGGAACCTTCGGCACCCACCTCACCCGCCAGCTCCGCCGCGAGGGCCACGAAATTGTCGCCGTGGACAACGACCCCGCCCACATCAACGCCCTCAAGGATGAGATCGAATACCTCATCCAGGCCGACTGCACCGACCTCAACGCGTTCTACGAAATCCCTGTCGAGGATTGCGACGCGGTCATTCTCGCAATCGGCGAGGACTTCGAGGCCTCGCTCAGCATCGCCGCCAATGTCCAGCAGCTCGGAGCCAAGCGCATCATCAGCCGCATCATCAATCCGCTCCACGGGCGGTTGCTGAAATTGTTGAAAATCGACGAGCTGATGGTCCCCGAGGCGATGGCCGCCGCCTGGCTCGCCCGCTCGCTCAAGACCCCGGACGTCATCAACAGCTTGGAACTCGGTGGCGGTTTCGAGGTGGCGCAGATCGCCGTTCCGCCCCCGATCGTCGGTAAAACCTTGCAGGAAATGGACCTCCGCGGCCGCTACGACCTCAATCTTGTCACCATCGCCAAAGGCCGCGGCATGACCGCCCTCACCTCCACCCGCCATCCGATCAACCGGGTCCTCGGCATCCCCCAGCCGGACCGGAAATTCGAGATCGACGACATCCTCGTCCTCTTCGGCCAAGGCAAGGACGTCCGCCGCCTCATCAACGACCACGCGAAAGAGAATTAATTAAAAATCTCTCTTCATCTGCGTTCATCCCGTTCATCTGTGGTTCAATATTTCTTAAACCGGCAGTATGG
>JBBEEL010000059.1:5413-27004 GCA_040880785.1 Akkermansiaceae bacterium | reverse complement strand
GAGGTGGCCACGCCGGTCCGATCCATCGAATCGTCGCACGTTGATCACGCGGTGCTCGGAAGATCCGCCGCCACTTCGGGACTTTGGATGAGCGCCAGCAGATTGCGATGCGGGCCGTTTAATCCGGGATCCACGGCAATGACCTTGTCCGCCAATGCCCGGGCCTCGCGGAGCAATTCCATATCGGCGAGAAAATCCGGGAAGCGGAGATCGGATAAACCGCTTTGGACCGTGCCCAGCACGTCGCCGGGACCCCGGAGGCGCAGGTCGGCCTCCGCGATTTCGAAGCCATCGGAACTTTGCTCTAGTACTTTCAGCTTCTCCAGCGCCTCGGGGTTCTTGCCATCCGTTAGCAGGACGCAATAGCCCTTGTGCCCGCCACGGCCGATGCGGCCGCGGAGTTGGTGGAGCTGGGCCAAGCCGAAGCGCTCTGCGTGGTGGAGGATCATCACGCTGGCATTCGGCACGTCCACTCCCACCTCGATGACCGTGGTGGACACCAGCGCCGCGGTCTCGCCCTCGCGGAAGCGGCGCATCACCGCCTCCTTTTCCTCTGGCCGCAGTTTGCCATGGATCAGGTCCACCGGATAGGACCCGAGGCGTTTTTTCCATTTCACAAAGGCCTCGGTGGCGGACTCGGCCTTCAAGGTTTCACTTTCCTCCACCAGGGGATAGACCAGATAAGCCTGCCGCCCTTGCGCTAGCTGGTCTTTCACGAAGCGGGTGACATCCGTCTGCTTCGCGGCGACGCGCACGCCGGTCGTGATCCTGGCTCTCCCGGGCGGTTTCTCGTCAAGGATGGAGACATCAAGGTCACCATAAATCGTCATGGTCAAGGTCCGGGGGATCGGCGTGGCCGTCATCACCAGCACGTCCGGCATCATCCCCTGCCGGATCAACGAGGCGCGCTGGGCGACACCGAACTTGTGCTGCTCATCGATCACCACCAGCCCGAGGTCATGAAACAAATCGCTGTCATATAACAGGGCATGGGTGCCGATGACGATTTGCGGTCTCTCTTCGGTTTCAAGATGGTTAGCCTCGTCGCGGTTGCCCGTTTTCAAGGCGATTTTGATCCCGAGGGGATTCAACCATTGTTTGAATGTTAGGTAGTGTTGTTCGGCGAGGATCTGGGTGGGTGCCATCAAGGCCGCCTGGCAGCCTGAACCGATCGCCAGCAGCATCGTTGCCATGGCAACGAAGGTTTTTCCCGAGCCTACGTCACCCTGTAACAGGCGATTCATCGGGCGCTCGCTCCGCATGTCGGAGAGGATTTCCTTGATGGAACGCTTCTGGGCTCCGGTTAAGTCGAAAGGCAGCGCGGCGTAGAATTGTTTGAGCAGCGACGTATTTTTCCCGAGGACCCGGCCGGATTGCTCGCGGTAACGCGACCGCCTCCAAACCACGTTGAGCTGCAAGGCAAAGAACTCTTCAAGGGCGAAACGCCGGCGAGCGAGTTGTGCGACTTCCACCGAATCCGGGAAATGCACCTCGCGATAGGCCTGCGCCCGTGGCGAGGATTTGTCGAAATCCGCAACGCTCGCCAGCGTGGCGGCATCGGACTCCAGAAGCAGCGAGTGAATGATATCTCTCAAGCGGCGTTGGGCGATCCCCGAGACATTCCGATAGATCGGGACCAGGCGCTCCAGGTGAATGGAGGATGCCTCGTCATCGTCCCGCAGGATTTCAAACTCGGGATGATCGATCACCAATCTCCCGTTAGTTTCCTTTACCTTGCCATAGAGGATCACTTCCTGACCGGCGGCCACGAGTTTCTGGATGTAGGGCATGTTGAACCAGCGGCAAGTGATTTTACCCGATCCGAAAATCCCGCCGGAGCCGTCCATGACGATGGCTTCATAAAAGCGCCGTCCGGGGCCGAAATGTTTCAGCGCGGCGTCAATGATCGTTCCGCGGAGGCAAACCGCGGTGGGAGATGGCTGGTTGGGGAATGCATCAAAACGCCGGCGGTCCTCGTAGCGCTTTGGGAAGTGGTCGAGGAGATCTCCCGCGAACCGGTGGCCCGCCGCGGCCAGGGCGGCCACTTCCTTCGGGGAAAGGAGCGGTAGCTCAGCCAGAGCGTCTTGGGCGGAGAGCATCTACAAGGCTGGAAGCGCGGCGAGCTTTTGAAGATAGGCGTAACTGAAAATCCCGGTCGAGTGTCCATCAGCCCAGAACGGCTGGATGGCGTAGCCACCGACGATTTCGAATTTCAGCAGTTCGAAAGCCCGCGGTCCGTATTCCACCACCGGCCGGAGGACCCGCCCCAGGGCGTCGGGTTCTCCCTGGCAGGCGGCGCAGGGGCAGGCGCGCCGCAGCAGCGGAAGTTTCAAGTAGGCCTCTAAACCGTCGCGGAACGACAAGGCGAGCTCGTCCCCGATGACGGTGGCGTGATCCAGAAGCAAAATCATGGCGGGACTGTGCTGCTATCCAAGTTCGCCGTCCACTCGATAGGAACGTTTGCCGAAAATCGCGGAACCCACGCGGACATGGGTCGCGCCCTCCTCAATGGCGATTTCATAGTCACCGCTCATGCCCATGCTAAGCGCGGGGAGCCGCACTTGGTATTCTTTTTCCAGTGCATCCCGCAACTCCCTGAGCGCGACAAACCACGGCCGGGATGACTCCGCATCGGCAGCGGCGGGCGGGATGCACATCAATCCGAGAATTTCGATCCGCTTCAATGCCAACAAGCGGTCCATTTCCTCGCGCAGAAGCCCGGGAGCGAAGCCGCCTTTGGTGGCTTCATCGCCGAGGTTGATTTGGAGAAAAACCTTGGGGAAAAGCCCGAGTTCAGCGGCAATTTCATCCGCGAAGGAGGCAAGGCGCAGGGAATCGATGGCATGGACGACCTCGAAATGTTGAAGCACCTTGCGCACTTTATTCCGCTGGAGTCGGCCGATGAAATGCCAGTGCAATGAGGGCGGCAAGAGCGTGATTTTCGGTTCAGCTTCCTGGACCTTGCTTTCGCCAAAAACCTGTTGTCCCGCCTCCCATGCGAGTCGCACGTCGTCGGCAGGGAAGGTTTTCGAGACGGCGATGAGCTCAACGGAGGGAAGATCCCTCCCGGCGCGGGCACAGGCTGCGGTGATTTTTTGATGGACCGACGCCAGGTTCTCGCTGAGCTCCGCCATCACCGGACTTCAGCCGTGTCGTTTTTCAGAAGCCCGGCCAGCCTGGCGTTCTCGGCGAGATCCGCGAGGTCGCGGAGCACTGCGAGGGATTCCCGCTTGAGAGGATCCAAGCCGCTGGGCCACTTGGGAGTCTCGTCCAGGTCAGAGGTCTCATCCTTGGCGCGGCGCATGTATTCCGCATTTTCCGCGGAAGGATCATAGGGGCGGAGTTCCGCGCCATTGGCGAGATCCTCGAGGGTGACCTTGAAAAAGTTCAGCGATTTTTTATCTTCCTCAGTCATTTTGGCGAAGCGCTCGCGGCGCTCGGCATTCCGTTCCTTTTGCTGCGCGTCGGACTCCGCGAGTTCCTTGTTGCGGGTGTCCTTGTTGACCGAAACGCGGTTGCGCTTAATCCGGTCCTTCGCCTTCATGACGTCCTGAATGATATAGGAGAAATCCTTGGAAGCGTTGAGTCGTTCCTGGCTCAGCTCCTTGAGGCGAGGGACAAAAAGAGCCTGGTCATCCAGCGGCTTGAAGCCTGCCGCAGGACGGATCCGGTCATGCGGCAGAGGGTGGTTGAGAAACGCCTCACCCATATCCAAGGCATTGGACAAGCTCGGGATCACCAAGTCGGGAACCACGCCTTCCACCTGAGTCGAGGAGCCAGAGGGACGGTAGAATTTCTGGATGGTCACTTTCAAGAATCCGGCCCGGTTGCGAGCGGCAAAGAGCGGCAGCATGCGGCCGATGTCCATCGGTTGCTGGACGGTGCCCTTTCCGAAAGTCGAGGAATCGCCGATTACCACGGCGCGATTGAAGTCCTGCAGGGCTCCAGCGAGAATCTCGCTCGCGGAGGCGCTGCTCTTGTCGGTGATGACGACCAGAGGCCCGGTGTAAATCGGCTTACCGTTGTCGGAGTCCTTCACCTCGACGCGACCCAGATTGTTCTTCACCTGCACGACAGGTCCGACGTCCATGAAAAATCCCGTCATGCGCCGGACTTCTTCGAGCGAGCCCCCCCCGTTGTTGCGGAGATCAAGAACCAAACCATCGATTTTCTCATCCATCAAGCGCCGGAGGATTCTCTCGACATCCACGGAGCTGCGGATTTTCCCTTCCTCGAAGTCCGCATAAAACGAGGGCAGGGTGATGACGCCCAGGCGGTGAGGATTTCCCTGCTCGGACTTCATGTCGATGATTTCTCCGCTGGCTTGCTCATCCTTCATCTCGACCTTGCCCCGTTGGATTACCACAATTTTCGTTTCTCCCGGAGGACCACCGGCGGGTTCTACTTTAAGGGCCACGCTGGTGCCTTCTTGGCCGCGGATGTAGTCGACGACCTTGTCAATTTTCATGAACATGATATCGATCATGTCCTCGGCCTTGTCGGTGTTGAGCGGATTCACCGCCACCACCCGGTCGTTGAGTTTTAGACTTCCTTCGCCATCGGCCGGGCCGCCAACGACGATTCCCATGATCTTGGTCGCACCATCTTCCTCACCACCGAGAAGCGCGCCGATCCCGACAAGTTCGTTTTTCATGCCGTCGCGGAAGCGGTTCATTTGGCGGAAGCTCATGTAGTCCGTGTGAGGATCATAAGCCCGGGCGACGGAACTCAGGAAATAGTTGGCGATCTCCTCTTCATCCACGTCCTTGACGCTATTAAGAAACCGTTTGTAGCGGAGTGAGACTTTGAGTTTCGGGCTGCGGTCGTCGAGACTCGGGTCCGCCTTCCCTTGCTCCTGCGAGAGCTTTGTAAGCATCTCGCGGCGGAGGGTTTCGCCCAAGACCGCTTCCTTGATCTGAAGGCGCCACAGGTCCGCGGCATCCTTGTCGTTCTTCGGCCAAGGCGCGTCCTTGCGGCTCAGCATCACCGACTCCTCCGTGGTAAATTCGAATTCAGGGCCGTTCAGCAGCGCCTCGGCAAGCGCCACGCGTTCCTCCACGCGCTTTTCAAACACCCGGTAGATCTCGGTGGCAGCAGGAACACTGTTCCCATGCAGCAGGAGCGTATGGAGCTGGTCGCCATACTTGGCCTCGAAACCATCAACATCCTCTTGGGTGAAGTAGAGCCGCTGGAAGTCGAGATCCCGCAAATAATCGGCAAGAAACCGCTGACTCAGGGCCACATTAAAGGGGAGTCGGGCGAAGTGGCTGTTCTGGAGCATGATCGCCATCTGCCTGCCGACTTCATTGAAATCAGCCTGCTGCGCGCAGGCGGAACAAGAAACGGCGAACAGTGCGGCACCGGATGCGGCTTTACGAAACCAAGAAATACTCATGAATTTCAAACGGGGAAAGGGGTTAAAATAATTTCAAGAAGTTGCCACGACTTTCGGGGATGTCGATTGTTTAAAATTTTTGGATGGCGCGATGGCGTTTCATTCCGGGGGGGGTCTCCGGCTCAGCCAATGCTGGAAATAAGCCTCCCTGGCGGCCAGTTCGATGGCCTCGGCTTGCTCCGGGCCCCGATTGAAAAACAGGTTGTCCAAGCCCGCGGGTTTACGGGCGAGCGTGACATCAAGGTCGAGCAAGGCCTCATTTCGCATGACCCGGAGCTTCACCGCGCTACCGGGTTTAGTTCCCAAGATCACTTCCCGGAAGGCCGCCGAGGCATCAATGCCCCGCCAGGCTTGGCCATTGAGTTCGACAATCGCGTCGTTGAGTTGAAGCCCGGCGCGCTGCGCGGGACTGTCATTCTGCACCATGGTCACGATCACCACACTGCGCCGCTCGGGATCTCCCGGCACCAGCATCCGATCATCCCCCATTGCGATGCCCACATAGCCCTCGCCCTCCTTGAGATACTCGTCCATGACGAGTTCCCGAACGATTGCCAAGCAACGTTCCCGCACTTCGGGGTCTGCAGCGGCTCTCGACTGGAGGAATAGTTCCTCGATTGCCTGCCCGGGCTGTTTGCGACTCCAAACGAGTAAATCCGCTTGGGCGGCCTCCCGCTCTTTGAAACGCAGAGATTGCAGGTTGGAGAGCGGAACCTGAGGCAGCTCAAGCCCCTGCACGAGAAACGACGATGAGCCTACCGCCGCCCCGAGTAGAAGTGTTTTCCGCAGCATGCCTGTCATCTTCCGATGGTAGCGAGGCCACCGCCTCAGCTTATCTATTTCTCCAGTTTTTCTGCGGCACGTCGATCGTGTCGTTACGCTGCAAGGGTATCTGCATGAACTGTGGCTTGGTCACGTCATATTCCGCCTGTTTCCCATCACGAAACAAGGTCACTCGATACATGCTGCCGAAGTCCGTAGGGCCTCCAGCGGCTTGAATTGCTTGCCAAAGCGTCAAGCCCTTGATGAAAGGAACGGGCCCCGGTCGCCTGACAATCCCACCGACGGTGACGATCTCATCGGCAACGTTTCCACCCTCGCGGTTCTCGATGACTTGGATCGTCGGATTGGTGTAGATACCCGCGTTCTTGTAGAGCGTCTCGAGCAGGGAGGCAAGCTGATGAGCTTTCAGGCCCGAGGCGCGCACCGGCGAGTTAAGCAAGGGCATGTTGATCGTCCCGTTTTCCGCCACTGGATACAGGTTATTGATGGTGGCCCTGTCCTGATCAGGCACGTTGGATATCGTGATGTTGATGGATTTACCGGCCTGGATCTGCGCTGAGACAGTTCCCGAGACCACGGCCAAGGCTAGCAGGCCGAACAAGATGTTTTTCAGGTTCATGAGTTCAAAGGCTTAAGATTTTAGTAAAGTTCGGAATCATTCCCTCGCGCGGCAGCCTCAGGCTTGGGCGATTTTTGCGCCACGACGACGGGCGGGCCCACCTGGGATTCGGCTGGGGCATAGTAAGTGTAATAGCTCGTATAGTATTGATACTGGCTATCGCTCCGGACATCCACGTTGTTCAGGACGACGCCGATGACATTGCCGCCGACATTCTCGACGGCCTGCTTGACCCGAAGAAGCATGTTTCTGGGAAGCTTGCGGTGCTGCACGACGATCATGGTCAAGTCCACTTCACTGGCGAGCACCGAGGCGTCACTGACTCCGAGAATGGGAGGACTGTCCACCAGCACCAAGTCGAAGCGCTGTTTGACGTCTTGAACCAACTCGCACATCCGCCGAGAGTTCAAAATACCCGCGGCATCCGCCGGGAGAATGCCGGATGGCATGAAGTAAAGATTGTCCACAGGAGTCTGGAGAATGACATCCTCCAACATCAGCTCGGTGGTGAGATAGTTGGTCAGCCCGACCGAGTTATTGATGTCAAAAAACGTGTGCAAGCGGGGCCTCCGAAGGTCGGCGTCGATCATCAGGGTGGTGTAGCCGCCTTGGGCACAGATGTAGGCCAGGTTGACGAGGGTGGTGGATTTTCCTTCGCCCGCGCCACCGGAAACCACCGTGATGGCGTTATCCTCTGGGTTCTTCCGATTGAACTCGATGTTGGTTCTAAGGATTCGGTAGGCCTCTGAGTCGGGACTCATTCCACTTTGTTTATGGAGGATTCCCACGTCCTTCGGAATGACTGCAAGGACTGGCACTTGCAAGTAGCGCTCCACGTCCTCAAGGCTCTTCACCGAGGTGTCGAGGTATTCCAGGAAGAACGCAATACCGACACCAAAAATCAATCCCACCACCGCACCAAGCACGAGGTTGAGAGTGACATTGGGACTCACTGGATTCTGTGAGAGCTGAGGCTCTTCGTGCATGATGATGCTTTCCTCCGGGGTCTTGATCGTCTCACTGATTTCGCGGAGTCTCATGTTTTGCAACAAAGTTTGGTCGGTCTCAAAATCCCGCTTGGCGTCCACATAATCCTGCGCATCGAGGCCGCGCCTGATGGCATCCTCGCGTGTATCATCCTTCATCTCTTCGACACTCTTCAGGCGGTCCGTGGCCATTTCTAGCTGGGCTTGGAGCGTGGCGCGCAGATTAACAACTCCCTCGTTGAGTTGGCGTTTCATGGCATTGACGTCCTCCACCGCCATCAGCATGGTGGGATGAAGGTCTCCCAGTCCACCAATCTTAAGATTGTTCAGTTTGCGGGTGGCCTCTAGATATTGGGGATACAGGTTTCTGATGATGTTGTCCGGCAGGTCGAGGCCGGATGCATAGACCATCAGTTGTTCGCTGTCATACCTCATCAAGCTGTTGATTTGGCTCTCGAGCTGGGCTTTATTCTGTTCGAGCTGGATGTAGGTCTGCAGCGCGGTCCTCGCGCTCTGGTCCTCATCCACACCGGATTGGCCGTAAAAGGAGTCTTGCCCCTTATAGATGATACCCTTCGTCCTAACGATAGTTGCCAAGACCTTACGGCGCTCCTCCACCTTGTCCTCTTGGTTCCGCACCGCCTTTTTGAGTTCATACAATTGCTTGTCAATATCACGGTTCTCAATCTCGGAGCGGTAAGCCTTGTAGGCCCGGGCGACCTCTTCGGTGACATTGCGCGCATCTTCTCGATCGGTATGACGCACCCTGATAGAAATTAGGTCGGTTCCGCGGATGTTTTGGGTGTTTACGATCCCCTTGAGGATCCGGATCGCGGTTTCCTTATCCACGCCCCACTTGGAGACCAGTCCAAGTTTTTCCACGACCTTGGAGAGCGAGTTGCTGCTCTTGATCTTCTCGAACTCGGTTCCGAAGAATTGGGGTGTCATTCGCATCGCGGCACCCGCGTCTCCTGTCATTCCGGAGAGGGGTGACATACCGCCGGACCTTGGCTTCACCTCGATTGTTGCCGCGCTTTCGTACTTCTTGGGCATCACGTAGGTGACGACGGCCGCCGTCATGAAGACAAGAAGCAGGGTCAGGAGAATGATTCCGTAGCGGTTTTTGATGACCTGCCAGTAGTCCACCGCGTGCAGGGCGGCCTCATTTGGTGATTGAGAGGAAAGATTCATGTCGAGGGCGAGTGTTTCACGTTTTAAGGCAAGTTCCAGATAAAATAAAAACTCCCACAATGATGACATTGCGGGAGTTTGAAATCAAGCAATCAGGCAATTTTTTGAAGCTCAACGTTGAGTGAGTGCACAAATCAAAATGTGGCATTCACCCCGATGCTGATGCGGTTGCGATTGTAGGACCGATTGGGAATGTTCGAACTGGAATCGGTGAAGTTGTAAGACAGTGTGCCAGTCAAGTTTTCCGCAAAACGCACCGAGACGCCAATGTAGGCATTGACGATGTCCTCGTCGAGATCCCGCAAATTGGGGACAGGGGGATTGTCGAGGCTGCGCGCAGCCTCGTAAGATGTTGGGATGTAGTCCAGGCCACCGAAAAAGGACAGAATCGGCGAGAAGGTATACTCAGCAGTCACACCAAAGCGCAACGTCGTTCGTTCGTCGAATTCAACAAATCCTGCATCCGGGTGCTGCAACACGGTACCAGAGGCTTCGATGCCATAACGGGTGAATGACCGAATACTCAACTGTTGCGTGAGCTTCGAGTTCGCGGCAAGTTCAAGATAGGGACTAGTGCTCGACTTTCCCTCGTCCACGTCGCGGAACTGGGAACCCAAGCGCACAATCCCGATGGTATTGGGACCAAAACTATGTTCAGCGCCCGCAAGGAGGTAGTGGCTAGTCGAGTCCGAAGTGCGACCACCCCCAGAGGTTACCGCGTAGCGATAATTCCCGCTCAGAACGGTCTGCGGGCCGAGCTGGTAGCGGAGCTGGTTGTGAAATGTCCAGGTGAAGATATCATTATCGGAGGCATCGCTATCCTGACCATTCAGGCGCAAACCATGGACCGTGCCATAACGTTCAGACCAGCGATAGGCCAACGTGTTGTCGGTGGACCAGTTGAGGGATTCACCCCCGAGACGGGTCGAAGCGTAGCCATAGGAATAATCCGGCTCCAGCTCATAGGACGCGAAATTACTACTGGAAATCCGGAAGCGCTCGCTGAAGCGGTGGTTGAAATTGGCGCCGGCACGAGACTGGCTGTTAGTGCTGTCCACTCCGGGAGGCGCGTCGAAGTAATAAATCAAGCCCAAACGGCCATGCACGTCCCAAGTCGTTTGAGGCGAGGTGCTGACGACCGATAGCCCAACTGTTGGGTTGATGGCCAAGGAGCCTTCCTTCGGGCCGAAACCCGGGGAGACGTTGTCGTCGTAAAGCAAATTGGTTCCGACCGCCCACTTGAGAGGGAAAGCTTCCTCCTCGTCGCTTCCGCTGTGATAGAGACTTTGGGCCGAAACCACGCTAGAAGAGAGCAGGATGATGCCCAAAGTGAATTTAGATTTCATGAAGTAAGGGGGCGGGTGATAAAGGTTTGGAGGAGTTTCTAAAAGGCTGGTGATGCCATTCTATGGATTGGTGTCGGTGACGACATCGGGGTCAATGGGGGTGGTCACATCAATCGCGTCTGTCGGCGGATTCTCAGAATCAGCACTGAGCTGTTGGCCTGCCTCACTCTGCCCCCCCGGGAAATCCAGGACGTTGGGTGCTTTGATATCGGCGGTAGCGGCCACCGCAGTGATGGCAGTGGCAAGCTCGGGAGCTGCATCGATAGCCGCCGCCGTGATGGCCGCGACGATGACTGGGCTTCCATCAGAAGCTTCGAGAGCCGCGGTGGTGATGGCAGCGACAACGGCCGCGGTTTTATCGGAAGCCTCAATAGCGGCTGTGGTGATGGCCGCGACAACGGCTGGGGTCCCGTTGGAAGCTGCGACAGCGGCTGTGGTGATGGCCGCGACAACGGCTGGGGTCCCATTGGAAGCCTCAACAGCTGCTGTGGTGATGGCCGCGACAACGGCTGGGCCTCCATCGGAAGCTGCGACAGCGGCTGTGGTGATGGCCGCGACAACGGCCGGACTTCCGTTAGACGCCTCGATAGCCGCTGTGACGATGGCGGCGATGGCTTCTGCATCATCGCCGGCCGCCTCTACCGCACCCTTCACGATGGCGGCGATGGCTGCATCGCTTCCATCGGAATCCGCGATTGCCGCTTTCACGATGGCGGCGGCTCCGGCCGGGTCGGCAGCAACGGATTCCTTGACAGACTCGGTGAGAGCCGCGAAGGGCTCCACTTGGGCCGTGACAGCAGAGGTGCCGAAAATGGCACTGGCGAGGGCTAAAATTACAAATTTTTTCATGGTCGCTAGGGGATTGATGTTCCGGGAGACTGGGGATGGAGCGGGCAGCGGGAATCGAACCCGCATGTCTAACTTGGAAGGATAGCGCTTTACCACTAAGCTATGCCCGCGCTCTCAAGGGCAATCTGAACGTTCACGGTGGCTCCTAGCAAGGCTTTTTTGGCGAATTTGCCAATTTATTTCCATTTTTGGGCCGAGCTAAGCTCCAGTGGGTGGTGAACGCGTGACGGATCGCGTCCGATTTATCGAGTGGTGTGTCAGAGTCGCTGCAGGGAGTTTGCGCCGGTTCCGGGTCAGAGGCCGGTGGGATGGTCAATGAAGGCATGCGGGAGGCCATGATTCTTGGCGACACGTTCCGCCAGGGCGCGGACTCCGAAGGTTTCGGTGGCGTAATGCCCGGCGTAAAAAAGGTTAATCCCCAGCTCCTCCGCGAGAGGGAAGCTCCAGTGGGGCCCCTCACCGGTGACAAAGGTATCGACGCCCGCGGCAGCGGCCTTGGCGACTTCGCTGCCGGCCCCTCCGGTGACGATGCCGATCCGGGTGATGCTTGCCGGGCCGGCGGGGCACTGATGGACCCGCCCGCCGAGCACGCCCTCCAATAAATGCAAAAGAGCTTCGCGCGAGCCGTCCCAGGTGCCGCGAAGGCCGATGGCTAGCCCATGGTGATCGAGAAACGGCTCGGGATCCCTGACGCCGATGGCCTTGGCGAGGAGAATGTTGTTACCCAGCTCCGGATGCACGTCCAGCGGCAGGTGGGATGAGTAAATGGCGAGGTCGGCCTCCAGGGCGAGCTTGAGCTTGCGGTAAAACGCGCCGGTCACCGGCTGCGCGCCCTGCCAGAACATCCCGTGATGGACGATCAGCAAGCCCGGCCCGCCCTCCGCGGCGGCTTGGACGACGGGCAGCGAGGCGTCCACCGCCGCGATGATTCGGCCGATTTTTCCGCTGTTGGCGAGCTGCAGGCCGTTCATGGCGCCCGGATAATCGGAAATTGTTCCCGTTTTCAGCTCTTGATCCAAATATGCCACGACCTCGTCCAGTGAAACCATGCGACAAGCCTAATCATGTCGGCTCCAAATAACAAGGTCGGGTGATGCGGCGCTCTTTCTGCCGTCCATGAAATCCAGCATATCCGCAGCCATCGCCGCCTCCCAGCGTGCCGGAGCCCCCTTCCACGGCACTTCCAATGACGCCGCGTGAAGTGCGTGGCGGGGCAAAACCAGCCTTTGGGCAAGCGCGTCAGTCCAGCCGGTCGCCATCCATTCCAAATATTCAGCCCCGTCTCCGGAATAAAGTTTGTCGCCGACGATCGGAAATCCGGAAAACGCGAGATGCACGCGGATCTGGTGCATCCGTCCGGTCTGCGGGAAGCAACGGATCAGGGCAAAGCTCCCCTCCCCGCGCTTGAACCGCCGCTCCACCCGAAATGTCGTGAGACAGTCCCGTCCCCGTGAGTCCACCACTTGGCGCACCCAGATGGGAGAAGGGCCCAGCTCTCCCGCGCGGATGATCGGCTCGGCGCAGGCCCAGGAGTCTGCGGCCGGCCAGCCGTGAACGATCGCCAAGTAGTCCTTCCTCGCCTCCCGCCGTTCGAAAATCCCGCCGAATTCGCGGGCGGCTTGCGTGTGCTTGGCGACGAGGACCACTCCGCTGGTCTCGCGGTCCAGCCGGGTCACGATGCCGAGATTGGCACCGGTCTGGATCTCGTAGGCGAGGAGTTGTTCCAGCCCGCCGAGGAGCGTGGGCTCGGGCTTGCGGTTCGCCGGATGGACGATCAAGGGCGCGGGCTTGTCCACCACGATCCAGTCGTCGCTCTCGGCGATGACACGAAAATTTACGACGACCTGAAGGCTCATTCCCGGATTCTCGAAATTACACACAAAAAGCCAGAGGCCCGCGATGCGAGTCTCTGGCGATGTGTCAAAAGATCAAGTCCAGTGACTAGGACTTGTAGCGGAGACGCTTCTTGTGGCGGTTCTGCTTCATGCGCTTTTTGCGCTTGTGCTTGTTGATCTTTGTCTTACGGCGTTTCTTGATGGAGCCCATGGCAGTTGCAGTCGGGGTATTTAGGTTACGGTGAGAGAGGAATTAAGGGACGATTTTGTTGAGAGGATATTCGATGATCCCCTCAGCCCCCAGACGCTTCAGTTCGGGAATCATGTCGCGCACGACGATTTCGTCAATCACTGTCTCGACCGCGACCCAACCTTCTTCGGAAAGTTGGGAAACAGTCGGTCGGCGCAGTGACGGAAGTTTTTCGAGAAGCTCGGGCAGGCGGGCGGAGGGAAAATTCATTTTCAGCCCCACCTTACCGCGGGCACAGAGGGCGGCTTTGAGCAGCAGGGCGATGCGGTCCATCTTTTCCTTTTTCCAAGGATCCGCCGCGGCGGCAGGGTTCGCGTAGAAGTGGGGAAAGGAGGTCAACAAGGTGTCAACGATGCGGAGGCGGTTGGCCTTGATGGAGGAGCCGGTCTCGGTCACATCCACGATGGCGTCCACCAGATCGGGGACTTTGACCTCAGTCGCCCCCCAGGAGAATTCCACTTCCGCCTTGATTCCGCGCTCGTCGAGGTAGCGCTGGGTGATCCCCACGCCTTCGGTGGCGATGCGCTTGCCCTCGAGATCCTCCGGCTTGCGGATGGGCGAATCCTCGGGAACCACCAAAACCCACTTGGTCGGGCGGGTCGTGGCGCGGGAGTAGGGAAGCTCCCCAAGATCCAACAATTCCACGCCATTTTCGTAAGCCCAGTCGTAGCCAGTGATGCCGCAGTCGATGAATCCTTGGCCAAGATAGCGCCCGATTTCCTGCGCACGGATCAAATAGAGGTCGAGTTCAGGATCGTTGGAGCTCGGGCGAAGTCCGCGCGACGAGACGTAAATCTCATAGCCAGCCTTGGCGAGAAGTTCGATGGTGGGGTCCTGAAGGCTGCCTTTCGGAATGGCGACTTTCAGAGTTCTTGATGGATCCGGCATGGAGGGGCGGCGGTTTTAACGGCGGTCCCACGGGAATCAAGCCAAGTTTTGGATATTTCTCCCGATCCCGGTGGAAACAGGAGAAACGCCGGCGAAAGCGTCTCTTTCAATTTCACGGATGATGGACCGTTAGGTTGCCGCCGCCCTCGATGGGAAAGAAGCCGGGGACGCCACCCCCGGCCCACGCCCTTGGTTCAAGCCCGCGCGCGCCCCGGCACTGGCGGCACTTCCTCAGGCATCTTGGCCGAGCCTTTTTCGAAATCAATCGCCGCCGGCACACACTCCATCGCATAGAGCGGAGACTGGTCATTGCTCATCACGTCGTTCCAGCGCACCAGCTCGCCTGTGTAGGCGGACATCCGGCCCATGATCGCCACCATGGTGGACTCGGCGATGGTCTTCGCCTCGTTGAGCGGCTTGCCATTCATGACCCCGCGGATCATGTCCACGTGCTCCTGGACCATCGGACTGTCGGAATCCATCTTGATCGCGGCAATTTCGATCTCCTTGCCGTTGATCTTCCCGCCGCCGTAGCACGAGCCTGCCGCGCCGGTGAACATTTCGCCCACCCGGCCATAGGTGCCGGTGATCTGGCGGCATTGGCTATGAATGTGGACATCGTCGCCGAAATCATAGTCCACGCTGAAAAAGTCGAACATATTGCCGGTTTCGCGCCGCGCGCGACCGCCGAAACCAAGCGCCGAAACCGGCAAGCGGCCGAGGAACCAGACCGCCACGTCGAGATTGTGGACGTGCTGCTCGACGATGTGGTCGCCCGAGAGCTCGTTGAAGTTCAGCCAGTTGCGAGCCATGTAATGCGCCTCGGACTCGCCCTCGTTGCGGGGTTTGATCCATGGCACGGTGCCATTCCACTGCACCACGCCGCCGCGGATCTCGCCGATGGCTCCGGCGTCGATGAGCGCCTTGTTGCGCAGATAGCCCTCTTGGTGGCGGCGCTGGGTGCCGGCGACCACGGCCAGTCCCTTGGACTTGGCCTTCTCACCGGTGGCGATGACCGCCCGTGCGCCCACCGGATCGACCGCCACGGGTTTTTCGATGAAGCAATGTTTGCCGGCATCCACCGCGGCGGCGAAATGGAGCGGACGGAACGCCGGCGGGGTGGCCATCAGGACGTAGTCACAATCCGTGGCGACCACTTTTTGATAGCTGTCGAAACCGTCGAAACAGCGGTCGGCCGGGACACCGAAGTTTTTTCCCGCCGCGTCTGCCTGGCCCTTGAACACGTCGCCCACGGCCACCACTTCACTCTCGACACCGAGGATTTTGCAGGCAGCCAGGAAATCCCTGAGCGCTCCGTTCCCGCGGCCGCCGCAACCGATCAGGCCCACTTTTAGCTTCTTGGAAGCGCCGGCGGCATTTTGGGCGAAGACGGAGCTGGCAGCCAGTCCGACTCCGGCAAGGGTGGTATTTCCGAGAAATGAACGACGGTTGATCAATGGATTCATGGCGATGTTTGTTTGGTTGTTTGGTTGTATGCTGGGTTGGCTTAAGAAAGGCCGGGGTATTTCACTCGGATGGTAGAAAGAACAATTAGCCTTACTCTCGGCACGGTGGAAGCCTTACACGAAACTCAGCCTGAAAAGCAACTCTTGAAAATCCCACCGCCTTTGGTGCGTAGTGTCTGCCTCATGATGCATTTCCTCGTCCGCTTGTTATCCCTCGCTCTGGCCGTCTCTCCCTTCGCCTCGGCAGAAGAAGTGCCGGCGGTCACCGCTCCGACTCACAAAACCATCGACCTCGCCATCGCCCGCGGCGATTTGGACGACGTCCGCCGCCACCTGATCGCCGATCCGAAGAGCCTGCATCAGGGAGCCACCGAGAAGTCCCGCACCCCGCTCGAGCAAGCCGTCCTCCGCAACAAGCAGGAAATCGCGCTGTTTTTGTTGGAATCCGGTGCCGACCCCAACACCCAGGACGGCTCCCAGCGCACGCCGCTGCATCTCGCCGTCGAGCGCAACAACCCGCTGGTGGTCACCGCCCTGCTCAAGGCCAAAGCCAAGCCCGGCCAGCGCGACAAGGGCGGCTGGACGCCCCTCCACCACGCCGCCGCTAAAAACCAGCTCGCCACCGCGCAAGCTCTGCTCTCCGGCGGTGCCGCTGCGATGACCCTCAGCGAGCTCGGCGGCACCCCGCTGCACGAGGCGGCCGCCAGCGGCGGCAAGGAAATCATCCAGCTGCTGCTCGATCACAAGGCGGATCCCGCCGTGAAGTCGAAACAAAATGTCACTGCCTTGGACGTCGCCAAGGAATACAAGAACCAGCCCGCCATCGACATCCTCTCGGCGCTGAAGGACTAGTGGTTCCTCCCGCTTCCAGCGTCGGTATCAGCGCGACCCGAATGCAGCGGCCAGCGAGGACAAGTCCACTGGCGCGGCTTGGTCAGCGGTGAGGATGGCGAGCTTTTGAAGCGAGATGATTTCCGCGATCCCCTTGCGCGAGAGGTCGAGCATCGCGGTCATTTCCTCGGAGGTGAAAACCGCTTCCTCGCCGCTGCCTTGAATTTCCACGAATTCCGAGCTTTCTGTCATCACCACGTTGAAATCCACCGACGCGTCCTTGTCCTCCGGATAGTTCAAGTCGAGCACCGGCACGCCTTGATAGACCCCGGCGGAAACCGCGGCGACGAGCTTTTTGATTGGAAAGGCCTTCAGCTTGCCGGCCGCCATCAGCTTATTGAGCGCGATCGCCATGGCCACACAGCCGCCGGTGATGGAGGCGGTGCGGGTGCCGCCGTCGGCCTGGAGCACGTCGCAGTCGATCCAGATCGTGCGCTGGCCGACTTTCTTCAAGTCCACGCAAGTCCGCAGTGCGCGGCCGATGAGGCGCTGGATCTCCGAGGAGCGGCCGTCGAGCTTGCCGCGGGAAATGTCGCGCGGTTTGCGCTCGAGTGTGGAGTAGGGAAGCATCGAATATTCCGCGGTGAGCCAGCCGCCTTCGACTCGCTGCTGGCGCATCCAGCGCGGGATGTCGTCCTCGATGGTGGCGGAGCAGATAACCCGTGTGTCGCCGAAGGACACGAGCACCGAGCCGGTGGCATAAGGGGCCACGTTGGGAAGAAAGGAAATCGGGCGGAGTTGGTCGGGCTGGCGGCCGTCGGGGCGTGTCATGGCGGAAGTGAAGGCGGCCATCGCGGGGGCTGCAAGTTTTCTCCGCCGGGGGCTGAGGGGTGTCTCGTTTCGTGCATTCCTGTAGTTCTGAATTCCTTGCTGCGTGAAGGCTCCGGGCAAGATGCCCGGGCCACGTGGCGCGGAGGCTCAAGCGGGATCCTGAATGGACGCATCCGCAAAGCCACTGAGAAGCCGCGGGGCTCTTCCTAGAGCGGGACGAGGAACGGAGACTTTGACTGAAAACGGAAGCGTGACGAGCTTACTCGCGCTGCGTCTGAGCGGCTAGAAAGCTGGCTTTGCGGGCTCCTGGAGCCGCCACCAAACCAACCCGAAAACACATGAAACTATTTATTGGCAATCTCTCCTACGACACCACCGAACAACAGATCAGCGAGGCCCTAGTTGAAGTGGGTGCCATCGTGAATTTTCATCGTCCCAATGATTTTGCCACCGGCAGGCCGCGGGGCTTCGCTTTCGTGACCTTGGAGAATCGCGAAATCGGGGAGAAAGCGCTGGAGGTGCTCAACCAAATGAAAATCGACGGCCGCGAGCTGCAGGCCAACGAGGCCGAGGACCGCCGCAGCGGTCACCCGTCGGACCGGCCGAAGTGGGTGTCGATGAAGGTGCCCAAGCAGCCCGCGGTGGACGACCGACCGGTCGGCCCCGACGGGCAGCGGGTGCGCTACAAATCGATCTAAGGCGGACTGCCGCCCGCCTTAGCGGACGCTGCCGAAGTGCTCGCGCGAGGTGCCGGTGGCGATGGCACGATAGCGCAGGAGCGCTTCGAGAAAATAGTAGTCGGCGTAAACGAGCGGGACGTTGATTTCGCTGTCGTTGGGAAGATGCCCGGTGGAGCGGGTCAGGATGAAGCCGCCGTTGGTGCCGGCCTTGGCGAGGAAGGCGGGGGAGGCCAGCGTGAGCAGTTGCGCGCGGGCGTAATCGAGGAATTTCTTGCCGTCGCTGGTGAGTTGGCTGATCTCAATGAGTGCGGAAGCCATGATCGCGGCCGCCGAAGCGTCGCGCGGGACGGCCTCGCCCGGGGAGATCCCGTAGTCCCAGTTGGGCACCTTGTCGCCCGGCATGTTGGGGTGCTCCATGCAGAATTCTGCCAGCTCGATCGCCTTGGCGAGGTATTCCGGCTTGCCGGTTTCACGAAACATCATGGCAAATCCATAGATTCCCCATGACTGGCCGCGCGCCCACGGGCTGCGGACGTCCGCGCCCTGGGTGGCGTGATAGGCGCGGATCCAGCCGGTTTTCGGGTCATAGTCAACGACGTGATAGGCGGATTTATCCTCGCGGAAATGTTGCGCGAGGGTCTTGTCGGCGTGGCTGATGGCGATTTCCCGCAAGTTAGCGTCGCCGCCGTTCTTGGCCGCCCAGGTGAGGAGCTCGAGGTTCATCATGTTATCGATGATGACCGGGCAGGTGAAGGGGTTGTGATCCCACGAACGGATCATGCCGAGTTCCGGCACATAGCGGGTGGCGAGGGCGGCGGCGGCATCGCGCAGGACCGAGCGCTGGCTATCGTCCGGGCTGAGGCGCAGGGCATTGCCAAAGCTGCATCCGAGCATGAAGCCACCGTCGTGGTTGCCCTTGAAATGCCGGATGACCTCGAGCCGTTGGGTGTATTCGAGCGCGTGCTTCTTCCATTTGGCGGAGCCGTCATATTCATGGATCAACCACAGGTTTCCCGGGAAAAACCCGCTGGTCCAGTCCTGCGGCCGGACGGTGACCACCTCGCCACCCTTGGTGGTGCGGGGCAGTTGCGGATCCGCGGCGACCTTCTCAAGCATGCCGCTGTATTGCGTGGCAGCTCTCTGGAAAATCCCCGGAAGCTGCTTGAGTAAGGCATCTTCAGCCGAGGCGGCAGCGGAAACCCATAATGACAGGACAAGCGGAATGCAGCGGGGTGATAACTTCATGATAGTATGGTATGAGTCAGCCAATACGAGGCAAGCGTTCGCAATTCATCAACAAAGGCAGTCTCAAGCTTGCCGCCTCTCATGATGAGAGCACGGTATTTCCAGTTTGAATTCATCGGTCGGCCAACGACAATCGCCCATGCAGAAACCTCGGGTAGTCGTCGTCATGGGAGTCGCCGGATCCGGAAAATCCACCATTGGCGCACTCATTGCACTGCGAAACGGCGGGATTTTCCATGATGCTGACGACTTTCATCCTGCCACCAACATCGCGAAAATGGCCTCGGGCTTGGCCCTGGACGACGCGGACCGCGCGCCCTGGCTGGAGCGCCTGCGGGCGGAGGTCATCGACGCCACACCCGCCGGCGGCTTTTCCGTGCTTGCCTGCTCAGCCTTGAAAAAAGCCTATCGCGCGCAGCTCGGGATCGGGGCTTCCGGGGTGAAACTGGTTTATCTCAGGGGAGATTCCCCCACCTTGGCGCAGCGAATCGGGAAACGCAGCGGGCACTACATGCGGGCCACCATGCTGGAAAGCCAGCTCGCGACCTTGGAAGAACCACAAGCAGCGGAGGGCGTCACCATCGAGATCGAGCCGCCGGTCGAGGAGATTGTCACCGCCATCGAGCAAGCGCTCGGGCTGGCCGGATGAAATCCAACTTCTTGCACTTTTCCCCCTAGCCACCAAACTCGCGCTATCGATATGCCACTGCTCGACGTCCGCAATCTCACCACCCGCTTCCACACCCGCAATGGAATCGTGCACGCAGTGGAGGATGTTTCCTTCACCGTGGATCCCGGAGAGACGCTCGGCATCGTGGGCGAGTCCGGCTCAGGCAAATCCGTTAGCTGTTACTCGCTGCTCGGGCTCATCCCGCAACCGCCCGGACGCATCCACCGCGGCGAGGCGATTTTCGATGGCACCGATCTGTTGAAATCCTCGGAAAAACAACTTCGAAAAATCCGGGGCAAGCGTATTTCCATGATTTTTCAGGATCCAATGACCTCGCTCAACCCCTTCATGAAGGTGAGTGCGCAGCTCACCGAACCACTCGCCATCCATGAAGGTTGTCATGGCAAAGAAGCGCTCCACCGCGCCATCGACGCACTCACGGAAGTCGGCATCCCCGAGGCCGCCAAGCGCATCGAGTCCTATCCGCACGAGTTTTCCGGCGGCATGCGCCAGCGCGTGATGATCGCCATGGCCTTGATCACCCGACCCGAGCTGTTGATTTGCGATGAGCCGACTACCGCGCTGGATGTCACCGTGCAAAAACAGGTTCTCGACCTGATCCGCGACCGCCAGAGGGAGCTCGGGACTGCGGTGATTTTCATCACGCACGATCTATCCGTCGTCTCTGAGATGTGCGATCACGTCAACGTGATGTATGCGGGGCGGATTATCGAAAGTGCGCCGACGGCCGAGTTGTTCCGCCATCCGCTGCATGCTTACACCCGCTCCTTGCTCAAATCCATTCCCGCGGCCCACACCAAGGGCGAGGCGCTTTACACCATCCCCGGCTTGCCGCCCGACCTCTCGCGGCCGCCCGCCGGATGCTCCTTCCAGGCGAGAAACAGCATCGGGAACCCTGAGCTCTGCCTCAGCGGACGGTCGCCAGAGCTGGCCGAGATCGAGCCCGGCCATTTCGCGCAGAACTGTCCCGGCTGCCTCGCCTGATGTCCGGCCCGCGTGATTGTCGCTTGGGGGAAAATCAAACCGCGAATCGCGAGAGATTCATTCGCGCCCATTCGCGGTTTTCGAAAACTCACTGCGATTGCGCCTCGCGGGCCAGCAGTTCCTCCTCTTCCTCCCGCGAGTGGATTTGCAGGGAAACCTGCACGCCTTCCCGCTCTGCGGCGGCTTTCAAGATCCCGCGGATGGCCGAGGCGGTGAAGCCGTTGCGACCGATCAACATGGCAACGTCCTGCTTCGCGAGCACCAGCTTGAAGCGCAGCCGTTGCGGCCCCAGCTCCGCCACCTTCAGTTGCGCCTGGCTTGGCTCGTCGATCAGGTTGACGGCCACGTATTGGAGGAAATTTTTCAAACGATCCGTTACTGCCTGCATGATGGGGAGATGATGATCCCATCCGCGGCCTTCCGCAAGGGAAGGTTCTTTCCGCACCGGAGAGTCCGGGGAGCGAGCTGAGAATGGACGCGTGAATCAGGGGGAAACCGCCAGCCGTTCAGGCACGGACTCGCGCTCGAACAGAAAGCCGTTCTCCTTGTAGGTCTTCAACCGGAAATGAGTGGCGGTGGAAATGACGCCGTCGAGCGAACTGAGTTTTTCCGAGACAAAACGGGCGACTTCCCGCAGATCGCTGCCTTCCACCACGACCATCAGATCGTAGCCGCCGCTGGCGAGATAACAGGAGACTACTTGGTCGAAGCGGGCGATGCG
>JBBEEL010000059.1:0-5403 GCA_040880785.1 Akkermansiaceae bacterium | reverse complement strand
CCAGACGGTCGAAGCCACCGCCGCGCTCGGGCGTGAGCTTCACCTCGATGAACGCGGAAACAGAGGTGTCACCGGTGGCCTCCGGATCGATCACCGCGTGGTAGCCGAGGATCGTGCCGTCGGCTTCCCAGGCGGCGACACGCTTGCCCACCCCGGCCTGGTCCATCGAGAGCAGCGCGGCGAGTTCTTGATCGGTGAAGCGCGCCTTGCGCCGGAGAAGTTGGAGGAGTGGGTCGGAGGACATTGGGAATTTCGGAGTTTCGGAGTTTCGGATGCTTGCTAGAAAGAAAAAGGGTAACCGCGAATGAACGCGAATGAACGCGAATTTTATACCATAATGAAAATGTTTAGGCTCACCCAGCGGGTAAAAGTCGCTTTTTCATAACTCAATCGATTAAAATGTTCCATTCGCGTTTATTCGCGTTCATTCATGGTTAAGTTGAAATTAAATGGCCTCAGTCGCCGAAGCAAATGCCGACGGCCTTCGCCGCGATCACCAGTTCGCTTTCCGGTTCCACGAGACGCAGTTGGTGGACGGCTTCCTCGATGGAAACGGAATCAACATGATAGGCCTGATAGCTAACCATCCGCCCGAAGGCTCCCTCCTCTGCGAGCTTCACCGCCATGACGCCGAAACGCATGCCGATGATGCGGTCCAAGGCGGTGGGCGCGCCGCCGCGTTGGAGATGGCCGAGCGTGCAGGAGCGGGTCTCCTTGCCGGTGAGCTTCTGGAGCTTCGCGGCGACCTGCTCGCCAATCCCGCCGAGGCGGACCTCACCGCCGGAATTCCGGTCGAGCGTCACCACGTCGCCGTCGGGCAGCGACGCGCCTTCCGCCACCACGACGAGGGTGCTGTGGTGTCCTTGGGCGTCGCGCTGGCGGATATACTCCGAGATTTTTTCAAAACTGAACGGGATTTCCGGGATGACGACCACGTTGGCCCCGCCGGCGATGCCGCCCCAGAGGGCGATCCAGCCGGCGTGGCGGCCCATCACCTCCAGCACCATGACGCGCTTGTGGCTTTCCGCCGTGGTGTGAAGGCGGTCGAGCGCGTCCACCACGGTGGAGACCGCGCTGTCGAAGCCAAAGGTGAAAGCGGTGGCGCTGAGGTCGTTATCAATGGTTTTCGGCACGCCGACGATTGGCCAGCCTTCGCGATAGAGCTGGAGGCCGGTGGTCAGCGAGCCGTCGCCGCCGACGACGATCAGGGCGCGGATGTTGAGTTGGTCCATCGTCCGCTTGGCCTTCGCGACGATCTCCGGCGGCACTTCGGCGACGTCCCCCTTGCCGATTTTGGCGGCGAAATGCCCCTTGTTGGTGGTGCCCAGGATGGTCCCGCCGAGTTTGAGGATGCCGATGGTGTCCTGCGGCTTGAGTTGGGTGTAGTCGCCGGGGGGGAGCAGCCCTTCAAAGCCGTCGCGGAAGCCGATGACCTCCCAGCCGAGCTGGCTCGCCGCACCGACGACGCCGTGGATAACCGCATTGAGGCCAGGGCAATCGCCGCCGCTGTTGAGGATTCCGATTCTCATGGTTGCGAATTCACTGAGGTTTCGGCAGGCTGAGGATTTCCCGTTGGTAATCCTCGACGATCCCGCCGGCCGCCAGCCAGGGGTCGTAAACGGCCCAGCCTTGGCGGATCAGGCCGCGGGCGCGCTCGAAGCGGTCCGGGTTATTGAGAATGATCACGATGAGACGCCGTGGAGTCACGCCTTTGGCACCGTCCTCCTTGACGCGGATGAGCGGCTCGCGGTCCATGCAGACGGCCAAGCAAGGGCCGGCGGCATTGGTCGTGCCGGTTTTGACACCGAGCACACCGGACTCGCCGACGAGTTGGTTCGAGTTTCTCACCCGGTAGCCCCGTTTCCCAGCCGCACCGGTGACGCTGACCTGCCGCTCCGGCTGACGGACGATAAAATTGAAAGCATTCCGCCGCATGGCGTAAACGGACAGGCGCGCCATGTCCGCGGCGGTGGAGAAGGCCTTGGTCCCCGGGCGGTCGAGGCCGTGCGGATTGGCAAACAGCGTCTGCGTCATACCGATTGCCTGGGCGAGTTGGTTCATTTCACCGACGAAGGCGAGCAAGGGATCCCCGGCTTTTCCGCGGCGGTGGAGAATTTCGCGGCCGACATGATCCGCGATGGCGAGCGAGGCGAGATTATCCGAGCCGAGCAGCGCGGAATAAAGCGCGTCGCGCAAGGTGAGGCGGTCGCCCGGCTGGAGGTTCATCGGATTGGGCCCGCCCACCAACGTCACCGTCTGCGGCACGGTGATGGTGGTCGTCCCCAGGTCCGTTTCGGTGGCCGTTGCCCAGTCCACGGTGACCGCGGCGGTGGCGATTTTGGTCAGACTGGCGACCGGGCGCTTGGCGGAGGCGTTGGCGGCGTTCAGGATTTTCCCCGAGTGGGCTTCCACGACCATCACACTCTCAGGTGCCTGGGCGGCGGCATAGGCCGGGAGGAGGGCAGCGAGAAATGCCAGTGTTTTCAAAATCGTGAGGTGCTTCATGGAGGTCGGCCCCACCAACGTATCGGGCAACACCGGCAACTCAACACCAAAGGCAGCTACCCGCGAACTCCCGCAGCCACCTGGATTTCAGCCGATTGTTTTTGATTGGAAATTAGCCGCCGCTCGCCCAAGCTGGGCGCGCCGCTCCCCGGACGGTCGCAGTTTCGCGCAAGCGGAGGTGAGGAAAGTCCGGACACCACAGGGCAACGCGCCTCATGAAAGTGAGGGACGGGTGACGTGAGAAACCCGGACAGACAGTGCAGCAGAAAGATACCGCCGATGGCCCGCAAGGGCACAGGCAAGGGTGAAATGGTGGAGTAAGAGCCCACCGCGAATCCGGGTAACCGGACGGCATGGCAAACCCCGCGTGGTGCAAGACAGAACAGGGGAAGGGCTGCTCGCCCGTTGATCCCCGGGTATTAGTCGCACCCTGCGCGAGCAGGGCGCTCCGCTCCGGCGGGGTGAGAGAAATGACCGTCCATTCCCGCGCAAGTGGGAGGGACAGAATCCGGCTTACAGGGGAGCGGCACTCCCCCTTCGCCCGCGGCCGCCCGGGGCATCGCATGCAGGATGCAACCGCGGCGTTGGGATTTGCACCTCTGCCCAATGGGACCGGGGAAGCCCGGCCGCCGCGGCTGACGACTGCAAGCCTTTTGCCAACAAGCGCTTCTTCGCTTGGCACCGCAGCGGTCCGGGTTCCGGCACGGGTCCTGCGGAGAGGAACTCAGTATTCGCATCCCCGCGTCAGCTCATCAGGGCACGGGGGGAAAATCGTGCGGAGCCCTAACCACAACGTCTGACACATTTATGAAAACGAAAAAAATCACGCAGTATGCGGGTCTACTGGTCTTGGCAGCAGCCGCTCCCCTCGCTCTGGCCCAGAGCGGGCAGCCGGCGGGAAACATCCCGCAAGCCGGGGTGGGTCCGCGCACCGAAGGTCCCGCCTCACAACCCGGCGCGGCCACCCCGGCGCAGCCCGCACAACCGGGCCAACCCGCACAACCCGCACAACCCGCCACTCCGGCGCAACCCGCGCAACCCGGTCAGGAAAACGTCGCACAAATGATCCAGTCCAGCGACACGTTCACCACCCTCGGCCGCGCCATCGCCGCGGCGGGACTGGAACAAACCCTCGCCGACCGACAAGCGAACTACACCATTTTCGCGCCCACCGACGCGGCCTTCGACAAGCTGCCCGCCGGCCTCTTGGGTCGACTGCTGGAGCCGGAAAACCGCGCCCAGCTCCGCTCGCTCCTCCTGCACCACGTCGTCTCGGGCAGGGTCCTCGCGGCCGACCTCAAAGATGGCAACGTGAAGACCGTCGGCGGTGAGGAAGTCGAAATCGATGTCCAAGACGACAAGATCGAGGTCGGAAACACCACCGTCGTCTCTCCCGACATGAGAGCGACCAACGGCGTGATCCATGGGATCGACCAAGTGCTCGTTCCTGATGGACTGAAAGACTTCATTGAGAAGGATGACAACTGAACGCAAGAATGTTTCGTCCCCACTCCGAGGCACCTGTGGCTCTGCCGCAGGTGCCTTTTTTTGTGCGATGACCCGCTCGCACCTCCACGTTGGACTGGATTTTCTCCCGCGCCTGCGGGACGCCTTTCGATAGGCCTTGCACGCACGCCATCCTGATCCATTTTTTTTCTTGGTTGCTGATCAGAGGAGAATTCCACACTCTGTCGCACCTCAACCTATGGAAGATCGTTACGAAATCCGCGCGAAAATCGGCCAGGGAGGCCTTGGGGCGGTTTATCGGGGCTATGACACGCGGATGAACCGCGAGGTGGCCATCAAACGGATCTCCGTGGCCCCCGGCGATCCCGAGTTGCAGGCGGAATCCACCCGCCAACTCATCAAAGAGGCCGGCGCGCTGGCCTCGCTGCAACACCCGCACATCGTCACCATCTACGACGTCGGCACCGACCAGGACGGCCCCTACGTCGTGATGGAACTCATCAGCGGGAAGACTCTCGACGAGCTCATCGAGCGCGCCCCGCTCACTTGGGCGGACTTTCGTGAGCTGGCCCTGCAAACCCAGGAAGCGCTCATCGCTGCCCAGGAACTCGACCTGATCCACAGCGACATCAAGCCCTCAAACCTCATGCTCACTTGGCTCCCATCCGGGAAATTCCAAGTGAAAATCGTGGATTTCGGCCTCGCCACCTTGACCCAGTCTCAGTCGCTCGGAGAGCTAAAGGAAATCGAGGCGGTTTTCGGCTCGATCTTTTTCATGGCCCCCGAGCAGTTCGAGCGGGTGCCTATCGACGCCCGCACCGACATGTATGCGATGGGCTGCGTTTACTATCAGGCGCTGACCGGCACCTATCCGTTCCAAGGGGAGACTGGCACCGAAGTGATGGTTTCGCACCTTCATCACCAGGTGACGCCCCTCCAGGACGTGCGGGCGGATATCCCGGTCTGGGCTTGCGACTGGATCATGTGGCAGATCAACCGCCAGCCAGCGGACCGCCCGGAATCCGCACGCCAAGCACTTCAGGTTTTCCTTCAAAATGACAAAAATCCAAACCCCGTGCTGAGTCTCGGCAAAGCGCCTCCCGCAGCTCCCGCGCCTCCCGCGCCTCCCGCAGCTTCCGGCGGTCCGCGGCCCCGCCTTATTCCCGCTGCCGGTGGTGCTCCGCACCCTTCCGTCAGGCCCCTACCGCACCCGCGGGCGGCTGCGCCCGGCCATCTCCCGCCGGTGGTGGTGACACCGACAGTGCGGCCGGAACCAACGCTCACCAGCTCGATCCCTCAACCGCTGCTGCCGCCGGAAGGCTCCAAACCGAGTATCCACACCGATTCCCACGAACTTCCCGATTCGCTACCGACTGCCGTGGTGGTTGCCACCGCCACTGCCATCCCCACCGCCGCCGCCACTGCCATCCC
>JBBEEL010000058.1:3218-5013 GCA_040880785.1 Akkermansiaceae bacterium | reverse complement strand
GTCTTTTTTCCCAAAGGTGAAAAGCGCTGTCGCCGCGGTGGTGCGGACGACCGGGTGGCTGTCCTTGAGAAGCGGGACCAGCGAGTCCGCTTCGGCGGCAGCCTGCGCGCCGAGGACGCGGAAACCAAGCGCACCCCAGTAGCGCTCGACCGGGTCATTAGAAATGATGGCCTCCTTAAGCCGCGAGATTTTTGTTAAATCCCCCGCGCTGGCGGTGAAGGCGAGGGCGGCGATTTTTTGGATATCGAAGTCGGTGCTTTGGACGTAACCGGCGATGGTGGATTTTCCGGCAAGGCTCTCGAACATCGGTTCGGGGATGAGGCTGGTGTCATGGACTTCGATCATCGTTTTTTTCAACCGATCGCGAAGTGCGGCGAGTTTTCCGGCGTGGGCCGGATCGGCGGCGAGGTTGTTGATTTCCCATGGATCCGCCGCGAGGTCGTAAAGTTGCTCCGGGATGGCGGAAGGATGCCAGAGGGCCGCATGAATGCCGCTGAGTTCGCCTGCTTGCCATGCAGCTTGGTAGGCGGTCCATCCGGGCTGACCAAACTGATAGAACGAGTAGGGGGCGAGCGGGAGGTGGGGATTGAAGTTGCGCATGTATTTCCATTTTCCGTCGGTCAGGCCGCGGCGCATGCCGTAGAGCTCATCGAAACGGTCGGCATAGAGGAACTCCATTTCATCGGCGGCGGGCTCCGCGCGCTTGGCACCAAAAAGCGGGCGGCCACGCATTTGCGCTGGAATCTCGAGGCCAGCGAGAGAGAGGAAGGTGGGGGAGAGATCGACAAATGAGACCGGCTCGGTGACACGCTGGCCAACTTGGAAGGGCGAGAGGGTCGTGAATTTTTCCGGGACGCGGACGAGCAGGGGCACCTTGACTCCGGTTTCCTCCAGGTAGCGTTTACCGCGCGGAAGGATGCCGCCATGATCGGAGCAGTAGATGACGATGGTGCTGTCCGCCAAGCCAGCTTTCTCAAGTTCATCGAGAATCCGGCCGACCTCGGTGTCCATGTCGCTGATGCGGTCATGGTAGCGGGCCATGTCCTTGCGGATTTCCGGCAGATCGGGGAGGTAGGGGGGGAGCGCGATCGCCTCGGGCTTCAGCCGTTTCGGCTCCGCCGGTTTGTTGGCGAAAAGCGAGCTTTCGTGAGAATCGGCGATGTGGAAGATCGCGAAGAATGGCTGGTTCTCCTTGCGGTTTCTATAGTGGGCTTTCCTGGAAGATTCGTCCCAGTAGGAGTTGTCGTTGCCTTTGAAGTTGTAGTCGGTCTTGGCGTTGTTCGTGCAGTAGTAGCCGCCGGCGCGGAGGTATTCGACGTTGGGCCGGTATTTCTCCGGGATGGCATGGCGGCTACGCATGTGCTGGGTGCCCATGGTCGGGGAATACGCACCCATGAGGATGGTGGCGCGCGCGACGGCGCAGACCGGCGCGTTCGAGTAAGCGTGCTCGAAGAGAATGCCCTGCTTGGCGAGCGCGTCGATGCGCGGGGTTTGCGCCTGCGGGTTGCCGTAGCAGCCGATCCAATGGGAGGAATTGTCCTCGCTGAGGATCCAGAGGATGTTGGGTTTTTCCTGCGCGAAAAGCGGGCAAGCGAGTGTCAGTAAAAGTAATAAAAATTTCATTGGAGACTATCATACGCGGAGAAGAGGAAATATCATACGCGGAGAAGAGGAAAAAATTTCATGGGTCGCTGCCAAGGCCCGTGGGTGGTGCTTCTCGCTGGGGAAAAGGTGGAACGGGGCGAGACGCACCAGCGACGGCCACCAGCGACGGCCACCAGCGACGGCCACCAGC
>JBBEEL010000058.1:0-3118 GCA_040880785.1 Akkermansiaceae bacterium | reverse complement strand
CACCAGCGACGGCCACCAGCGACGGCCACCAGCGACGGCCACCAGCCACGGCCACCAGCCACGGCCACGCCCTGCTGAGCGGGCATTTCCGGGGAAATTCCCTTGAGCTTGATCCCATGCCTGCTCTTACTCCGGCAGTTCATGGGCAAAAACCTCTCCTTTTTCATCGGCGGCCTGATGGCCGGATTGTTCCTCTGCACCGGGGGATTCGCGTGGTATCTCAGCAAGGGGGATGCCGCGGGCGGCTCGAAAGTGCGCACCCTGAAGATGGGCCACACGCTCGACCCCTCACATCCGGTGCACTTGGCCTTGGTCAACATGAAGGAGCGGCTGGAAGCGATTTCCAACGGGACGATGTCGATCGAGATCTATCCAAGCGGCGTGCTTGGCAGCGAGACCGAGTGCGTGGAGCAGCTCCAGAACGGCTCGCTGGCGCTGACCAAGACCTCCACCGCGCCGCTGGAGGGGTTTGTCCAGGAACTGCAGGTCTTCGGGCTGCCCTATGTTTTCCGGGACGAGGATCATTACTGGCAGGTGCTTGAGGGGGAAATCGGCGAAGAGCTGTTGGAAAAACCCCGGGCGCAGAAAATCCTCGGACTTTGTTACTACGACTCCGGCAGCCGGAATTTCTACACCACCCGCAGGCCGATCCGCGGCCCGGACGATCTCAAGGGGATGAAAATCCGCGTCCAGAACAGCCCGGTGGCGATCCGCATGATCGAGGTCTTCGGCGGCTCGGCGACCCCCATCGCCTTCGGCGAGCTCTACACCGCGCTGGCGCAGGGCACCGTGGATGGCGCAGAGAATAATGTGCCAAGCTTCGTCACCAGCCGCCATTTCGAAGTGGCCAAGTATTTCACCCAGAACGCTCACACCCGCGTGCCCGACATGGTGCTGGTGAGCACGGACGTTTGGGACACGCTTTCACCTGCCGAGCAGGCGTGGCTCAAGCAGGCGGCCGACGAGTCCGCGATCTACCAGCGCAAGCTGTGGGCGGAGGCCACCGCGGAGGATTTGGCACAAGTCCAAGCCACCGGCGTGGAGGTCATCCAGCCGGACATCGAGGCGTTCATCCAGAAAGCCTCGCCGATTTATGCCGACTACGACGGCACGCCAGTTCAGCCGCTGCTCGAGCGCATCCGCGCGGTGAAGTGAGCGGCCAATCCCAATTTCAACCGACTGCATGATTTTCTCAATTTACCGGGGCCTGGTCCGACTGTTGGAAGGACTGTTGATCGTGGCCATGGCGCTGCTGGTGTGCGACGTGTTGTGGGGCGTGATTTCGCGGGTCCTCGGCACGCTGCGGGCCTGGCTGATGACGGCGCATGAAATTCACGCGCCCTTCCTGCCCACCGGCCAAAGCCCGTGGACCGAGGAGCTCGCGCGCTTCCTCCTGATTTGGGTGGGTATGCTCGGCGCGGCGGTCGCCTTCGGCCGCAACGGCCACCTCGGGGTGGATTACTTCGTCGGGAAACTCCACCCGGATGCACGCCGCTGGATGCGGGTGATCACCTGGTTGACCGTGATCTTCTTTGCCGCGGTGGTGCTTCTCGACGGCGGTTGGGCGCTGGTCCGCCGGACGCTGGAAATGGGCCAGGAGACGCCGGCGCTGGGCATTCGCAAGGGCTGGGTCTATCTGGCAGTGCCGCTCAGCGGCACCTTCACCATCCTTTTCGCCGGGGTCAACCTAGTCGTTTGCCTGCGCGGCGGCACCCCGGGCCATGCCGACAACCACGTGGAACCCGAAGCACCAAAACCCAAAGCCGCGAGCGCAAGCCCCGCCCAGCGGGAAGCGTCCCTCACTCCGGAACCGGAACGCCTGTCATGACCGTCATCATTTTCATCCTGCTCATCAGCTTCACCGTCATGCTAGTGATGGACATCCCCATCGCCGTGGCGATTACCCTATCAACATTTTTCTGCATTCTTGCCAACGGAGAGGACGCCGGCTTCGTGCTGGCGCTGAAAATGAGCAACGGCATCGACAGCTTCACGCTGCTGGCCATTCCGTTTTTCATTCTATCCGGACTGCTCATGGGACAGGGCGGGATCGCCGCGCGGCTCATCGATTTCGCCGCCGCGCTGGTCGGCCGCTTCCCCGGCGGGCTGGCCTACGTGAACACGCTCACCTGCATGCTCTTCGGCTCGATCTCCGGCTCCGCCACCGCCGCCGTTTCTTCGGTCGGCGGCTTCATGATCCCGGAAATGCTGCGCAAGGGCTACCCGCGCGAGTTCAGCGTCGCACTCACCACCGCCGCGGCGACCACCGGGCTGATCATCCCGCCGAGCAACATCATGATCGTTTACGCGGTGGCGGCCGGTAGCGTTTCGATCATCGGGCTGTTCCTCGCGGGCATCATCCCCGGCCTGCTCGTCGGCGGCTGCATCATGATTTCCTGCTTCTTCTGGGCACGGAAAAACAAGCTCCAGGGCGAGGAGAAAACCCCGTGGCCGGACGTCCTGCGCGCCTTCTCGCGCGCCATGCCCAGCCTGCTGCTGGTGCTCATCGTCATCGGCGGCATTCTCTCCGGCCTGTTCACCGCCACCGAGGCGGCGGTCATCGCGGTGGCCTACTCGTTCCTGCTCGCAGTGGTTTTTTACCGCGAAGTGAAACTGGTGGACCTGCCGCAAATCCTGCTCAAAGGCGGCCTGACCACAGCGGTAGTGATGCTGCTCATCGGCGCGAGCTCGGCGATGTCCTGGCTGCTCACCACGGAAAACATCCCACAGACCGTCAGCGCCGCCTTGTCCATACTGGCCAACAACCCACTGCTATTGTTCCTGGCCATCAACATCCTGCTGCTGCTCGTCGGCACCTTCATGGACATGACACCCGCGGTGCTCATTTTCACCCCGATCCTGCTGCCGGTGGTGACGGTGCTCGGCATGGACCCGCTGCATTTCGGCATCATGATGATCACCAACCTCTGCATCGGCCTTTGCACGCCGCCGGTCGGCACTTGTTTGTTCGTCGGCTGTGGTGTCGGGAAAACCACGCTGGCGCGCGTCACCCCGAGCTTGATCCCGTTTTTCATCGCGATGTTCGTCGCGCTGATGCTCATCACCTACGTCCCTTGGTTCTCAACCTTCCTACCGAATCTCTTCAAGTGAGCCGGCT
>JBBEEL010000057.1:0-32223 GCA_040880785.1 Akkermansiaceae bacterium | reverse complement strand
CGCACCGGATTCTGCGAAGGCGAGGGCGGTGACGAAAAGCACAAGGTGCCACAATGGAAAGCGGTTCATCAACGTGGAGTGGATTGGATTGTTCCTTACATTTCCTCCCAGAATTCCCATGACATGTCAGCCACCGACGGCGAGAAATCCGGGCCATTGAATTCACCGCAGGGCGTCCCGAGACAACCCGCGCCCGAGTCATCCGGCGTGTATCGGTAGCCGCGGAAGGTGGCACCGGCCAGGCCGGTGCGGAGGTGGAAACGGTGGTCCCGGAAGCTGCGGTTGGCTAGCACGATGGTGAGCTTGCCGTCCGGCTTGCGGAAGGCCGTCACCCGCAGGTCTGGATCATCGTTCTCTACCGAGACGCCAACGCTGCGGCAGTCCCAGGGCATGCGTTTCACGAAACTGCCGACCGCGTGCCAGTTATATGGATTCCACGTCCAGTGGCCGGGCTTCAGGCCGGGAAAATCCGGGTGATCTTGTGGATTGGGATCGTTGGCGGGCCGCCAATAGCCGAGGGAATAACCACTGGCCTCGGTATTGCCGATGGGCTTGAGCGCATGGATCCAGTACCACGCTGGAGCCCCGGCCTGGAACCAGTTGATGATGTGAAGCACGGTGTTCATGCAGCGCGCCGGGGAGGCTCCGCCGCCGAGATATTCATATTCATTCTGATAGAGCGGCTTGTCGTCACCGAATTTCCGCCGCGCTGCGGCCGCGTCACCGGGCACCCGTGCGGCATCACAACCGACGTGGTGCAGCACCAGCGAGTCGATGAGCTTCCGCTGTTGCGGATCGTTCATGATCGGCTCGATGCAATCAAGTTTCCAGGTGTCAGCGATGATTTCGATGTTCGGATCGTGGGCGCGGATCTTGGGAGCCACGGCGAGAAACGTCTTCACATACTCGTCACGGTTGTATCCGCAGCGCGAGTAATCGGGGGTTCCATTGAGGTCGCGCGGCTCGTTCTGCAGGCCCCACTTTGAAACCCGGATGCCACGGGTTTCCAATGTCCGGATGTCGGTCACCAGTGCATCGCCGAAGTCATCCAGAAACCGCGCGGTGTCACCCTGATAGAATGGATCGCGGGCGAAGTCCGGACCGAAACAGCGCAGCCGGTTGGTGGCGTGGTCGCTGCCGACGTAGCTGCGGTTGGCCTTCCACCATGGCGCGGGGGACCAGTATTCCAGCGAGATCCCCTCGATGTCGGCGCTGCGGATCATTTCCGATAATTCACCGAGTTGCTGCGGCCACCTGCCCTGAAGCTGCCTTCCCTCGGGATCGGTGCCACGCCAGTAGAGTCCGCCGGCGAGACGACAGTAGCGGAAACCTGCAAGCATTTCCCTTGCAAAGCGCTCGCGCTCGCTCGGTGTCAGATCGTGCGGCACACTGGTGAATGCCTCGGGCATGCTGCTGTTTCCGGAGGCGATCGAGTCCGACTGGATCTCGAAACCAAAGCCGCGAATAGTTTGGCGGAGTTGGTCGGGGTGGACAACATAGGTTCCTTCCGCAGCAGTCGGCGCTTCGCGCGCGGGCCGCTTGACCGGATATTGCGAATGATCGGCGGCGGTACCGCAGAGAGCGGCCAAGCCGTAAAATATGACAAGTTGTTTTTTCATGGAATGCAACGGCAGCGGACTTCGAAGGGGTGCATGGGTTCGCAGTACGCAAGCCATAGCCTAGGAACGCGAATCAGCCCCTACAATCCCCCGTGGGGGGGATTGTGCCGGGGTGAATCTTGTAATAAAACACACGTTGTTCATGCCGGGCCCGCAAATTTTCCCGGCAAAACATGCCAGAAATCCCATGCTTGCCGAAATCCAACCCCGCGCGTTTGCTCCAATTCGGGGCTTTTAAAGCGCACCGCTGGCCATATCGTATGGCTGACCTGTGTGTTACCGCATGAGATGCAACCGATCATCGCACAATTGGATACTGCTTGCCTTGTATCTTGGGCCGGCCTGCCCTGCCCGCGCTGAGCAGGAGCCGCTCACCAGCGTGGCGCAAATCCGCGCTCTCTCGCGGGATGAGGCGGCCAAGGCTATACCAGTGCGACTGCGCGGGGTGGTCACCTGGCAGGACTCAGATGAGATGCCGGCGTTTTTTGTGCATGACGGCGAGTGGAATGTCTGGGTGGGCCGCGCCTCCGCCATGCAGCGGAACCTCTGGCGGGGTGGCGATCCGTCGAAAAATGAAAGTGAGGTGGGCGCGTTGGTGGAAATCGAGGGCGTGACCGATCCCGGTGGATACGCCCCGTGCGTGCTGCCGGTGCGATTCAAGCGGGTGGGCTCCGGCCCGCTCCCGGAGGCGCGGCGGCTGCCACTGGAGCGCCTTCTATCAGGCAGTGAGGATGGACAACGGGTGGAGGTGGAGGGAGTGGTGCAGGAAGTTTCCCCGCCGGACGAATTCGGCGACTCGAAAGTCATGATCATGGTGGACGGCCATCCCTGCCGGGTCGCTTCTGAAAACGGCGCGGAGCTCGATGCCGCGAAACTGGTGGATGCCCGGGTGCGGGTGCGGGGGCTGCTCGTGCCCTTGCCAAATCTCCGTGCCGAAGTGGCGGGCCTGCGGATGAACGTGATGGGTGCCAATGATTTCGAAGTGCTCGAAGCCGCGCCCGCCGATCCCTTTCTGGCTCCCAAGGTGTCGCTCAACCGCTTGCTGCCATTTTCCCCGGACGCGAATCCCTATCACCGCAAGGTCACCGAGGGCGTGGTGACACTTGCCGTGCCCGGCCAGTTTTTCTTTTTGCAGGACGGTGACAGCAGTGTGCGGGTGCAATCTGAAATCGCCGACGTGCGGCCGGGGGATCGGGTGGAAGTGGCAGGATTCATCGATACCACTCACACACTTGCTGCGTTCATCGGGGCGATCGTTCGTCCGTTAGGTCGGACTGAGGTTCCCGCGCCGGTGGAGGTCGCAGTGGACCGGATCCTGCATCCTAATTTCCGCAGCGTGTTCGAGAAGGTGGCGGATGCTGACTTCAGCGGCCGGCTGGTTCGTTTTCCGGGGAAGCTGGTGAGAATCGAGCGCAGGGAAATGGACCGGCCGCCGGCGTTGTTGATCGCCTCCGAGGGCTACGTTTTCCCGGCGGTTCTGCCGGCGTCGGATTTGCAGTTGCCAGAAAACTGGGTGGAGGGAGCCGAGCTGGAACTCACCGGCGTGTCCGAGCTGGATTTCAAGGAGGACGCGACCACGCAGGGGTCCATTTCGATCGATGGCTTCCGGTTGTGGC
This sequence comes from Akkermansiaceae bacterium, assembly GCA_040880785.1. Lineage (GTDB taxonomy): Bacteria > Verrucomicrobiota > Verrucomicrobiia > Verrucomicrobiales > Akkermansiaceae > Luteolibacter. The sequence goes on along the minus strand of JBBEEL010000057.1, from coordinate 28,988 downwards.
TGCGCTCGCCGCAGGATGTCCGGGTGCTTTCGGTGCCATCCTGGTGGACACCGCAGCGACTGACTATGGCGCTGTTAGGTGTGGCAGCCGTGTTGGTGCTGGCGATGGGCTGGAACCTCGCGCTGCGCAGGCTTTTGCAGAAGCGGAGCCTGCTGCTGGAGGAAGTCATGCGGGAACACCGGAATTCGGAGTTGGAATTCCAAGGTGCCCAACAGGAGAGGCGGCGTCTGGCAAGCGATCTGCATGACGGGCTCCAGCAGCTGATGGCCGGAGCCGCCTATCGGATGGAGGCTGCCGTCGCCTATCTCGGGGAGATCCCGCCGAGAGTCGAGGAACAACTCACTGCGGCGCGGCGGGCGTTGGTGCGATCCCAGGCCGGCCTGCGCGAGGCGCTATGGGGCTTGCAGCACATGGAGGAGGATTCGGATGATTTCGTCGCGCTGCTGCGCCACGCGGTCGGGACAGTCGAGCATTGGCCGGGGGGGGCGGTTTCGGTGACTGGCTGCGGCGAGACGTTTCCCGTCTCGCGCAAGGTGATGGGCAGCCTGCTTCTGCTCATGCAGGAAACCGTCGGAAATGCGTTTAAACACGGTGCCGCCACGCAGGTCCGGGTTTCCCTCTCATATGATCCCACGTTCCTAGAAATGCGGATCGATGACAACGGCTGCGGTTTTACTCCCGACAAGGTGCCCGGTCCCAAGGAAGGTCATTTCGGGCTCGAATCCATCCGCCTGCGCATGAAATGGCTGGGCGGCGGGGTCGATGTTAGAAGCTCGCCCGGCAATGGAACCACCGTCACCTGCACCGTGCCCAAAGCACTTGCTCTCGCCGCCGATTTTCCTGATTCGCAAGACAGCGATGAGACCAAGAGGACGGAATAATTTTCACCCACCATAACCCACACACTTGTCAGCCATGATCCCGGAAAACTCACTGCGATTGCTCATCATCGACGACCACGCGGTCGTTCGCGAGGGACTGGAAGCGATGCTCGGTGCGGATCTCGGTATCGGGCGTATCGCCACCGCCGCGTCCACCGAGGAAGCACTGCCCGTCTGCGAAAGCCTCCGCCCGCACGTCGTTCTTCTGGATCTGCGGATGCCGGGCAGCGATGGTTTCAATGCCCTTGAAATCATCCATCAGCGCTGGCCAGAGATCCACGTGCTGATTCTATCGGCCAGTGCCACGGTTGCCGAGGTCCGGCTGGCTCGGAGGAATGGCGCGGCCGGCTACCTGAGCAAGTCCGCCGACCGCGCCACCCTGATGGATGCGATCCGGACGGTCGCCGCCGGAGGGCTGGTATTTTCGCCGGATCCTTCCCCAGTTGCGAATGCCTGTCCGTCCCTCAGCGCCCGTGAGCTGGAGGTGCTACGCCACCTGGGACGAGGACTTTCCAGAGAAGAACTCGGTCAGGCGCTCGGTATCAGCGCGGAAACTGTGAAAAGCCATATCAAAGCGATTTTCCACAAACTCGGGGTCACGGACCGCGCGGAGGCCATCGCCCGGGCCTACGACTTCGGCCTGCTTAGCGCAGAGCGTTGAGCGCCCTTTCGCAAAGAATCCCCCGTGCGGGGGATGGGCGTTTGCGTGAGGAAGATTAGGATTTTCACCGTGTCCAGGCATGCTGGGATGGAGAGCGGGTTGTCACATCGCGAGAAGGATTCAACCTGCCATTTCAAGAGCCCGTGGCCTGACGCAGTCTATACAGCCGAAATCGATTATGAATTCCATTGCTCCACTAAATCTCACTGCGGCCAGTACGCAGCCGCTTCTTTCTGCGGAAAACGGCCTTTCAAAACTATCTCCGCCGGCTTCGGGTTCCATGGGTTTCGGCGAAATAATACGAGTCTCTCTCATCCTCCTGTTTCCATGTTTGGGAGGGCTCCATGCCGCCGAGCCCACAGTCATCACCGTTGCTCCGCAAGAGGTCCGGCAGGAATTCCAAGGCATGGGTTGCGGCGCGATTTTCTATGAAGCGCACGTCACCAGTCTCGGCAAAAATGGCCGTCCGGAGGAACAGGAAAAACTCTACGACGACATTTTTAGCAAGGTTCGCACGGATTTCCTGCAACTCCAGATCCGACACGATCACGAGCCTAAAAATGACAACGACGATCCCTACACCCAAAATTTCGACCCGAAGGACTTCGCCTATTGCGAGCACCCGCTGGAAATCTCCGCCGCTGCGAAAAAACGCAATCCCGGCATGAAACTCTACGCCGTGCTCTACACGCCGCCGCCGTGGATGAAGACCAACAACGATGCCGGCGGTGGCGGTTCGTCGAAAGCCACCGTCAAGGCCAACCTCGAACTCGAGGTCGGCGAATACATCTGGGCCTTTCTCGCCCACATGCAAAAACACGGCCAACCCATCGACTACCTCAGCATCTCTAACGAGGCAGACTGGGGCCACGACCAACCGGGATACTTCCTCACCACCGATCAGCACACCACCCTGTTTGTGAAAATCGCGGAATACCTTGATGAAATGTCCCGCCGTCACCCGGAAGTATCAAGTCCCAAGCTCGTCGCGCCTAACATGCTCAGCGCCGTGGACACCGCGAACCATTCGCTTCCCGCGCTTCTGACAGCCGCCGCCGATCAGGTGGATGTGGTCGGAAACCACGATTACGACCGTCGCGGCCACCGTTGGGCGAAGATGCGCGCGGTCGCCGGCGACAAGCCGCTTTGGATGACCGAAGCCTGCTTCAACGGCGTGGACAAATCGCCCGAATTGATCAACTCCGCCGGCGAGTTTTGGCTCTACATGACAGAGGCCTTCAACGAGGGCGTCAACGTCTGGATGGCCTACGACTGGGTTTATCCGCCACGCCAGGGCGGCGAGGCGTTGATCCACCTCAACTGGGGAAAGAGTTACTATCACACCAAGATTTATCATGGATTCCGCCAGTGGTGCGCACCGCTCGTCCCCGGTATGAGAATTGTGGATAGCAAGGTCAGCGGACCATTCGCCAGCGGCATTGCAAAACCCGGAGTGAAGGCATCGTCATTTATCAGTTCTGACAAAACTAAACTCATCGTCCACGTCGCAGCGGTGCAGGATCAGGACGCCGACATCGAGATCCGCATCGCCCCGCCATTTGCCGATGCGCCGTTCCGCATGTGGCGCACTGGACGCGAGGAGGACTTCGTGGAACTTCCGTCCGGTCGTGCCGCTAACGGCCGGATCACCACCCGCCTGCCGGGCAGGGGACTGCTGACCATTTCGTTGGAGAGAACCCAAGCAAAATGATGTCATGAAAACTTGGATCGCCATCGCCGTCCTCGGCCTGCCATTCCTCCATGCCGCAAGCACGGTTGAAGATGTATTCTTCCATCCGCCAGCCACGGCCCGTCCCACCGTCATGTGGATGTGGATGGGTTCTAACATTACCCGTGAAGGCATCACGCGCGACCTTGAAGCGCTGCGGGATGCGGGCCTCGGCGGCACGCTCATGTTCAGCCTCGCCGATACCACCACGCCCTGGCCGCGCGACATCGCCAAGGCTCCCACTCCCGAGGTCATCGCCTTCACCGCGCCGTGGTGGAAGCTCGTTCGCCACGCGGCCATGGAGTCGCGCCGTCTTGGCCTCGATTTCGGAATGAGCAATTGCCCCGGTTATTCGAGCAGCGGCGGCCCCTGGATCAAGCCCGAGCATGCGATGCAGGAGGTCGTGTGGTCGGAAACGCGGGTGGCGGGCGACAGGGAGTTTTCCGGCCAACTTCCCCGTCCCACGCCGGACCTGCGCGGCATCCAGCGCTATCCCGTTTGGAATCCGGAAAACGGCAAGCTCGAACGCCCCGAACACCCGGAACGCCGGTCGTTCTTCCGCGATATCGCCGTGCTCGCACTGCCTGCGTGCGGACCCGTCGCCCTCGATCAGGTGATGGATCTAACGAAGTTCGTGAACGCGGACGGACGGCTCCGATGGAATGCCCCGCCCGGCGAGTGGATTCTCTATCGCTTCGGTCACACCGTCATGGGTCCGATGCAGCAGCCGCCGCAATGGCAGGCTAACGGATTCGAGTGCGACAAACTCAGCCGCGAGGCGGTTGAGTTCCATGTGAATCACATCATCCAGGAGGCGAAACCCCACGTCGGCGAGTGGTTCGGCAAGGGATTCAATTTCTATCACTTCGACAGCTACGAATCATGGATGCCGCGATGGACGCCGCGCATGCGCGACGAGTTCCGCACCCGCCGCGGCTATGATCCAATCCCGTTCCTGCCCACCCTCGCCAAGCGTGAGATCGGCGGAAGCGCCCGGACCGTTGCCTATAATGAGGACTTCAAGCTCACGGTCGCCGACTTGTTTCGTGAGAATTATTTCCCGGTTCTCGCACGCCAACTCCGCGCGGCCGGGCTCCGTTTCTCGTGCGAACCCTACGGCGGCCCGTGGAAGATTCCGGAGGTCACGCCGCATGTGGATCGCCTGCTAACGGAGTTCTGGACCCACGGTGGAAACTATCACCGCTCCGGCCATCTGTTGGAAACGGTGCAGTCCGGCATCGCCGCCGGATTCAACCCCATCGAGGCGGAGGCCTTCACCGGCCAGCCTGATGTCAGCCAATGGTCGGAAACCCCGGCATGGCTCAAATCCATCGGCGACGAGGCGTTCTGCGATGGCATCAACCACCTCGTCCTGCACCGCTACACCCACCAACCGTGGGGCGACCGTCACAAGCCCGGCGTCGTCATGGGGCGCTGGGGCACGCACTTCGATCACACCCAGACCTGGTGGGAACCGGGTAAGGCGTGGATCGCGTATCTAACGCGGTGCCAGGCGCTGCTTCAGTGGGGGAAGTCCCCACCGGCGAACGCGCCCGCCGTTTCATTCGACGTTACCGGCGGGCAGCCCAAGTTGCGTACCATTCGTCGCCAGGACGGCTCTAACGATGTGTTCTTCGTGGCCAACACCGCCCGCGTCGAGGGTAAGGCAAGGGTTCGCTTTCCAGTCGCCGACCGCCTGCCCGAACTCTGGCAACCCGTCACCGGCGGGATGCCTCCGCTGTCTGGTTTCCAAGTCGTGGATGGCAGTATTGAAATCGATTTGGAATTCGCGCCATCGGAGAGTTTCTTCGTAGTTTTCCGCTCGTTGATCACTGCGGAAACCAAGCCGGCCAGTGATTCGAATTTCCCGCTTCTGAAACCGGTCCTTTCGCTCGACGGTATGAAATGGACGGTCGCATTCGACCCGAAGTGGGGCGGTCCGGCCAGCGTGGGGTGGGACCAGCTTGTCGATTGGAAAGACCAATCCGATCCGGGCATCAAATACTACAGCGGCACCGCGACCTATTCCACCACCTTCACCGCCGGCGAATCCCTCCAATCAGGGAGTCGCCCGATCTGGCTCGATCTCGGCGTGGTGCGGGACATCGCCTCCGTCCGTCTCAACGGTCGCGACCTCGGAGTGGTCTGGACCGCGCCCTGGCGGGTGGACATCACGGCAGCCCTGCGCACCGGAGAGAATCGCCTCGAAATCCGCGTAACCAACTGCTGGGCGAACCGCCTCATCGGCGACGAACAAGAACCAGACGACAGCGAATGGAACAAGGGAGACATGGGCTTCGGCGGCCCGCTCAAGGAATTTCCCGAATGGGTGCTCAAGGATTTGCCGCGCCCCTCCAAAGGACGATACACTTTCACCACCTGGAATTACTTCACGGCCCGGTCACCACTGCTCTCCTCCGGTCTGCTAGGTCCGGTGCTTATCCTTACCTCACCATGAAATCCTACCCGACCTCCATTCTGCTAGCAGTGTTTCTGGCAATCTCCCCGGCGGGTGGCGCTGCCGAGGAAATCGAACGCACGCCTGCGGATGCCTACGGTGGCGGGAAGTCGGCTCCTCAACCTCTCACCCCGGAGGCGGCGAAGGAGGTTTACCAAATCCCGGTGCCCATCGCGCCCGGTCCTTTTGACGGCACTTGGAAATCGTTCACCACAGACAAGCTGAAACCCGAGCCCGGTTGGTGGCGCGATGCCAAGATCGGCATCTGGTTCCACTGGGGGCCGCAGAGCATGGGTCGCAATGGCGATTGGTATGCGCGCTTCCTCTATCAACAACCGCCGGAAGGGCGCAAGGGCCGCGCGAACAACCGCTTCATGTATGACCAGCATGTCAAACGTTTCGGCCATCCCTCGGAGTTCGGTTACATGGATGTGCTCAACGCATGGAAGGCACCGGAATTTGATCCGAAAAAACTGATGAACCTCTACGCATCATGCGGAGCGCGCTACATCCTCGTCCAAGGTTCCCACCACGATAATTTCGATCTCTGGAACTCAACCTATCAGCCATGGAACTCGGTCAACGTCGGCCCGAAACGCGACATCGTCGGCGAGATGTTCTCCGAGGCGCGCAGGCACAAGTTCCGCGTGGGCATGGCATTTCACGCCGATTATTCGCTCTGGTGGTATCAGCCCGCCTTCGGCAGCGACAAGTCCGGACCAAAAGCCGGAGTGCCTTATGATGCCGCAGTGCGCACCAAGGAAAACGGCAAAGGAAAATGGTGGGACGGTTTTGATCCTGCGGACCTCTACGGCATCGACCTGCAAGCCGAAGCCCTGCCGGACAAGAACATCCGCGACGGATTCTTTACCCCGGTGCGGGATGTGTTCATCCATCCCGAAACGCGCGATTTCGCCAAGGCTTACTGCTTGAAGTGGTTCAATCGCCTCAAACAGTTTGTGGACGATTACGATCCGGACTTCATCTACACCGATGGCACCGAGCCTTTCACCGGACGCGGCACCGCCAAGGGTGTGATCAGCGACGCGACACCCAGAGTGGTTTCCCACATGTATAACAAACGCTTCGCAAAAAACGGCGGCGAGGTCGATTGCATGGCCGTCATCAAGGGCGGCCCGAAACTTCCCGGCGTGGCCTCCCCGCGCGAGGGCGGGCATACGGGGGAAATCATCCGCACGCCCTGGGTCTGGGAGGACACGGTGGGCGAGTGGTTCTTCGAGGACAACACCTTCTACAGCGCGCGGCCGATGGTGCTTCAAATGATCGAGGCGATTTCCAGGGATGGCAATTTCAACATCAACATCAGTTTGACACCCGAAGGCGCGCTCGAACCCGGCGGCGAAAAGATGTGGCGGGAATTCGGCGCATTTCTCAAAACCAACGGAGCCGCGATCTATGGCAGCCGCGCGTGGAAAGTTCTCGGTGAGGGCAGGATGGAGAAAAACAAAAAAGGAGCTATGGAACTCGTCACTTTTCCAAGAAATGTGATCCAAGCTTTTCACGACGAGTTCAAGATGACCTCTGAAGATATCCGATTCACCGAGGGCAGGGACGGTGCCATCTACGCCTTCGTCATGACCGTGCCCAAGCCGGGCGAGAAACTTCTCATCAAGTCTCTCGGCGCGGATTCAAAGCTCATCGAAAAGAAAATCACGGAGGTCTCCCTGCTAGGTTCTTCCAATTCGATCGAGTGGAAGCAGGAAGCGGACGGCCTCTCCGTTCGATGCCCCGATTCCATGCCATCCGGATTCGCGGTGGTGTTCCGCATCACCACGCGCTAACGCCGTTTTCCTATGATTATCCCCCGACATCAAATCATCGGCATAATCCTCGTGTTTGTCATGGCCCTCTCGACGGATGCCCGTGCGCAAGACCCGGTCCAGGTGGTCCTGCTTGCGGGCCAATCCAACATGGACGGCAATTTTCCCATCGCCAAGCTTCCGGCAAAGTTTAAGCAGCCGCCCGCAAAGGTGAGCATGATCAACCGGGGTCTAACCGAACGGATCGCCGCCGGCAAGTTTTTCGGGCCCGAAGTGTCATTTGCCGCGACTGTCGCCGCGGCCCGGCCGACTGACGAATTTCTTCTCGTCAAGCGGGCGATGGGTGGCACTTCGCTGGCGGGTTGGGCTCCGCAGTGGGACGAGTCACGCCTGGCTTCGAAATACGATACCGCCGCCGGCCCGATCTACAGCAAGCTGTTAGCCGATTACGCCGCCGCGATCAAGGATCGTCCCGCGCGGCTTACCGGTGTGCTTTGGATGCAGGGCGAGAGCGATACGCGCTATCCGGCGCTTGGACCCAACTACTTCGAAAATTTCAAAACTCTGATTCAGGCGTTCCGCCGCGACTTGAACGCCCCCTCGCTCCCGTTCTTTTTCGGACGCGTCAACATGCCGGCCGCCGCCACCGAGGATGATAAGAAGACAATCAAATTTCCCTACATCCAGCAGGTGCGCGCAGCCCAAGAGCGGGCAGCCCGCGAGATTCCGGGCGTTTATCTCATCGAAACCGACGACTTGAACAAACAATCCGATGGGATTCACTACGACGCCGCCGGGCAGATCACGCTCGGCCGCCGCTTTGCCGAGGCGTGGCTGAGAACGGTGCCTGCGACCAAGAAACTTCCGCTGCCGGGCGAGCAGTTTTCCGTCGCGGGCCATCCCGCGTTTCTCATCGCCGCCAGCGGAAAGGCGGAAGGAAAATCAAAACCATGGGTCTGGTATGCACCAACCTTGCCGAACCTGCCAAGCCCGGAGGAACGCTGGATGTTCGAGAAATTCCGTGACGCGGGCATCGCCATCGCCGGCATCGACGTGGGCGAATCCTACGGCAGCCCGGACGGCCGCGTGCTGTTCTCCAAGCTGTATGCAGAGATGACCGAACTGCGCGGATACTCTACCAAGCCTGTTTTGTTAGGCCGCAGTCGCGGCGGGTTGATGACGCTTTCCTGGGCTGCGGAAAATCCCGAAAAGGTCGCTGCCTTTGCCGGCATCTATCCGGTGTGCAATATCGCGAGCTATCCCGGCGTGGCCAAGGCTGCCACCGCCTATCAGTTGACGCCGGAGAAACTGCAAGCCGGTTTGTCAGCGCACAATCCACTCGACCGCCTCGCACTGCTTACCAAAGCGGGCGTGCCGCTTTTTGCCATTCATGGGGATAGCGACAAGATCGTCCCGCTGGAAGATAACTCCGCGCTCTTGAAATCCCGTTATGAGGCGCTCGGCGGTTCGATGCAGTTAGTCATTTCGCCCGGGCAAGGCCACAACCTCTGGCAGGGATTTTTCCAGTGCGAGGAACTCGTTTCTTTCGTCATCACCCACGCAATCAAATAAGGCAATGCTCTCTCCATTTACCGTTGATACGTCCATGATTTTCCGGTTTTCCAGAATTCTGTTGGCCATGGTATCCATTGCGATCGGGGCGGTCTCGGCCGTCCATTCCGCAGAATCGGTTCCGCCAGCCCTGCCTCCCGGTGTCGAGGTCACCCATCCACAAGGCAGCCCGCTGCGATCCGCGCTCCAGCCGGTGCCGGAAACCGCGATTTTCAGAATGGACGGCTGGTATCTTTGGGATCCGTCGGTGATCAAGGTAGGTGATACCTGGCACCTCTTCGTGTCGCGGTGGCCTTCTTCGGAGAAAATGAATGGCTGGTTCCACAGTCATGTCATCCGTGCGACCTCGAAGTCGCTCTTCGGCCCCTATCAATTTCAGGAAGTGGTCCTGCACCCTTCGAAGCACCCGTGGGCGAAGCAGGCCATCCACAACCCGAAGGTGATGAAGGTCGGAAACCGGTATCTGATCTATCACCTTGGCATCCCCGTCTGGCAGACCGGTTTCGCATGGGCGGACTCGATCGAAGGCCCCTGGCAGCCGGTTGCCAAACCCGCGCTCGCCACCAACAACCCGTCGATCCTCGTGCGGCCCGACGGCTCGGCGTATGCGGTTGGTAAGTTCAAGCCCGGCGAAACCAAGGACGGCGATTGGGACGCCTACATGCAGGCGTTCGAGGCACCCTCGATCCACGGCCCATACAAACTGTTGGGCGGTCTGGGCAACCGGTTGCCCGGCAACTTCGAACTCGAGGACCCCGTCGTCTGGATGCAAGACAGCCGCTATCAGGTTTTATGCACCGACTGGGAGTCGAAGGCGACTGGCATCCGCAAGGCCATCGTCCACTACACTTCGAACGACGGCGTGAAATACGATCTCGTTTCCCAGGTTCCGGTTTGGTCGCAGAACGAACCCGTGCCGCTTGCAGGCGGTGGCTCTATCACCGTCGCAGGCATCGAGCGCCCGCAGGTGGTTTCCGGAGATAACGGAGATCCCATCGCACTGCTCGTTTCCGCTTACCCGGAAGTCAAGGAGAGCGAACCCACCTTCATCATCATCCGCCCTATGGGCCCGGCTGTTGCCAAGCCCTGAAGCCCATCATTCCATCCCATGAAAATCCTCAGACTCGCTCCACTTGCCATCAGCCTTGGCACCGCCATCGCCAACGACACCACCACCTCCTGGGAACACGCGCCCTCGGAATACGTCACCCCCGCCGGCATGCCCGCCGGCGCGGCATTCATCGACCGCATCCTCCCCATGCCCATCGACAGCCCCTTGCGCGCTGATATCTGGGGCGGCGACAACGTGAAACCCCGCAACGCGGCCAACGGCCTGGAGGATCCCGACTGGTCCTACTGGTGCATGAGCGTCCATCATCACGAGGGTAAGGAACACATGTTCGCCACGCGTTGGTCGAACGCCGATCCCCGCGGCCACTCGGCATGGCCGCAATCCACCATCGTGCATGCCACCTCGGACAAACCGACCGGCCCGTTCAAGATCGAGCAAGAAATCGGCCCGGGCCACAACGTGATGTGCTACCGCACGCAGGATGGAACCTATGTGCTCTATGTCATCGGGCGTGCCTACAAATCGAAATCCATCGAGGGTCCATGGGAACCATTTGAACTGAAATACGACACCCGAGGGTTTCCCGAGCTACCGATGTCCAACCACACCTTCACCATGAGGGAGGACGGCAGCTATCTCATGAGTTCAAGAGGCGGACAAATTTGGATCAGCCGCGACGGTCTCCAACCCTACCGGAAAATCACCGCCCAAACCCCCTATCCACCCGTTAGAGGAAGATTCGAAGACCCGGTGGTTTGGCGCGATGAGGTCCAATACCACATGCTCGTCAACGACTGGTTCGGCCGCACCGCGTTCTACCTTCGCTCGCCCGACGGTGTGGATTGGACGGTCGATCCCGGCATCGCCTATGACACCACCGTCGCCCGCAGCGCCGACGGAACCCGCGAGCGATGGTATAAATTCGAACGGCCGAATGTCCGCCAGGATGCTTTCGGGCGTGCCACCCATCTTTACCTGGCGGTCATCGACACCGGCAAAAAGGAGGACGTCGGCAATGATATCCACGGCTCAAAAATCATTGCCATGCCCTTGGTGGTCGATCGGAGAATGGAAATCCTCAACAGGCACCCGCTTGCAGCTGATGGAAAAATCGAGCTGCTCATCCGGGCGGAGGAGGGGTTCGAACCCGCGCGGGATCTGGATCCCGCAGCACTGACATTTGGCTCACCGTCTGCGGTCGATTTTGGAAAAGGAGCCAGGGTATTGGAAGCCACACCGGCGGGCGGGGATTTGAAACTCACCTTCGCCGTCAACGAAGCGGGTTTCCATCCCGACGACTACGTCGGCAAGCTGCTCGGCAGAGACCGCAAAGGGGAAATCGTCACCGGCTTCGCCCGCTTGCCCGGAAAATCAGATCCCCATGCCATCCTCTCGCCGACTCATCCGCGCCTGGTCGGACGCGGCGCCCTGGCTGTCACGGTGGAGAATTTCGGCTTGGCAGCGTCGGATTCGACCACCATGCAGGTCTGCTTCAAAGCCGCCGTGGGCGACGTGCTCGAGCGAATCATCCAAGTTCCGGTGCCCGCGCTCAAGCCTTACGAAGCGGCCGAAGTCACGGTCCCCATCGGCTCGGATTGGCTCAAACGCGGCACCGAGGCCCGTGTCGATCTGCTGCTGCCATCAGGCTCCGGGCATTCTCGATTGACCGCATGCACGGTGGCCCTGCCCTGAGACAGTCCCGCCTGAAGCGGGCTGATGCCCGCGTGGCCCGGGCATCCTCTCCACCTCCTTGGACCCGCCCCAGGACCCGGACTGCTTCCCGGCGGCACGAGCCTACCCAGTATCCGCCCGAAAAACCCCCCCTGCGGGGGATAGCTGGAATCCGCGGCATGCGCCAAGGTCCATGCAGTTGAATCCTCCATGGATCGATTGAAGGCCTCCCCATAAAACCAAATTCCCGAAATCCAGAGCCCCTAAACATCATGAAATCAAAGCCCAACCACTTTACCCGCCCGTCCCACGCGCATCTCGTCGCGATCTCGCTCGGCCTCGCCTTGCCCTGCGCACACGCCCAAAGCGTCTGGAAAGGCACCACCAATTCCGTCTTCTCGACCGGAAGCAACTTCGATCCGCTGATCACCAACACCAACGTAAGCAATCTCAACATCCAGTTCGATGGATCGGACGCAACGACGGAGGACCTCACTCTCGCTGTCGCCTGCGGTGGTGGGGCTGGCACAGCGGGCAGCGCATATACTATTCTCTCCGCCCAGACCAATCCGCTCACCATCACCGGCAGCGGCAGCGCGGCGATCCGCCTCTCGACCGGCCTGACCGTGGAAGCGGACGCGGGTGCAGTCACCTTCGCCGACACCGGACTTTTGGCGATTGGTGGTCTAAGCACCGCCTCCAGCCACGCGATCCAAAACCTTTCGTCCAACCTTCTCGACCTCGGCACATGGTCGGTGATTTCCGGGGGTGGCAACGCGCGCAGCCTCACCGTGGAAGCCGTCGGCGATATCGAAAGTCTCGGCAACTGGAGCAATTCCGTCAGCCCGCTTCCCAGCTCCAACCCCCTGTCCCTGACCAAAACCGGTGTCGGCAAACTCACCCTCGGCGGAACCAACACTATCACCGGCAACACCCTTGTCAGCGAGGGCACCCTCGAACTCACCAACGCCCTCGCGCTCCAGAACAGCGCGCTCGACACCTCCGGCGCGGGAACCGTCACCGTCGTCGGCCCCACCGCCCTGACCCTCGGCGGACTGACCGGCAGCATCAATCTCGCCTCCGTCATCACCACCGGTTACTCCGGCGGCATCACCGATCTGACCCTCAATCCCCGCTCCGGAACTCAAACCTACTCCGGCATCATCGCCGACGGTGCCACCGGCATGAACCTCGTGAAATCCGGCGCTGGACGCCAAGTCCTTTCTGGCTCCAACAGCTACACCGGCACCACCAGCATCAACGGCGGCTTCCTCCGTCTCGGCGCAGCTGACGCTCTCGGCACCACCACCGAGGTCAGCGTCAACGGCGGAAGCGGAAGCATCGGCGCAACCATCGGCAACTTCGACCTCGCCGGATTCTCCCCGGCCACCGTGATTCCGCTCAAACTCAACAGCGGCGCCAACAACAACGACATCGGCGCGTTCTACAACACCGGAGGCGCCACGTTGGCGACCTATTCCGGCGCGGTCACCTTGCTCCGCAGCACGATCGTCGGAGCCGGCAATATCGAGCTAACAGGCGGCTTCGATGGCGCCGGATTCAGCCTGAACAAGAACGGGCTTCAGACCCTCACCATCACCAATGGCGGCAACAGCAACCTCAACGAGCTGAAGGCCAACCGCGGTACTATTCAGGTAAATTCAGGCACGACCCTCTCCGTCGCCTCCATCGTCACCGGCTCCGGCAACAGCGTCGGCTCCGGCCTCACCCTCAACGGCGGCTCGGTGACTTGCTCCGGCACCTCGCTGTTCGGCACCGCCACCACCCCCGCCGACAACATCGCCAGCGGCACCCTCACCCTCAACAGCGGCACCCTCACCGTAGTGGGTCTGTCCAAAGGACCCGGTGCCGCCGCAACGGTCCAGTTCAACGTGAACTTCAACGGTGGCACCCTCAAGGCAAGCGGTGACAACGCCGCCTTCCTCACCACTGCCAACAACGCCAAGGTCCGGGCCGGCGGCGCGCTCATCAACGACGGCGGTTTCCTCATCGAGATCCCGCAGCCGCTTATCCATGACAGCGTTCTCGGAGCCACTCCCGACGGCGGCCTCACCAAGTCCGGCGCTGGCACACTCACTCTATCCGGTGCCAACACCTACACCGGAAACACCACCGTCAGCGCCGGAGCCTTGGATCTCGCTGCTACCGGCAGCTTGAAATTCGTCCCCACCGCCCCCGGCACCACCAACAAGGTCACCGGCCCCGGCACCGCCGATTTCAACGGCACCTTCACCATCGACCTCACCAACGCCGATCCCACCGACGGCAACGCCTGGGTTCTCGCCGATGTTTCCACCCAGACCTTCGACCCCGGCACCTTCACGGTCTCCGGCTTCATCGAGTCTCCCGAAGGCACCTGGACCCTCATGGATGGCACCAAAACCTGGACCTTCACCCAGGGCGACGCCACCCTCCGGCTCGTCGTTTCCCCGGCGGGCTTCGCCTCCTGGATCACCGGCTTCGGTCTCGCCCCCGCCGATCTGGATCCCACCGATAATCCGGACAACGACGGTATGGACAACCTGCTCGAATTCGCCCTGAACGGAAATCCCTCCATCTCGGATCCATCCATCATGCCCGATCTGGACATCACCACCGACCCTGCCGCCTTCGAGTTCACCTATCAGCGCCGCGACGACTCGGTTTTCCCTGAAACCACCCAAACCTTCGAGTGGGGCACCACCCTCGCCACCTGGCCCGGCAGCGCCGCCATCCCCGCCGCCAGCGGATCGGTCCCGCCGGCGACCATCACCGTCACCGCTGGCACACCGGACGATGGAGTCACCGACACCGTGAAAATCAGCATCCCGAAAACCCAAGCCGGTTCCACTGGGAAGCTCTTTGGCCGCCTCATGGTCGTGAAACCCTGAATCTAAAATCCTAGATCTCCAATTTTCACCCGCTCCGGCTGCCATGGGCAGTTTTGCCCAGTAACCGGATTTTGCGAAACCGGAATCCTCATGCCCATGCATGGTGCGCCAAACGTCCACCGACGGCTGCGCATCAGCGATTCCCAAACCGGACCATGCAAAAACCCGCAAATACCGGATCCTGAGCGCCTGCACCAGCCTCGCGCTCACCGTCACCCCACACGCCGCTCCCCTTACCGGCGGCTCCGGGTCCATCGCCCTAGGCGGCGGGCCGGTGACGAATGAAGAAACCGCCTCGCCCACCATTGGCGATGGCCCGGCCAGCAGTGCGGACACCGAAGTCATCTTCGCATCCATGCCCCCAATCACACTCGCCAACGTCGGCGACAAAGCTCACCCTCACCGTCTCCGCAACCTTAACCGGCATGCTCTCCAACAGCAAATTCCTGCCAGTAGCCGCGCCTGACGGTCAACTTTCTTCTCCAGGCCATGAAATTCCTCAAGTTCGCAGCCCTTCTCGCCTGCCTCCTGCCTTCGTCCGTTCGCGCCCAGGCACAGAAACCCAACATCATCTTCGTGCTCGTGGATGACATGGGCTGGGGCGACCTCGGGGTGTTCTTCCAGAATGGCCGCAGCAGCACCCGGAAAATCGCCACGCCCAAGCTCGACACTTTCGCCGAAGAGGGGATGCAACTGCGCCGCCACTACTGTCCGGCACCAGTCTGCGCGCCTTCCCGCGCCTCGTTGTTGTTAGGCGTTCATCAGGGCCACTCGAACATCCGCAACAGCCAGTTCGACCAGACGCTGGAAGACAACCACACCCTCGGCACCGTGATGCGCGGCGCGGGATACGCCACCGCCGCCATCGGCAAGTGGGGCCTGCAGGGACCCGGCGTGCCCGCCGACCAGCCCAGCCGCCCGCAACTCCGCGGCTTCGATTACTTCTTCGGCTACGCCTCCCACCGCGCGGCCCACATCCATTATCCCGAGCAATTCGGCGCCTACACCGACAATCAGGACCAGCCGCTTTCATTTCTTGAAAACACCACCATCATCAACAGCGGTCTCGGCAAGTGTTATTCCACCGACCTGATCACCGCCCGCGCGAAAAAATGGATCATCGATCACCGGACCAACACCCCCGCGCTGCCGTTTTTCCTCTATCTCACCTACACCGCGCCGCACGCCCGCCTCGATGTGCCGACCCAGGCCTATCCGGCCGGCGGCGGCACCAGCGGCGGCCTGCAATGGATCGGCACACCCGGAAATCTGATCAACACCGCCTCCGGCACCATCAACTCGTGGATCCACCCGGACTACGCAACCGCCACCGGATGGACCGATACCGCAAAACGCTACGCCACCATGATCCGCCGCATCGACGATGCGATCGGCGATCTGCTCGCCACCCTCCGCGACCTGTCCATCGACAACCACACGCTCGTCGTCTTCACCTCGGACAACGGCCCGGCCAGTGAGTCGGGCCTCGGCGGTTCCTATACCTACGACCCGCGCCTCTTCGATTCCTACGGCCCGTTCGAGGGCATCAAGCGCGATGTGCTGGAAGGCGGTCTGCGCGTGCCAGCCCTCGTCCGCTGGCCCGGCACCATTCCCGCCGGCGGCATCAACCAGACGCCCGCGCAGTTCCACGACTGGATGCCCACCTTCGCCCGCTTCGCCGGCGTCCCGCAGCCCGCCCGCGCCGATGGCGTCTCGCTCGCCCCCATTCTAACCGGCATCGGCACCCAGCGCGCCCCGCAGGTTTACACCGAGTTCTATGTTTCCGGCAGCACGCCGGACTACACCCGGTTCCCCAAGCACGCCAATAAGCCACGCAACCAGATGCAGGCGCTCTATCTGAACGGCTACAAGGGCGTCCGCACCCATCTATCATCCCACGCCACCGACTTCCGCATGTACAACACGCTCAACGATCCCGCGGAAAGCACCGACCTCGCAGGCCAACCGGGCGTACCCACCCAGCAGCAGCTCAAGGACCGCGTCCTGCAATTGCGCCGCGCCAGCGCGAACAACGCGCGGCCCTACGATTCCGAGCAAATCCCCGCCATCACCCCGCCCACCGTGGTCAACGGCCTGGACTACCGCGCCTACGAAATGGCCACTCCCTGGACTCCCGACTGGTCCACCCAGGCCAGCGTCGCCACCGGCACCATCGCCACGCCCGATCCCGCCGTGCGCACCCGCGCGGATGACGTCGGCCTGCATTTCTCCGGCTATCTCCAGGTGCCGTCCTCTGGCACCTACACGTTCTACCTGACAACCGATACCGGTGCCTTCGTGCGCATTCACGACGCGCAGCTGCTGGACGCGGACTTCGGTTACACCGGCGGCACCGAAAAGTCCTCCGGCACCATCCCGCTCAAGGCAGGTTACCACCCGATCCGCATCGACTACCGCCACGCCACCGCCGGCAGCCACTCGATCAGTCTCCAGTGGCAGGGCCCCGGCATCGCAAAACAAGCCATCCCGGCTTCCGCCTGGTTCCGCGAAGTCGTTCGTCTACCGTATGACGGAAGTCCGGCGGACTGAGAAAAACCGACCGATGAAACCATCATTTTAAAATCTCATGAAACCAAACTCCCTGCCATGAATCCCCGATTATCGATTGCCACACGGTTGGCCGCCGCCGTCCTGTCGTTGCTTTGTCAGATCGCCGCAGCCCGGTCACCGGAACGCCCTAACATCCTCTTCATTCTTGTGGACGATTATGGCCTCGCGGATGTGGCCGTCGAAGGCAGCACGTTTTACGAAACTCCGCACATCGACCGTCTGGCACGCGGCGGGATGCGTTTCACGCAGGGATATTCCGCCTGCCGGTTTTGCAGCCCGACCCGACCTGGTGGGACAGCCTCGAAACCGCGGATTGAAGCGGCGTGCCATCATCCCCGCAAGCCGGCCTCCAGTCGGCCCAGAGGATCGTTCAACGAACTCCACCCCAAAAGCAAATCCCTCGCAGCAAAACAATGAAAGTCTGAAAGGACCCGGATGATCCTGTCGTTTTAATTTCAGGAGCGGTGAGCGCCGCTCCCCTCCGCTGTGTGCCCGGCGCTCCTGCCGGTAGCCGGTATTCCAGTGGTGTTAGCCCTCATCCATCACCCGCCATGCAACGTCGCCAGTTCCTCGCCACCTCCACCCTCGCCACCACCGGACTTACCATCCTTCCCAGCGGATTGCTGCGGGCGACGGTTTCACCTAACAGCAAGCTGAACATCGCCCTCATCGGCGTCTGGGGCCGCGGCCTCGCCCACTATGATTCGATCGGCAAGGAAAACGTCGTCGCGCTGTGCGACATCAACGAGGCCTTCTTCCCGGACGCTCTCAAGCGCTTCCCCGGTGCCACGACTTATACCGACTGGCGGAAATGCCTCGAGCAAAAGAACCTGGATGCCGTGGTGATCTGCACCGCAGACCACCACCACGCGTTCATCGCCAATTGGGCGCTCAACCGCGGCCTGCACGTCTATTGCGAAAAACCCCTCGCCATTTCCGTCGAGGAAGCCCGCGTGGTCCGCGCCAACTGGCTGACGAAAAAAGACAAGCTCGCCACCCAGGTGGGCATGCAGCGCCACACCGATCCGAATTTCAACCGCATCCGCGAAATGATCCGTGACGGCGTGATTGGCGAACTGCAATCCGCCACCGCTTGGGGCAATCGCCAGCTCCGCCGCAAGGGATACTTCCCCGCCGAAGGTGCGCCACCCACCGGGTTTCACTGGGATCTGTGGCTCGGCCCCTCACCCGTGCGGCCCTACAACCCTGCCTACTTCAAGGGCAGCCCGGGCATGAACTGCCTCGAATGGAACATGTTCCCGGATTGGGGCGCGGGCCAGATCGGCGACATGGGCAGCCACACGATGGATCTGCTCTGGAATGCCGTGGACGCCGGTATCCCCGTCTCCGCCGAAGCCAAAGGCGAAGCCTTCAACCCGGAAGTCACCCCGGTCGAGTGCGAATCCCACTTCGAATTCGCCGCCAACGACTGGCGCGGGCCGCTGCGCGTGAGTTGGTACCAGGGCGGTCTCCTGCCACGCTCCCCCAACCGTGCCATCGACCTCAAGGCCATCGACCACGGTGCCTGGTTCAAAGGCAGCAAGGGTTTCCTCGTCGCGGACTTCACCACCCGCATGGTCATCCCCTACGGCGGCGACTCGGACCTTTCCTATTACACCCCCCGTCCCAAGGAGCGCCAACTCCCACCCGTCGGCCATTTCCAACAACAATGGATCGATGCCTGCAAGGATCCGTCCCGCAAGACCGCCTGCGATTTCGAATACAGCGCCAACATGATCGAACAACTGCTGCTGGGCCTGGTCGCCCACCGCGTCGGCAGCAAGCTCGAATACGACCCCGCCGCCGGCAAGGTCACCAACGTCCCGGAAGCCAACGAATTCCTCAGCCGCAAATACCGCGACGGCTGGGTGCTCAACGGTTAGGCCGTTTGCCAAAGATGATTTCCGAAACCTCATGCGACGCGTGCCGCCAAACGATCGCCTGGAGTTCGCGATTGATCGTGCTCTTCCCGAAGACAAGCTGAAGGCTTGAACTCCGGACGATCGCCACCGCCATCTCTAAAGCTACGGCGGTCGGGAGCGCTGCGTACTGTTGCTTTCTCCACCCATTTCATCCCCCGGAGCAAATAAACGGTGATCGTGATACGGCCATCCCGCCAGTGGCTCTTGGCCGGCCTGCCCCCGAAAATCCCCCGTGCGGGGGATGGACGAAGTGAATCCCTCCATCGAAATTGGAGCGTGAAAGAGCGAAGAACCCTGTTTTCGCCAATGCGCGGGAAGGAGGATTCAACTCCCAACCAAAATCCAACAACAACCCTGACTCGAATTATCCATGAAAACCCACCGCATCTTTGAAAATCCGAAATCTCCAGTTCCTACCCGCTCCGGCTGCCATGGGCAGTTTTGCCCAGTAGCCGGATTCTAAGAAACCGGAATACTCATTTCGATGCATGATGCTTTAATCGTCCACCGACGGTTACACATCAGCGATTCCCAAACCCGACCATGCAAAAAACCCGCAAAAACCGGATCCTCTGCGCCTGCACCAGCCTCGCGCTCACGGTCACCACACACGCCGCTCCCGTTACCGGCCCTTGGTCCATCGCCCAAGGCGGCGGGCCGGTGACCAATGAAAACACCGCTTCGCCCACCGTCGGCGATGGCACGGCCAACAGCGCGGACACCGATGCCATCTACGCATCCATGTCCCCAGTCACCCTCGCCAACATCGGCGACAAGCTCACCCTCACCGGCTCCGCCACTCTAACCGGCATCGTCCCCAACGGCATCCGCCAGTTCCGCTGGGGCCTCTATGACGTGAACTCCAGTGCCGACATCAACGGTTGGCTCGGCTACTTCGCGACCCAGGGCAGCGGCACCACCAGAGGCGAGCTCTACGAACGGAAAAATCCCAATACCACCCAGTTTTTCGGTGGCGGCACGGGCAACGTCTCCGTCAATTTCACCTTAGGCACCGCTCCGGGAACGGGCGTCAATTTCGTCGATGACACCTACGCCTTTTCCCTCTCGATCCAACGGGTTTCCGACGGCCTGCACGTCCGCAGCTCCATCACCCGCAACTCCGATTCAAAGGACTTCGGAACCGTCAGCCTGCTCGATACCACCCCACTGACTTACACCTTCGACCGCGCCGGCTTCCTCATCGGCGGTGCCCTGGATGCCGACCAAGTCCAGTTCTCCGACATCGACGTCACCTTGTCCACGGTCAACCGCGTCCGCGTCATCCTGCTTGGCGGCCAGTCCAATGCCGACGGTCGCGCCGACCCCGCTGAACTCCCGACCACTCCGGCGAATCTCCAACAAGCGCAAGGCGATGTGGATTTCCTCTACAACATCGAGGGCGGCACCGCCACTCTCGCCAGCCTCCGCCCTGGTTTGAGCGAAACCTCGCAGTTCGGCCCGGAAATCACCCTCGGCCGCTCCACGGCAAACTTGTGGACGGTGGAAAACAACACCCGCGTGGCCATCATCAAATACGCCAACGGCGGCACCAACCTCCAGAACAGTTGGAAGGCCGGCGGCGATGCCACCACCACCGGCGATGGCCCCGAATACCTCACCTTCCAGCAAACCGTCCAGGATAGCCTTGCCGAACTCGCCGCCACTTATCCGGGTGCAGTGCTCGACCTCCAGGGCATGATCTGGATGCAGGGCGAATCCGACGCCGTGAATGGCTTCGAAAACGCCTACTAAGCCAACCTCACCGCCTTCATCGCCGACGTGCGCGCCACTTACGGCACTGACCTGCCCTTCATCGTCGGCCGCCTGTCCAGCGGCCAGACCGACCTCCCGGCGGGTGCCCTCGACACAGTCCGGACCGCCCAGGACAACGTCGCCGCCGCAGTTCCCCGCGTCACCCTGATCGATACCGACACCTTCGGGATCCAAACCGACAACCTGCACTTCGACGCCGCCGGCCAACAGGCGCTCGGCAATGCCTCGGCCGCGGCCCTCATCACCTACATCCCGTTCACCAGCCCGCCCGCCATCGAGCGGCTGGGAAATGGCGACATCGAAATCACGGTCCCCAACGTCTTCCCGGGATTTCTCTATACCCTGGAACACAGCGGCACCCTGTCTTCCGGCAGTTGGGTGAATGGCGACTCGGAAGTCGCCGCCACCCCAACGGTCGTCCTCACCTACACGCCGGAAGCCGGCGAAACCTCCCGCTTCTTCCGCGTCGAAAGATCCCCCGCACCCTGACCAACCCTCCGAATCGAATCGATTCCAACCCCGGCACCCACCTCCAAGAACCATGAAGTCAAAAAACGCGCCATCTATTCTAACCGCCTTCGCCTCGCTTGCCCTCATCGGCACCAGTGACGCCGCGCTGGTCACCGGCACCTGGACCAGCGCCCAGGGCGGCGGTCCGATCACCAACGAGAACACCGCATCGCCCACTGTCGGCGATGGCACGGCCAACAGTGCGGACTCCGATGCACTCTATTCCGCGATGCCCACCATCGCTCTCGCCAACGTCGGCGAAAAGGTCACTCTGAGCGGCTCCGCCAACCTGATCGGCATCGCCAGCGGCCAAGTCCGCCAGTTCCGCTGGGGCCTCTACAATGTGAATTCCAGCGCCGACATCAACGGCTGGCTCGGCTATTTTGCCACTCAGGGCAGTGGCACCACCGTGGGCGAGGCATACGAACGAAAGGATCCGAACACCACCCAGTTCTTCGCCGGGGGCACCAGCAACGTGTCCGTCAATGTCACGGGTGGCACTGCTCCGGGAACCGGTATCAGTTTTGCCAGCGGCGATTACACCTTCACCCTCTCGCTCGAACGCGTGGCCAGCGGCCTGCAGGTGGAAAGCACCATCACCCGCATCTCCGATTCACAGGACTTTGGAACCGTCAGTTTCCTCGATACGACCCCGCTCACTTACACGTTTGACCGGGTCGGATTTCTGATCGCAGGCAACCTGGATGCCGATCAGGTCCAGTTCTCCAACATCGATGTCACCCTTGTTCCAGAGCCGCACAGCGCGGTGCTGGGCCTCATCGGTTCCGCGCTCCTCCTGCTTCGCCGCAGGAGCCATCCATCCGCATGACAGCAAACCCACCACACCTCAAACTTCTCCCTTGGCTGTTATTGCTCGCCGCGGTGCCGCCCGCACACGCCGCTCCCGTCACCGGCCCCTGGTCCATCGCCCAAGGCGGCGGACCGGTGACCAATGAAACCACCGCCTCGCCCACCGTCGGCGATGGCACGGCCAACAGCGCGGATACCGATGCCATTTATTCTACGATCCCCGCCGTCACCCTCGCCAACGTCGGCGACAAGCTCACGCTCACCGGTTCCGCCACTCTAACCGGCATCGTCCCCAACGGCATCCGCCAGTTCCGCTGGGGCCTCTTTGACGTAAACTCCAGCGCCGACATCAACGGCTGGCTCGGCTATTTCGCCACCCAGGGCAGCGGCACCACCGGAGGGGAGTTGTATGAAAGGAACAACGGAAACACCTCCGCCTATTTCTCCGGCACCGGCGTTTCCATCACCAACGGCTCCGCTCCGGGAACCGCCATTAGTTTCGCCGACGGCACCTACGCGTTCTCCCTCACCCTCGAAAAGGTGGCCTCCGGCCTCCAGGTCAACAGCGCCATCACCCGCACCTCCGACTCGCAGGACTTCGGCTCCGTCAGCCTGCTCGATTCCTCGGTGCAAACCGCCACCTTCAACCGCGTCGGTTTCCTCATCGGCGGCACTCTCGACGCCGACCAGGTCCAGTTCTCCAACATCAACGCCACCTTTGAACCCGGCGGCACGCCTCCCTTCACCCCCGGCCCCCGCGTGCTGGGCATCGATTTCAACCGCAACGACTCCCTCGGCTCGCCCAGCCAGGCGATGTTCCGCGTCATCTCGGGCTCGACCACCCAGTCGAACAATTCCGCTTCCTATGCGAAAACCATCGGTGCCTATCAGGTCACCATCACCCAGCCGGGCGGCACCCTTTTCGAATTCCGCGGAGCCAATGGCGACAGCACCCGCGCCATTCCCGGCGGCGACACCTCGCGCTCCTTCCTCGTCGCGGATTTCATCACCACCCGCAAGGGAGCCATCGATCTCACCATCACCGGCCTGCCCGCCGGAAACTATGTCTTCCGCTCTCATCACCTCGACACACAGACTACCGGCCAGCTCGGCTTCGCCCAGGGAGCCACCACCACCACCCCGAACACCATCGAGGCCCGGATCGGTGGCGTGACAAAAGCTTCCGTCCAACCCACCGCACTCGGCTCCTCCGGCCTCAATACCACCTTCATCAGCGACGCCCAGATCCCCACGCTGCTGTTCCCCTTTGCCCACGACGGAAACTCACCGCTCGTCATCCAGTTGCGCTCCACCGTTCCGAACGCAACGGACAATTTCCTGCTCCTCAACGGCTTCGAAATCCTCCAAGCAAACCCATGAAACGCCTCCTCGCTCTCCTCTTGTCCGCGTTGGCCGCCCATGCCGCTCCGCCCAATGTGCTCTTCATCGCGGTCGATGACCTGCGCCCGGAACTCGGCTGCTACGGTGCCACTCACATGGTCACCCCGCACATGGACGCGCTCGCCAGCCAGGGCCGCGCCTTCCGCCACCACTACGTCGCCGTCCCCACCTGCGGGGCCTCCCGTTACTCGATGCTCACCGGCCTGCGCCCGACCGCCGCCTCCGACGACAACGACGCCTTCAACCTGATGCCCACAACCCTGCCCGCCCAGCCGGAAAGCTGGCCGGACCTCCTCCGCCGGAACGGCTGGCACACGGTCTCGCTCGGCAAGGTCACCCACGAACCCGACGGCTATCGCTGGAATTTCCCCTCCGTTTACGACATCGGCCGCAGCTCCGCCACCTTCCCGGACATGCGCTTCTCGTGGAATGAAATCCTCTACGATCACGACAAATGGGGAGCCCAGCGCTACCCGCTCTTCGCCTACGCCGATGGCACCGGCCGCGTCGCCGGCACCACACCGGCTTGGGAAATCGGCACCGACGCGCAGGGAAATTCACTTCCTGACGAGGCCTACCCAGATGGCCAAATGGCCCAGGCGGCCATCGACAAACTCCGCGAGTTCTCCCAGGACGGCACCCGCTTCTGCCTCGCCGTCGGCTTCTTCAAACCCCACCTCCCCTTCAACGCCCCCAAGGCCTACTGGGACCTCTACAACCCCGCCAACCTGCCAGCGCCCAGCCCGCTCGCCAAACCCGTGGGAGCCAATCCCGCCACCACCACCAACTCCGGCGAAATCAACGGCTACACCGCCCGCAACGACCGCGCCAAACTCCGCCACGCCTACTTCGCCTGCGTTTCTTACATCGACGCCCAGGTCGGCAAGGTCCTCGCCGAGCTCGACACCCTCGGCCTCGCCAACAACACCGTCGTCGTCCTCTGGGGCGACCACGGCTGGCGGCTCGACGACTACGGCACCATCGGCAAGCACTCGCTGCTCGAACGCGCGCTCGAAGCCCCGCTCATCATCCGCCCGCCCGCCCAGCTCCGCCCTGCCGCCTTCGCCGGCATCCCCGCCGAAGGAGTCGTCGAAACCATCGACATCTACCCGACCATCGCCGGCCTCTGCGGCCTCACCCCACCCGCCACAGTCACCGGCTCGTCGCTGGTGCCCATGCTCCGCAACCCCCTCGCACCCGGAAAAAACCACGCCTTTTCGCGCTACGGCTCGCTCACCACCGTCCGCACCAAGGACTGGCGCCTCATCAACGCCAGCGGCGACCATGATCTCTACGATCTCTCATCATTCCGCTACGAAATCGAAGACGTCTCCGCCGCCCACCCCACCGTGGTCGCCGAGCTTGGTGCCAACCTCACCACCCAGGCCGACCGCCCCGGCACCGACTACCTCGCCTGGGCCGCCGGAAATCCGCTGCTCGCAGACCCCGCCGGCGATGGTGATGACGATGGTATCCCGAACATCATCGAGTACGGAGCCGGCACCAACGCCCTCGATCCCGCATCCCGCCCGACAGCCAGCCTCACCACCGAGAACCTCTCCGGCATCGGCCTGGACACCGACGAATTCGTCTTCAGCTTCAACCTGGCCACCGCTTCCGACGATTTCACCCTGCTGCCCGCCACCTCCACCGATCTCACCAACTGGTCCTTCGACCCGCTCCAATTCCTCGATGCCGCCGACCTCGGCTCCTCGATCCATCAGCTCCGCTACCGACTCACCGACCGTTCCGCGCCCTCGCGCTTCTTCCGCCTCGAAGGCTCATCGTCGCCCTAGGCGCCCGTGCCGACCTGTCGCATCGATTTCTCCACTCCGCCTGCCATGAAAATCCTCGTCTCCATTTCGATACTCCTTTGCATGGTCGCTTCGCCAAGCCGTGCCGCCGAGCCCGTCCCGACCCGGGCGCCGGACATTCTCCTCATCTACACCGACGACCACCGCGCCGACGCGCTCGGCTGCGCGGGCAATCCGCACCTGCGCACCCCTAACATCGACCGGCTCGCCGATCGGGGCACCTTGTTTCAATGCGCCTATCTCAGCGGTTCGGACAGTGCGGCGCTCTGCATGCCGAGCCGCGCGATGTTGATGACCGGCCGCAACTTCCCCCGCATCGACCGCGAGGGCGGTTGGAATCTGGCGCCGCAACCCACGCTCCCCTCCATCCTGCGGGATCACGGCTACCGCACCCACATGACCGGAAAGTGGCACAACGGCGGCCCCGCCCTCTCCCGCGCCTTCCCCGACGCCGGACCCGTCCTGCTCGGCGGCATGGGAGACCATCTTCGCAAAAAAGTGGTGCAAGTGAAAGCCGGTGCCATTTCCGACCCGGTCAGCATCCCCAAACATTCCACCGAGGCCTTCACCGACGGCGCGCTCGATTTCATCTCCACACTCGCCCCGGATGACCCGCCGTTTTTCCTCTATCTCGCCTACAGCGCGCCGCACGATCCGCGTCAGCCGGTTTCGCCATGGCGCGAGCGGCAGGAAGCATCGCCGCCCCCGCTGCCACCCAACTACATGCCCAGACATCCGTTCAACAACGGCTCGCTTCTCATCCGCGACGAACACCTCGCCCCATGGCCGCGTCCGGAGGAAATGGTCCGTGAGCAGACCGCCCATTATTACGCCATGATCGAACAACTCGACGATGGCATCGGCCGGGTCATCTCCGCCCTGGCCAAGACCGGCCGGCTCGACCGCACGATCATCGTCTTCGCCGGCGACAACGGGTTGTCGATGGGATCGCACGGATTGATGGGAAAACAAAGCCCCTACGAACATGCGCTGCGGGTGCCGATGATCATCGCCGGCCCCGGCCTGGCCGCCGGACGCAAGAACGAGGGCCTCGCCAGCAATTACGATCTCATGCCCACCGTACTCGACTTGGCGGGTGTTCCCATGCCTGCGGATTTGGATGGCCGTTCGCTCAAACTGGTGCTCACCGGGCAAAGCCAAGCAATCCGCGATCGGTTATCCATCTCCGTTTACTTGGACAACCTCGATGCCCACGTCCTGCGCGAGGGGCCGTGGAAACTCATCCGCTACCCCTATCTTGACCGCACCCAGCTATTCAATCTCACCGAAGACCCGCACGAGCTGCGTGACCTTTCCGCCGCCACAGATCACGCGTCCCGCATCGCAGCGATGATGAAGTCCCTCGCCACCGAAATGAGCGACGCCGGGGTGAAAAGGCCACTCATCACCGACCGCAGGATCCCTACTGAAGTGGATTGGCCAAAAGTGACGCAAAAAATGGACGACCAGCAACCGGACTGGATCCGCCAGCGCTTTTCCTTACCGCCGAGCCAGTGAACCGCACTACCTGATCCACAGGCACGCCTATCCAGCGCCTCCTTCCGGATTCGACCCCGACGACCTAGAGCCTGCCGCGCACCCGATCACGACGGCATGGACAACCTGTTCGACTTCGTCCTCACTGAAGGCCTCTTCGCTTCGTCATCGAGAAGCTCTGAACCATTTCCATCCATGAATACCCACCATTGCATCCGGCTGTGCGGTGGCCTACTCGCCTTCGTGCTTCTGGCTGCATCCGCGCACGCCGCGCCGGTCGCAGGCCCCCTCCTCTTCGGTATCGATTTCAACCGCAACGACTCCCCGGGCTCTCCCAGCCAGTCGATGTTCCGGATTATTTCCGGCTCGATCACTCAGGCTAACAACGCGGCCACCTACCGCAAAACCATCGGCCCTCATCAGATCACCATCACCCAGCCGGACGCAGTCCCCTTCGAGTTCCGCGGAGCCAACCACGACAGCACCCGCGCCATTCCCGGCGGCGATACCTCGCGCTCGTTTCTCGTCGCCGATTTCATCGCCACCCGCCAGGGAGCAATGGATATCACCATCACCGGCCTGGCCGCAGGAAATTATATCTTCCGCTCCTACCACCTCGACACGCAGACGACCGGCCCGCTCGGCTTCGCCCGGGGAGCCTCCACCACCACCCCGAATCTCATCGAAGCCCGGATCGGAGGGACCACGAAAGCCACCGTCCAGCCCACCTCCCTCGGCTCCTCCGGGCTCAACACCACCTTCATCAGCGACGCCCGGATTCCCACCCTGTTTTTCTCTTTCACCCACGCCGGCAAATCACCACTCGTCATCCAGTTGCGCTCCACGATTCCAAGTGGGGCGGACAATTTCCTGCTCCTGAACGGATTCGAAATTCTACGAGGAAATCCATGAAACGCCTCCTCGCATTCCTCTTGTCCACGTTGGCCACCCACGCCGCTCCGCCCAACGTGCTTTTTATCGCGGTCGACGACCTGCGCCCGGAACTCGGCTGCTACGGTGCCTCGCACATGGTCACGCCGCACATGGACTCGCTCGCCCGCCAGGGCCGTGCCTTCCTGAATCACTACGTCGCCGTCCCCACCTGTGGAGCCTCCCGCTACTCGATGCTCACCGGCCTGCGCCCCACCACCGGCAAGACCCTCAAGAACGACTCCTTCGACCTCATGCCCACCCGCCTGCCCACCCAGCCGGAAAGCTGGCCGGACCTGCTCCGCCGCAACGGCTGGCACACGGTATCGCTCGGCAAGGTCAGCCATGAACCCGACGGATACCGCTGGGATTTCCCCTCGGTTTACGACATCGGCCGCAGTTCTGCAACCTTCCCGGACATGCGCTTCTCGTGGAATGAAATCCTCTACGATCACGACAAATGGGGAGCCCAGCGCTACCCGCTCTTCGCCTACGCCGATGGCACCGGCCGCGTCGCCGGCACCACACCGGCTTGGGAAATCGGCACCGACGCGCAGGGAAATTCACTTCCTGACGAGGCCTACCCAGATGGCCAAATGGCCCAGGCGGCCATCGACAAACTCCGCGAGTTCTCCCAGGACGGCACCCGCTTCTGCCTCGCCGTCGGCTTCTTCAAACCCCACCTCCCCTTCAACGCCCCCAAGGCCTACTGGGACCTCTACAACCCCGCCAACCTGCCAGCGCCCAGCCCGCTCGCCAAACCCGTGGGAGCCAATCCCGCCACCACCACCAACTCCGGCGAAATCAACGGCTACACCGCCCGCAACGACCGCGCCAAACTCCGCCACGCCTACTTCGCCTGCGTTTCTTACATCGACGCCCAGGTCGGCAAGGTCCTCGCCGAGCTCGACACCCTCGGCCTCGCCAACAACACCGTCGTCGTCCTCTGGGGCGACCACGGCTGGCGGCTCGACGACTACGGCACCATCGGCAAGCACTCGCTGCTCGAACGCGCGCTCGAAGCCCCGCTCATCATCCGCCCGC
>JBBEEL010000056.1:0-5181 GCA_040880785.1 Akkermansiaceae bacterium | reverse complement strand
GCCTGACAGCAGGCTGTCTCGGCCAAAGCGGCAGCAGGCTGCACGCAGTCCAGGGGGTGACTCCGTCGATCCCACCCATCGGCCCACTTTTTGGCGTTTCATCAATTTGGTATTTACCAGCGCCGCTTCCTCCCGCAGTTTGACCGCCTGCCCGGCACGAGTAGCTCAGCGGTAGAGCGGTCCGCTTACACCGGATTGGTCGGCGGTTCGATCCCGTCCTCGTGTACCAATCGTAATGGCGTTGCCATGCGAAAACGGATAGCAGGAAGCAGGGAGTGGTCACTCAATGATAGGGGAGCAAATAGATTGCGCACCACCGCGCGATGCTTACGCTGCGTTTATTGAAAATAGTACGTTTACCCACGATCCAATTGGTATCCCTACTTATGCCTCTGGCGCTGCCTGTCGGCGCACAGGAACTTCTTGCGCCGCTGGTCGTGAGCGCGGAGCGCGGGGACGGTCCGGATCAGGAAACCCTCGCGACTTTGGTCGGTGGCGGGGATTTGGTCAATTTGCTGCAGCTGCAGCCAAACGCCTATGTCGGAGGTGCGCCGGGCAGCATCTTTAGCCTGAGAGGGCTCAGCCAAGAGGGCACCTTGGTGGCGGGCAACCGGACGAATCCCGGCCTGACCGTGATGTCCGGCTCGTTTGCCCGCTCGACCAACAGCCTGTGGGTGCTGGGCGCGCCGAGCTGGGACATGCAGAGGCTCGTCGTGAAATACGGGCCGCAGCTCTTTGACCTGGCTCCTGCCACCCCAGGCGGCGGCTTGCGCCTCGACCCGCGACCGCCTGAGTTCTTCAATGAGGGCAGGTGGCTTGGAGAAGTCGGTGACCTTGGCACCTACCGCAGCGGCATCACTTTCAACTCGGTGTGGATCCCCGACCGGCTGGCGATGCGGCTCAACCTTTTCGCGGCTGGCAATGACGGTGGCATCACCAACGTGTTTGACGACGACGACCGCTTCGCGGCCACCGACCGCACCATGATCCGCGGCCAGTGGCGCTGGCGGCCCGCCGGCGATGACTCCGCCGTGGTGGACGCACGGGTCGAGAGCACCCACGTCCGCGGCCACCCGCTGGCGCTGGCGGGAATGCGGCCGAACTTCGACTTGTTTGAGCGCCGGGTGAACCTCAACAGCCCGGAGCGGGTGCCGGCGGATCACCTCGGACTTTCCCTCAAATTGCAAACTCAACTGGACCCCCGGCACCAGCTCGAGGCATGGGTCGCGTGGCAGGATGCGGAAGGATCCCAGCTGGCCGACCTCGATTCCACGCCGTTCTTCGCCTGGCATTATCGCACCCATGTGGAGGAGACGCGCTTGAACAGCGGGGTGCAACTGCGCCGGGAAAATGAACGTTCCATGGTCGCCGCCGGAATCTATGCGGATACCGCGGACTACGCGCTTGCGTTCCACGGTCGCGGCTTCTCAGCCACTGCCGTGGGGGAGCCGTTTTCGTCCTTTGTCGATGAATCCGTGGACATGGCCGCGCTCTTCGTCCACGGGGAAGTCGAGGTGGCGGCGGCGTGGTGGGTCCACGGCGGTCTCAGGCTCGACAGCCAGCGGCGCGAGGTGGACATCCGTGCCAGCTATCCGCGAGGGACCGGCCAGGACAACGACCAGGTCCGCTCCGTCGAATGGCTGCCGGAGCTGGGGGTGGAGTGGCGGCGGGAAACAACCCGCGCCGGGCTGAAACTGGCCCGCTCCTACCGGCCGGCTGGGGTCGGCTACACACTCACCCTTGGTCAGACCGAGCCCTATGGGGCCGAGCGCGGGTGGGAAATCCAGGCGCATGGCCAAACCGAGTGGCGCTCGCTGCTCCTCAGCGGACGCGTTTTCCATGCCCAGCTCGACGGTCAGCAGGTGCCCGTGGTGCAACCCGGAGGCTTGGCTTCGCTGGATCAGTGGATCGTCAATGCCGGCTCCTCGCAGCGCTACGGCAGCGAGCTGGAGCTCGGTTGGCAGGGTCCCGGAGCATTTCACGCGGCGATCCAAGGCGGCTGGCTTCATACCGAATACAAGGATTCCCTTGCAGGCGGAGTCCAAACCCGGGGGCTGTCCTTTCCCAACGCGCCAGAGTGGAGTGCGGGGGTGCACGTGGCATGGAGGCCAGACCACGGGTGGTTTGGCGAGAGCGGCCTGACTTGGCGGGACGAGACCTACGCCCAATTCACCTCGCCTGTCGCCACCCGGCTGGAGGAGCGGCTCGAGCTCTCGGCCCGGATCGGCTACCGCTGGCGGGCGGCGGAATGTTATCTGTTCGGAACCAACCTGCTCAACCGCGATTTCGCGCTGGTCCGGCGGGATTTCACCGGCACCGGCACCAGCATCGAGGGTGGCCCGAACTTGCCCCGAGTCATTGGACTCGGGTTGACGTTCCACTGGTGAGAAATTCTTTTCCCCGAAGAATCAGCGGTTCGCTCCACTTATCGAGGGTTTTCCTTTTGCCCGCAGTTGAACTTCATATCCCAATCAAAGCAGCGGCAATCTAGCCGGGCCGTGCTTGCTTGCGGAACTCACCCGGGGTGATTCCCATCTTCTTTTTGAACAAACGACTCATGTATTCCGGGTGAGTGAATCCCGTTTTTCCTGCCACTTCGACGAGCGAAAGATCGGACTCCGCCAGCAATTGGCGGACCCGGTCCAGACGGACACGGAGAATTTCTCCCTTGGGCGAGCTCCCCAGGATTTGGAGGAAGCGTCGTTCCAGCACACTTCTAGAAAGCGGTATAGCCCTGAGCAGGGAATCCACATCTAGACCGTTGCAGGCATGATCGCGAATGTGCCTGAGCGCTGAGGCGAGATGCCGGTCATCGATCGCGAGAACATCGGTGGAGTGCCGCGTGTTCACCCCCTTTGGCTCAACCATGATTTCGAGCTGCGGGGGCTTTTCGCCACGCATCATCCGCTCCAACAACGCCGCCGCCTCGAAACCAATCCGCTCGGAATTTAGAATCACACTGGAAAGCGGTAGATCGGATAACTCGCCAAGCACCTCATCCTTGTCCACGCCGATCACGGCAAGCTCGTCAGGAACCAGCAGTCCGAGATCGCGGCAGCAGGTGAGCACCTGGCGGCCACGCGAATCATTGCAAGCCATCAACCCCGCGGGGTGGGGAAGTGATTTGAGCCATTTTTGCAGATATCGCTCGTTTTTTGGCCCATGCTGCTCGTATTCCAACATCGCACTGCTGGATTTTGGCAGCGGATTTTCGAAGACGCAGCAGGAAAAACCCGCTTCAGTGACGGTCTCGAGAAACCCATCCCGTCGTCGGTCCGACCAATCGATACCATTGTAGCCACAAAATGCGAAGTGGCGGAATCCCCGCTCTAGCAGATGCTCTGCAGCCAAGCGACCCACGGCGGATTCGTTAGAGCGCACCGTGGGGAAAGTCATCCCCTTCAAGCCTCCATAGAGATCGACGAAAGGAACGCCTTTCTTGGAAATGGCCTTGGCGATTGCCTCTGACTTGGCCCGGGCGATAATCCCGTCGCCCTTCCATTTTGCGAACCACTCCGGCAGGGTTTCGCAAGTGGTACCTGCTTCAAACTCAATCGACCAAGGGCCGTGAATTCGCACGTATTTGGCGATGCCGACGAGCAGATCACGACCGTAGGACACCGATGTCTCGATCAACAATGCGACCCGGGGGGGTGACTGTTTTGAAAGTGACTTTTTCATGGGTTTGTCATCTTGACTAGCGCCCTAACTTGCGAACGCAAGCGCATTCTTAGCAAAGACCCCATGCCCACGACCAGCAGTCCGCTCACCGCCCAAACGCCGATGTGGGGCGATTGCGGAAAAATAAAAAGACTCAGCGCCGCCACACCCGGCCCCACGCAATTCCCCGCCCCCAGCATCGCCTCGTGGATTCCGCCCTGCTCTGCGCGCGCCTCACCCACATCCATCGAATAAAAGAGCGACGCATAATAAAGCAGACCCACCGCGAGTCCGAACGCCACTTGTCCCAACCCGAGCCAGAACAAGCCACCGGCCGTGAGGACCGTGGCGAAGCCGATGATCAGCAGCAGGTAGCCCCCCAGAAGCCAGCGGAACCGGTAGTGCCAGCCCGTCCATTGCCACATCACGACGTATGCTGCGAGCCGGGCGAAAAACCAGATCGAGCAGAAAAAACCAGCCATCGTGGTGCTCAAGCCCATTCTCCCGGCAAGTTCCGGTATCATGGCCAATACGGTGAATGCTGCAACGCTGGCAAAGGGATTGGCCAGCCAGGCCATCCGCTGGAACGACTGCGGACAGGGCCCTTGCCTGGCAGGAAGTGTTTCCTGTTTCGGCGGCGGCGACTTCGTGGCAATCGCTGGCGCGGCTTCCACATGACGGCGTGCATATTCCCACAGGACAAGCATTTGCAGCAGGTGGAGCACCGGCGGTAGCCAGAAAATACTGCCGCTTCCGAGTCGCTCAAACAGGCCGCCACCAAAGAAATATGACAGCGACGAGCAAGCCGCCCAAACCACGCTGTAAACCCCCACGATCCGCGCCCGGGCTGCGCCGCTCACGCCCTCGGTGACCAGCGCCTCAAGCGCCGGCCACACCATGAACTGCGAGGCGGCCCAGAAAACCAATACGGCCAACTGCACGGGCAGTGATGAAAAAAACGCCCCGATCGCCAGCGCTCCAATCATTCCGAACAAACCCGCACGCATCGTCCGGACGCAGCCGCGGCGTTCCGCGAGCTTTCCGGACTGCCACGAAGCCAGGGCGATCACCAGGCCCATCAAGGCGGCGATGCCGAGATTGCCGAGGTTGCCGAAGCCGTGGCGGTCGCGGAACAGGAAAAAGACGTAATTGCCGTAAAACCCACAGGCCAGCGAACCGAGCGCCTCGAAAACAAAAAGCCGAAATTTGGATAACCTCATGTTCATATCATTGATTCCGATATTTCATCACGATCAACGGCATCAGCCCTAGCAGCCTTTCAAGTGTCTCGATGCTTTCTTCAGCGAGATTGCGCGATGTCCGACAGGCTGCTAGGGCAGTTTCCACGGGCTGCGGAGTTTGTCGTATTCGGCCTTGGGGAGCAGGACATAGAGCGGCTGGCGGGCGGGGTCGATTTGAGAGATGAGCCACTGGAGTTTTGACTTCTCCATGGTGGTGCAGCCGGCGGTCGCGGCGGCTCCGTCACGCCGCCAGATGTGGAAAAAGATGGAGGAACCCTCG
>JBBEEL010000055.1:1645-5189 GCA_040880785.1 Akkermansiaceae bacterium | reverse complement strand
GGAAGCCGCGCATGTTGAAGACGGGGAGCTTGATGAATTTGAAATCCGGATGGAAACCGATGCACCAGACGATGCTGGTGATGTTGTTTTCCGCGAAGTTGAGTTCGGTCGGCTCGGTTGCGGGGATCCAGACGGGTGTGTAGTGTGGTTCCTCGGGAGCGTCGATGCCGGCCTCCGCGATGTAGCCGTCGATGCGCTGGCAGATGCCATTGTAGGATTTGTCCGCGCTGTCGAGCTTGTCGGCAAGATCCTGGCGGGTTGTGAATTTTTCGTAATCGATGCCCTCAACGAAGCCGTAGAGTTTGACGCCCTCGAGCGCGAACTTGCGCAGGTCGATTTCATGGCCACCGTCGCGGCCGGTTAGATAGTGATTGGTGCCGTTGATCGCTTTCGCCTTGTCTGGATGCTCGGCGATGCTGGTTTTGTAATAACCCATTTCCTCCAACCAGGTGACGGCGTCCTTTCCACGATAGCGGCGTGGCGAGCGCGGGGCGTTGCCGAGGCAGAGATGGACTTTGCGGCCTTCGAGATGGAGGTCTTCCATGATCTGCACGCCGGATTGGCCGGAGCCGACGATGAGCGTTTCCCCCTCGGGGATTTGCGAGGGGCGCTTGTAATCGACTGAGTGGATCTGTTGGATTGAGTCAGGAATTCGTTCGGCGCCGGACGGGACGAAGGGAAGGTGAAAACCGCCGATGGCGACGATGACGTCGTCGCAATACCAGGTGCCTTGGTTGGTGGTGACGTAGAAATAGCCGTCGCGCTTGGTGACGGAAGTGACGGTGATGCCTTCGAGGATGGGCGGGCGGAATTTTTCCGCGTAGCGCTCGATGTAGTCCACGATTTCATCCTTCAACATGAAGCCTTCCGGGTCGTCGCCGTCGTAATGATGGCCGGGCAGGCGGCATTGGTGGTTGGGCGTGACGAGGCAGAAACTATCCCAACGCTCCGACCGCCACGAGTGGCCGATGCGGTGTTTTTCGAAAATGAGGTGGTTGTCCACGCCGCGCTGGCGGAGGCAGTAGCTGGCGGAAAGTCCCGCTTGGCCGCCACCGATGATGATGACGGAGATGTATTCGATTTCTGAAAACGGCATTACCTAACTGACGTGAAGAATGGTTAAGGGAGTGTCTGGCGGAAGTTTTCCAGCCCAGCGCTCGATGTCGTGGAGCGAGGCGGACGCGGCGCTGCAGGAGAATCCGAATTTCTGTCGGACGCGTTCGGAGGCTTCGGTCAGGGCGGCGCGGGAAAGCTCGATGAACTCGCCGGCGGAAACGACCTGGCCGGGTTTGAAATAGTTTTTCACGACCGATGACGGCGAGTAGCAGGGTTGAAAAGTTCCGTCTGGTAGTTCTGCGGTGAAGGTGGTTTCAGGCATTGGAGCAAGTGGTATTTTCGAACGAGGAGAGTGAGCTGCACGCTCCGCATTTCGCGCAGCCAGCTTTAACGGTATCAGATGTCATGCCAGCTTCCGTGAGCATTGCGCCGAGCGGTGCGAGCACGGCTTTCATGAACTCCGCAGTCGGTGGCGCGTGGCCGGCGAGCGGCGTGCCAGTGACCGGGACAAAGGGCACGACAAAAGGGTAAACGCCGAGGGAAATGAGCTGGCGGCTGCCTTCCAGCAGGCTTTCCACCGTGTCGCCGAGCCCGGCGAGTAGGTAGGTGCTGACCTGGCCGCGGCCGAAGACTTTCACGGCGGCGGCGAAGGCATCCATGTAGTAAGTCATGGGGACCTCAGCTTTTCCGGGCATGATCCGGTGGCGGACGGATTCGTCCCAGGCTTCGAGGTGCATCCCGAGGGAATCGACACCGTTCGCACGGAGTCGGACGAACCAGTGAAAATCATCCGGGGGCTCGCATTGGGCTTGGATGGGGAGATCCGTCGCCTGCTTGATGGCGTAAGCCGCGGCGGCGAGCACGGCGGCCCCGCGATCCGGTGTTGGCGGGGTGCCGGTGGTCATCACGACGTTGTCGATACCGTCTAACTTCTTCGCGGCGGCGGCGACTTCGGCAAGCTGCGCGGGGGATTTTTCCTTGATGGTGCGGCCCGCTTTGAGCGACTCGCCGATGGCGCAGAACTGGCAGCGTGTGCTGGTATTTCCATAACGGATGCACGTTTGCAACAGCGTGGTGGCGAGCACGCGCTGCGAGTGGAGCTGGGCGATTTTCCAATACGGGATGCCATCCGCCGTCGCGAGTCCATAAAATTTCGGCTCCGGCGGAAATTGGATGCTGGCGATTTGCTCGCCGTCCCGGAACAAGGCGGCCTGGCCATCTCTGGTGACCGGCCCCGTGGAAAACGGCGACGACGCGGCTCCCCGGGTATGGATTGGCACCATGATCGTGGTGCCTAACACGGTGACCGCCTTGTGGTCGGTCGGGCCCGCGCCGCCACTGCGCGAGGGTGCGGTGGCGTCGGCCGGACCCACGCGGAGCCCGGCGGACTGGAGCTCAGAGAGCAGCCATTGCTTCTTCGAAAACAGGGCGGATTCGAGTGTCTGCATCTTGAGAAATTTCGGTAAGGGCTGGCCGCGGGGTTTTA
Organism: Akkermansiaceae bacterium; assembly: GCA_040880785.1. GTDB lineage: Bacteria > Verrucomicrobiota > Verrucomicrobiia > Verrucomicrobiales > Akkermansiaceae > Luteolibacter. The sequence continues at coordinate 2,647 of JBBEEL010000055.1, read as the reverse complement.
TCCACGCGGAGGTCGAAGAGATCGGGTCGGCTGTAGTGGCCCACGGAGTCCATCATGCGTTTCCGCTTGGTGATGAGGTCGAAGTCGAGGTCAGCAATCGCCATGCCTTCGCCCTCGGTAATGGGATCGCAAAGGTGCGAGCCGTCCGGCGCAATGATCGCGGAGAAACAACCGCCGCGCAGGGCTTTCTGCTTTGCCGGATCTGGTGTGATTTCCGCGATCTGCTCGTCGGTGAGCCAGCCAGTGGAATTCACGACGAAGCAACCGGCCTCCAGCGCGTGATGGCGGATGGTGACTTCGATCTGGTCGGCGAAGATCTGCCCGACCATCGAGCCGGGAAACTGCGCGCAGTGGATTTCCTCGCGGTCTGCCATCAGCGTGTAGCGGGCTAACGGATTGTAGTGCTCCCAACAGGCGAGGGCCCCGACCCGCCCGACCGTCGTATCGACGGCGCGCAGACCGGAACCGTCGCCCTGACCCCAGATCATCCGCTCGTGAAACGTCGGGGTGATTTTCCGGCGTTTCAAAAGCAGATCACCGTTAGAGTCGTAGATGAGCTGCGTGTTGTAGAGTGATCCCCCGTCGAGTTCGTTCACGCCGACGACGAGCACCATCCGGTGGCTCGCCGCCGCGCGGGAAAGCCGCTGGGCCAGCGGGCCGGGGACTTCCACCGCCTCGCGATACAGTTTCTGGTGCGCTTTTCCTGAGGCGAACGGTGGCTCGACGAAGGAAAAGTAAGGATAATACGGCACGAACGTCTCCGGGAAAACGGCCAGCCGCACGCCTTTGTCCGCGGCTTCGGTGATGGCCTGCACCATCCGGCCGATGGTGCCGTTCGCGCCATTGAGGTCAGGGGCGATCTGGATGGCCGCAGCTCGGATGGGTTTCATGAGATTACACCGTCCAGGAGTCCATAATCACCGCGTTGCACTTCTTGTGCATGAGGATGCAGTCGAGCACGTCGAGCGGATTGATTGGGATGATCCCCGGCATGAATGCCTT
>JBBEEL010000055.1:0-1545 GCA_040880785.1 Akkermansiaceae bacterium | reverse complement strand
ATCGAGCCCTCGAAGGCCATGGTGTGGAAGGTGACGAGCGCCTTTTCGCCCGGATCGGCCTTGAAGTCCTCGAAAACCTTCTCTTCGTAATCGACGAGGAAGTCTCCGTTTTTGTGCATCTCTTTTTCTACTTTCGGCATGGTCGTATTTAATTAGGGATTCGCTGTCCACACGTTGGACGGTGGCGAGCAAAGCACCGGACGGGCCAGCCGATCTTCCGTGGATGAAATCGCAGCGCGTATTTCATGCACATCGTTGCGCACGGAATCTGCTTGGAGCCGTCCATGCATGCACGCGTCACCATGGCCTCCTTGTCCAAAGCGCTTGGGCTCTCGGAATCCACCATTTCACGGGCCTTGAGAGGCGATCCACGCATCAGCAAAGCCACCCGCGAGCGCGTGGCAGAACTCGCACAAAAGCTCGGCTACCGCCCGAACCCGCTCGTCAGTGCCCTGATGTCCGTGCGCAAAAAGCGCGGCGGTAGCGAGGTCGGCACCGTCGCGCTGGTCACCGATTACCACGGCGAAGGCGGCTGGCGCTCCAAGGACGTCTGCCAATGGGAATACGCCGGCATCTGCCGCCGCGCCGACGAACTCGGTTACCGCGTGGAGGAGTTCCCCATGAGCGACTTCGGCTACGACCCGATGAAACTCGAAAAAGTCCTGCTCACCCGCGGCATCCGCGGAGTCTTGTTAGGATTCTCCCGCGACCGAACCGAGCGAGCCGAATTCGGCGTCGGGAAATTCACCGTCGCCGGGCTCAGCACCTATTTTCGCGAGTTCCCGGTGGACCGTGCGAACTTCCACGGCTTCTTTAACGTCCAGCTCGCGCTCGGCAAAATGCGCGCCGCCGGCTACCGCCGCACCGGCCTGGTCGTCCCCGAATTCAACAACCGCATTTCGGGCTATCTCTGGTCCGGCGGGGCACTCGACTGGCAAACGCGCCAAGCCGAGTCCGACCGCTGCGTCCCCTTCATTCCCACGGCGGGAAAGGAAGAGAAGGAATTCACGAAATGGCTCAATCGCGAAAAGCCCGACTCCTTGTTAGTTTACAAGTTTCCCGTCCAAAGCTGGCTTTCCAAATCCGGCTTGCGCGTCCCCGAAGACCTCGGCCTTGCCTATCTCTATCGCACCGAGGATGAGATGAAAACCTGGCCCGGCATCGACGGCAACCTCCAAGCCGTCGGTGCCGCCGCCTTCGACCTGGTCGTGGAAGGCCTCCACACCTACCGCCTCGGGCCGCCCGAGCACCCCAAGGACGTGCTCATCAAGGGTGAATGGAAGCTAAACTGCTAGAAAGACCCAGGCGGTCCGGAGTTGATGGCGCAAGCGCGGTCCGGTGAGGTCGCTGGGTTACTTGGAGAAAAATGAGGCATCGCCGAGGGTGGCGGACATGAGGAGGAAGCGCGCGCGGCAATGTTAGGAGCGGGATTTGTCAGGCGCTGCCGCGCGAGTGGTCGGAGTAGTAGTGGAACTCGTCCATGATGACGCCGTCCACTTTGGCGGCCGCACCGTCGCGGAGGGCGATGTTGGCGAGGATTTCGGC
>JBBEEL010000054.1:7870-32402 GCA_040880785.1 Akkermansiaceae bacterium | reverse complement strand
TACGGATAAGAATTTCTTTAAGGAGGAAAAAGGGCCACCCATGGATTTATGAATCAAGCTTGAATTCAAATCCTGTCTTGTCTGGGTAAGAATTTTATGAAGTTCAAAGATTGGTGATTAACCCATTGCGATACTTTTTCCGCCTTTGCCGGTAAGCGTGATTATTAGAAATTTTGAATGATTGGGCGTGGTTTGTGGCAAAGTAAATTAATGAATTCATTGGTGAAAAGTGCGACTCCATGGAGTTGTGGTTCTACTTGATCCGTTGCAGCATGTTGACGCTTAGACCAAGGGCTTGGTCCTTGGTTTGAGAATGCCTGCTAACCGTTTTTTTTCCTCAGCGGTGGATGAAGCGCGGCGGACGTTTTGAGGGCTTTCATGCGAGCGAGCGTGGTCCGGCGGAGCGGTTTGCGCAGCGCCATTTGGCGCGGAGCCAGACTGCAGGCGGATCTTATGGCCATTAAGAATTCAAGAAAATGCCCCCCGGCGCAGGCCTTCAGGAGCTGGAAGGAGGTCCGTGGGATAATGAATAAAAAGGCTTCGACAAGGGGTAGGCATGAAATGGCGAGCAGAATCTGGTTTCTCGGCTTCAAGAAGACCTCGACTTCGCCGCGCCGGGAAACCGGATTGGCATGATGAACGACCGTAAGATCCGGTGAATAAAGGATCTGCCCGCCCCGGTCGAGAATGCGCCACGCGAGTTCCACCTCCTCGTAATGCATGTAGAGAAGCTCAGGGAAGAGCCCGGCTTTCGTAATCGCCTCGCGTTTCAGTGCGTAAGCCGTTCCACTGAAGTAGCTGGTGAAAAATTGATGGCCTGCGAAGTCGGCGATCGGCACGGGATGCCACCATCGTCCTTCATCCTCTGTGGTTCCGTCCGCGCGGAAAATCCGGAATGCGAGGCCGTCCACCGCGGCTCCGGATTGGTCGGAGTGCCGCTCAATCTTGGCCAACAGCAATCTGTCGGGGAGGGTCACGTCGCTGTCAAAGCCGACAATCCAGTGGCCACAAGCTGCCAAGATTCCTCGGTTGCGGGTGCCTGCAGGCCCGCGGTTCACCGGATTGACGAGAAGTTTAACCGACGGAAATTCCCTCCGAATCGCCTCGACGCTGTCGTCAGGCGAACAATCGTCCACGACGATCACCTCGAATTCCACCGATTTCTGCTGATAGATGTCTCCAAGTAGCGCGAGCATGCCGGCGCGCCGGTTATAGCTGGGAATAATGATGCTGATCATCTCGATAGAAACGGCGATTTGATCAAGTGATGATCGGCTTGCTGGCTTGGTCGGCATATCCTCGGAGCCAGATATGACGCTTGCGCCAGAGTGTTTGCCAACGGCCGGCACCCTCACTGCGCGACAGCCACGCGCCGGCGCCGGAAAGGCCGGCGCGGAGACCGGTTCCAACAGCGAGGAATCCCAAGCCGAGAAACTTGGCGGTGCCACTCCAGTGAGACCTCACCAGGCTGGCCTTCCCGCGGTAGAGCAGGAGCGTCTTGTCGATTGCGGTCTCGGAGGATTGGCCTACCTCATGGATCAACTCCGCGTCAGGGCAAATCAACGGTCGGTAACCGGCTCGCCGCGCCCGCAGCGCGAGGTCCACGTCTTCGCCATACATAAAATAGCGTTCATCCAAGCCACCGAGTTCTCGCCAGACCGCCGTCGGTGCCAGCAAGAAGCAACCGGTGACCACCCCGACCTCTCTCACGCTGTCACGCCGCCATTTTCCCAATGACTCAGGGTCGAGCCAGCGGTTGCGGGGAGCGAGAGTGGTCAGGCCGAAGGCGAACATCGCCATGCTCCAGAGCGTGGGCAGGCCCCAGCATGAGGACGGTTCGAGTTGGCCGTCGGGTCTGAGGGTCCGGCCACCGTAGAGTCCGTGTGCTGGATGCTTTCGCGCGAAGTCCACAATCACGTCCACCGCATGATTTAAGATGACCGTGTCTGGATTTAACAGGAGGACGAATTCAGAATCCGCGAGGCTCGCGCCGAGATTCACGCCCGCCGCGAAACCGAGATTGGCACTGGGTAGCACCAACTCGACCTCAGGAAATTTCTCGCGAACGATCTCGACCGTCTCGTCCCGCGAGTCGTTATCGACCACAATGACCTGCTGGCTGATCCGCTTCCGCTGGGAAAAAACGCTTTCGAGGCAGGCCTCGATTTGTCCTGCGGAATGATAGGTCACAATAACAATGGTGATATCAGTTTTCATCATTTCGTAGTCACGGGTTCGGCCGCTTTCCTAAATCCAGTCACACGAGCCGGGACGCCGACGGCAATGGCACCAGCAGGCAAATCCCGGGTCACGACAGCCCCGGCACCGACAATGCATCCGTCACCAATCGAGACTCCTGCGGTGACAACCACCCGGGTTCCAAGCCAGACGTCGCTGCCAATCCGAACATCTATTTCCCGCCTAGGCTGACTCCGAAAGGGCAGTCCAGAAACAAATTGATAGTCCGAGGCGGTGATGAAAACCTCCGGTGCCAGCGAGACGAAATCGCCGAGAAAAATCCGGCCGGAACTGTCTCCCGCCCATAGATAACATCGTTCTCCGACGTGGCATTCCCGGCCGATCGTGATGCGCTCGCCATTGCGCAGCGATACATTCGGCGCGAGGCGCGACCCCTTGCCCAGGTCGAGTTTTCCGCGTGGACCAACATGGCTGTATCCGTAGTAATAAAGCAGGCGAATCGCGTGAAGATAGCACCGTGGATTCAGCAGGGTAAGCAGCAAGCGGGGTAGCATGTAAAGAGTTTCCTTCATGACATTTCGTGGTGCGTCACGAGGTCTCGGTTTTCGTTATTACTGGCAATGAAGCTGTGCAGGCCATGCAATAGCGCCGGGCTGGCCGACTCACCGATCCTTTTGGGCTGGAGCAAATCATCAAGTTGGTCGAGCCGTCGGCGCAGCTCATTTTCATCGAAAGCCACGTTGATATTTCCTATCTCGCTCATGCGTTGAGCGGTGGCGAGTTGGTGTTCGTTGCGATGCTCGCCAAGGCTGGCCATTTTAGGCATCACCAGGATCGGTTTGCCGTGCAGCAAGGCGGAGAGAATTGTTCCCATCCCGGCATGGGAGATGATGATTTGTGCGGCGGTAAAAAGTTCGGCGAAGCGAGGCGGCGGAAGAAACTCGGCGAAGCGGATATGAGTCGGTTTCCAGCCGCCCTCGCCGATCTGGGCAAATATGTCCTGCCTTTGTCGTGCACAAGCCCACGCGTCAACGACTCGCACCAAGCGGTCGAACGGAAGGTCAGTCCCAACGGTTACCAAGATCATAAAACGCTTCCTATGAATTGCGGCCCGCCTTCGCGTGCCAAGTGAGGCCATTGTGTCAACCATAGGTCGGAGAAGGCCCCGGCTTTCTGGCCGGACATCGAGAGTTCGTCCGCGTTGGCTACGCTGTCCACCCAGATGACCCGGGCGCCGAGCCATTTGCCGAAGCGGATTCCAAAATAACCCGGAGCCGCTCCCGTCGTGATCACCACGTCCGGCCTGACCTGCAGGAGCAGCGTGGCGATTCCCAGTGCCGAGCGAATTAAATCAAGCTTGTTCCAGCGGTTGCCATTGTGAATCAGGCGGAAATCCGCCCCGGCGACATCCGCCCGGTAGTCTTCCCGAACCGTCGCAAAAGTCACATCGCAGCCCTCAAAAGCCGGGCGCAAGCGGAGCAGTTGCACCCAATGCCCGCCCCCGGAAGAAATGGCTAACAATCTTAGTAGTGGTTTCGCCATGGTCATCAAGATGCTCCCCGGCTGAACAAAACCGCCGGGATGGTCACGAGGAGAATTTTAAAATCCAGCAGAAGTGACCAGTTATCGATATACTCGTGGTCCATTTGCATCCAGCGGTCGAATGAGACATTGTTGCGCCCGCTGATCTGCCAGATGCAGGTGATCCCGGGCTTGACTGAGAGACGCTTGCGGAAAAGCCACTGGTATCGCTTTACTTCCTCGGGCAGTGGTGGCCGTGGGCCGACCAAGCTCATTTCTCCGCTTAGGACATTGAACAATTGGGGTAATTCGTCGATGCTTGTCTTCCGCAGGAAGCGGCCGAGGCGCGTGACACGGGGGTCATTGTGGATTTTAAATACGGGGCCATCCTGCTCGTTGAGGTGTTCAATGGCGTTTCTACGATCCTCGGCGTCACTCACCATGGAGCGGAACTTATAGAGCTTAAACTGCCGCTGGTTCATGCCCACGCGGTTCTGGACAAACAGCACCGGCCCGGAGCTGCTCAGCTTGACCAGGACAGCGACCAACGCCAATAAGGGGAACAGGATAATCAATACGGCAAGCGAGAGGGCGGCATCGACTACGCGTTTGACTAGCAGCTGAATTAACATTTTCTCGCGGAACAGCGTGACGACGCATTCCCCTTCGAATTCCTCGACATGAAGGTTCTTCAGTAGCATGCCTTCCGCAATGTCGGGCATGAGCCGGACAACGATACCGAGTTCCCGGGCGTGCCGCACGATCATCGTGACGTCTCCGAACCTCGATCCTAGAGGAATGCACGCGATGATCTCATCCACTCGTTCTTCGGTTAAAACCTTCTTCAGTTCATCGAGAAGTCCAAGAATTTTCCAATTGTCATAGCCCTTCTCTTCCCATTCTTCGATAATCTCGGGAGATTCTGCCAGAAAGCCAACAATTTTATATCCGAGTTCCGGCTTCCCTTCGATTATTGCTGCAATCTGCCGGGCACGGGAGCCGGCTCCCGCCACCAGCAAAAACCGGTAATTGTATCCCGACTGTCGGACAGATAATAGCAGAAATCGGAGGAAAATCCGACTGACAACACAAGCAAAAGTCACGACTCCGAAAAAAATCAGGATGTTTAAACTATTAAAGCTTTTGACATGGAATATCACACAAACAATCAATAGCCAGAGAGAGGCCAGAGCGGTTGCTTTGGTTACATTCTTCAACTGCGTGTGAAGCGCGACAAGGCGATTCCCCTCGTAGCGGACGAGAAAATCGAAAATGATGATCCATCCTGCCGCGAGGATGAGCATGCCGAGCGTGTCTGCAAGGCGGAATGTCGCGTCTAGGATATGGGTTTCCCCCCGCATCCGGATCTCGGGGCGGAAGATGATGATTCCCACGGCCACTAGGATGAGCACTAGCTGATCGAATACCCGAAGCATCCGGATGAGCAGCTTATGACGGAGCCGAATCATGTGATTGGGAAGAATCCGGGAAAAGGTTAATTTTGACCCATTAACCAGGCAGGGGCGTCAGACTGAGTCTTGTTAAAGATACAAGAAACATCAGCCCTTCCGTTGATAAGTTCGGAATGGCCCCAGACAAGTTCGTCGCGACTGGTATTTGCTGCGTCGAGGACGAGGAGCGTTTTGTCCATCATTCCGGCCATCGTCAGGGTGCGGCTGGTCTGGTTGATTGGCGGCATGTCGAAGACGATATAATCGAAATCGCTCGCTTGCAGTTGAGGCATGAGCTCATACAGGTGGATGGGTGAGAAAGTGGTCAATCCGTGGTGATCTCTGCGTGCCGTAGCACTTGCATAATATAGGCCCTGGCGACTTTTTTTGAACTCCGGATTTCTTGCCAGCTGCAAAGCACCGTGAATCGAGTGGCGTGGGATCTCGCCGAATATCGGGTTCTCCTCGAGGTGTAGCGAGCTGAGATCTACCAGCAGGACCTTGACGCCCCGGTTCTCCGAAAATGCTGCGGCGAGGCCTGCGGCAATCGTGGATGCCCCGGCACCTTCAGACAAGCCGGTGACGCCCACCAGTTTCGGTTTGTGGATGATGTTGTTAATTCCAAAGTTGAAGATGAGGCGGTCGCGGATTGTCTCGGTGTAAGGGAGAATGAAATGGTTCGCCTTAGTGCCGACCTCTGGGACTGTTTTAGTCGGGTGCATCGGAAGCTCCAGTTCTCCGCCCGTCCCAATCTGGCGCACTCCGGTGCTATGGGAAAGCATGAGGCCGCCACGGTTCTTCCGGCTGATAAACGGGATCGACAAGAGCAACGGCAGTTGCAGCCGGGTTTGAATCTCGAGTGGGCGTTTGATTCTGCGGTCGAAAATCAGTTCGATCAGAAATGCCAGCCCAACACCCAGAGCCATCCCCGCGCCCGCCAAAGCCATTACCACCTTCTGGATATCTTTGTCGAAAGTCTTGATCGGGGTCGAAGGCTGCTGGACCATGGTTATGTTAGGCATCCGGGAGGGGTCGAGCGTTTGATCGACCTCGGCACTTTTCAGACTTCGCTCCAGCGAGCGGTATTCGGTGTCCTCCATTTGCTTGCGTCGCTCGAGGATTTCGATCTGTGCACCGACAGCGTATTGTTGATTAAACTGTTCCCGAATTTGGACGAGGTGGCTATTGAATGCCTCCACCCTTGCATTGACCGACTCGAGTTTGATTCGTTCTGACAGGATGTCCCATTCCGTTCCCTTGACGTCGCTATCCAACACGGCGGCTTGAGTGACGAGGTCGGGATATCTTGCCACCAGTGCGAGCCTTCCCGCCTCACTGTTGGCAAGTTGCTGTTGGTTGAGTGCGATTAGGCGGTTGCCCGGCTTGAATTTGAGGCGCAATTCGATGTCGCGCTTCTGGAGGATTCCCAGTAGTTCGAGTTTGGTCTTGTATTCGCTGAGCACGTGGACCGGCACCCGGCTCTCTGAAGTGACCCGGCCGGGTGGTGCCTGATTTGCAGGGAGTCCGGCGGCTTTCTCCAGTGCGGCGATCCGTGCCGCCTGCTCCGCAAGTTGCGCCCTGGCGGTCATGAGGTCCGCTTGGGTCTTTGCGCGTTGTGCTGCGAGCGCATTGGTTGCATCGGCGAGGCTGGAAATGCCCGACTCGGTTCTCAGCCGGTCCAGCTCGTTCTCCGTCTCGCGCAGTCGGAGCCGGACCTCGTCCGCCTGTTTCGCGACGAAGTCGAACGCGGCGGCCGACCGGTGGATGGCAAGGTGCTTAACAAAATACTGCCTAACGAGCTCTGCAAGGACAAGCTGAGAGGTCGTGGGATCCGAGGCACTATAGCTGACAAGAATGATATTTCCCGGGATTGCGGCGACTTCGGTATTGGACAAGATGACTCCTGCTGCTTCCGGAGCAGTGGCCTCGTCACCTGCTTCAGGCAGCAGTCGTTCCGGGCCCAAAGATTTGGCCACCGCCATGGCGACATCCTGGCTGGTGAGTATTTCAATTTCGGTGCTGATGAATTGGTCACCGGGACCACCCGGATTCCGCGAGGGCGGAGTCGCATCCATGTGATGTTTGACCACGTATTTGACTAATAATTTTGCTTGTGTCTGGAAGAGTGCGCCGCGATTCACGAAAACAATTGCCGCGGCGGCGAAGCCGATTGAGGACAGGGTGATGATTTTCCATTTATGGCGGAAAAGGATGTAGAGAATATCGTAGATCCCGAATCCTTCCGCAGAGTTCTGATGATGGGACTTTTGGTTCATGATCAAGTTTGATTTCGTATTCAAGCGTCAATGCCAGTGGCTTGATGGGAAGCTGCAGCCGGAATCGTGTGAGCGAGCGCCCGCGCCGGATTTCCGGCGACGGTGGTTCCAGGCAAGACATCCGAGGTGACAACGCTGCCGGCACCAATCATCGCGTTCTCGCCAATCGTGATCCCACCAAGAAGCGTGGAACCAGAGCCAATGGAAGCGCCTCGCTTCACCAGAGTTTGCAGGCACTGCCAGTCGCCGGGCCCGCATGGGTTACCGGTTGTGTTGGTCGCCCTCGGCCGGCGGTCGTTGGTAAACATCACGCCATGGCCAATGAAAACTTCATCCTCGATGGTGACTCCTTCACAGATCAAGGTGTGGCTGGAAATTTTGCAGCGCGCGCCGATTTTTGAATTTTGTTGAATCTCCACGAAGCAGCCAATTCTGGTATCTTCGCCTATTTCGCAACCATAGAAATTGGCAAATCCATGTAAACGGACGCCTCTTCCAAGGGTAACTTCGGGGGAAATGCGAAGTGCGGAATCTTCTGTGTGAGTGCTACTCATGGCGTGGTGGATCATTTCCCTCTGTTCATTCTTGGTAGGTCTTGGAGCGGAGACATTGCGGTCAACCGAAGGCAGGGATGGTCCGCTGGTGGCGGGTGCTCTCACGCAGTCGAAAGACCAGGACCGATGGAGTCCGCAGCATGATTTTCAAGTCCAATGAAATCGACGCCTGTCGTAAGTAGTGAATGTCCATCAGGTTCATCTCGGTGAAAGTGGACTGGTTTCTGCCACTCACCTGCCAGGTTCCTGTAAGGCCGGGAAGAAGTTTGAACCGCTCCCGTTGTTTCGAGGTGAAAAACCGGTATTCCTGCGGCAGGCAGGGTCGCGGGCCAACGAGGCTCATTTCCCCCTTGATGACATTCAACAACTGGGGCAGTTCGTCCATGCCCGCCGCCCGCAACAGGTAGCCCCCCGGAATGAGCCTGGAGTCGCAGAGCAAATCCAATTTGGTCATTGGGCGGTCGGCCTCTACCAGATTTCTGAAATGAGCCTCGTGCCGCTCCTTGTCCGCGTCTATCTTCATTGTCCGGAACTTATAGAGGGTGAACCGCTCGCCATCGCGCCCGATGCGCTCTTGCCGGAAGAGTGCCGGCCCCGGGGAAACCAGTCGAATCCAGGTAACTAGCAGGATCATGACCGGCAGCACCAACGGGAGGCTGATGAGGACGCAGCAGAGATCCAAGGGACGCTTCCAAGCGTGGTCCTCGGTGGCCTGAGTTCGTCTAGATGCACTAATCATGAGAGGAGAGGGTGGGTGATTGAAAGGAGGGTCCTGGATCACAACTGGGGGACGATCTTCGCGGATTTGAATGAGATATTGCCAAAAACGCTGCCGCCCTTGGTCGATTAGCGCTATTTAGCGCTAAAACCAATTCGGGAAGTTTGGATGAAGATGTGAGAACTCTTTCTTCCGTGGATCTACTTCCTCATCCTTAGTAAGTTTCTTAACAGACCAGAGGGTCCTCGAAACATTAGGGACTGAAGATATCGAACGAGAATCAAGAGTGGGTGAGGGGAATTCAGACGTGCTTTGAAAGCTTTAAATTTTGAAACGAACGATGGTTCTGGGTGCCCTGATTGATAGGTTAAATGGGTATTTAAACTTTCTACAGTCAGTTGGTTGTGGCAGTCATATTTGATCCAACGGAGCAGCTGTCCGCGTCTTCCGTGGACGACAGTCCGAGGAAAAGACGGGGGCCGAGCCCGGACGTGATGGCCGGGAAAAGGGGGAACAGGGCTCCAGGGAACTAAGAGATGAATCCATCAACTTCGGGGGGCTCAAACGTTGGTGGAACATAATGCGAAACGGGTGAGATACACAATTGCTGACACGGCATCGCATTCGATGTTTTATGCCTAGATCTGCTACGCATCTTGGAGGGAGTCCGAAGCAGGCGTTGCGAGTAGATGGCTGAGGGACAGCAGAAGCCCCCACAAGGGTGATACGGTAGCGCCGTGTGCTACCTCAGGCGTCCCCGCCCTGCCTGCCTGCGGCTCCGGGTAGCGGGTCCATCACCATGCGGATGAGCTAAAACTGCATGTTGAGCTGGACCGAGAGCTGGAGCTGCGACCAGTCTGCATTGCCGTCGTTTATCACATAGCGAGCCCGGGAATCAAAATCCAAGCGGTCTGAAAACAGCTTTCTGCGGTAGGAGATGAAAACGCCGAAATTGGTATCGTCGGAAACAGTGGTGTCTGTTAACCCAACCCGTTCATAACTAGAGAAATTGAGATCCACCCCAAGGCCCGCCGTCGCGCCGTTGAGCTGGCGGTTCAACGCGGTGGATATTCCGAGGTTGTTGATTACATATCCTTCTTCGGTGGGAGCCGGAATGGTGGCGTAGCGGATTGAGCTGGACCACACCCAGAGTTCCCTGAAGGCATAGTCCGCCTCCAGATTGCCGGTCAGTCCAAACGAATCATCGCCGTCAGTTTCCGCATATTCGAGTCCTAGCGAGGCGCGCAGGAAGACCCGCTCCCTGACTTGGTATTGCGCCTGAGTGAATACCGCCCAGCTGTCCCGGGTCTCGATGTTGGCGGATTCCGATAACATGTAGCGGATTGAGGGGCCGAAGCTCAGGCGCTCGGTCGCCCTCCAGTTCGCGCCGAGGCGAAAGGAGTAAATATCGGCCCCCACCACCGATGCCTCCTCAAAGTCGGAATGGGCCACCGTGGCGCTGGCCGACAGCTGGGTCCTCGGGGCGATTTGATAAGCGGCGGAAACCCCGTAGTTTAATAGGGAGCTTCTCACAAACTGGCCGGCCAGCCGGTCCGTTCCGGAGGCTTCCAGATAGTTAATATATCCTGATACCACAGTCTGCGTGCCTTCGACCCGGATCGCGGCATCCACGGTATGGTCCACCCTGTTCAAATCTGAATTATCGAGATAGGCCCGCATGACTGGCTGGTAGCCTGCAGAAAACAAAGCAGGCGCACCGCCCAAGGGGTCGGTTAGGTAGCGGATCTGTGGAATGAGGTCAGTGATGAGCTCGCTCTCGGTATTATTTTCGGTGAGGAAAAAATTCGAGTCATAGGTTGCGCGGAGGCTGAGGTTGTAGAGAAAGCCGCCCTTGATTCCCTCATCCAAGCCCAGCCGCTGACCGACAGTCAGTTCGGGGCCAGCCGGCGAGGGGCCAAACAAGCCCAGTGGAACGGCCCCCGCGATGTTGGTGCTAATATTTTGCGCGTTGGCGAGGTGGCTCATAGCCCACAGGCCGAGTGAAATAAACGTGGGCGTGGTAATGAGGATACGGAGGGGGGGGGACATCAGTTGAGGGGGTAAACAATGCGGGAAATTTTTAAGGAAGCGGCATGGGAGTGTCAACTTGGTTGATCGCGTCACTCCGTGCTTTCGAGGATATCCGGCTCGGGCGGCGAAGCCATTTCCGCGGGTAGTTCAAGCGGCAGATTCATGGTTTTTAGCGCGAGGAAATCAGCCGCACGCTGGCGGCCTTCCTCGAGTTGGGCCAAAGACATCCGTTGTTCCAAGAAGGCGATTAGCCTTCTTGCAGGCGAGTGCCCCTGCAGGGCCGCCAAAGCCGCCCATTGGTAAGCTGCCACTTCATTCTGTGGCATCCCGGCTCCGGCCAGGTACATTCTGCCGACTTGGCATTGCGCGGCAGCGTTTCCTTGTTCGGCGCAAAGTATGAACCACTTGGCGGCCTCGCCACTGTCTTTTTTGATTCCCTTGCCGCCGAGATAAAGGCCGCCGAGTTTCATCTGGGCCGCCGCATCTCCTCGTTGTGCGGCTTGTTGATACCATATCAGGGCCGCCGCCATGTCGCGGGCGGTGCCGTCGCCCTTTTCATGCCGGCTGGCGAGTTCGGCCATGGCGGCCACCTCCCCTTGGCCGGCGCGTTCGGTCAGCTCGGCCATCTTCCCCGCCTTCGCCAGCGGGCTTGCTAAAATCGCCATCATCAATGCCACGCGTGAGTTGGTTTTCATTTTCGCATTAAAGCAGGGACGCCGCATTCCGCCAAGGTCGATTTCTTGCGGCACCCGCACCTCGGCTCCCTTCCGCGTTTTGCTGGCTTGCGTGGTGGGGTTCATCGCCTATGGTCGGTTAGTTATGCCACGCAGGGATGTTTTTATCAAAGTCGCAGTGATCCTCGTGATCGTCTGGGGCTGTGTCTGGGGGGTGCGCAGCGCCGCCGGATCCCGGAAAATTACCGCTGAGCGGATCGACCGCGAGGTCGCCGCCGCCAATTTCGCGGATTGGTCGGGTGAGAGCCGCCCGCCCGCCGCCGCTGAGGCCAAGCGTCGCGAGCAGGAGCTCCGCGCCATCGCCGGACTCGTCAACCGGCTCGATTTTCAAGAACGCGAGAAAAACCGTGAAACGCGCGCTGGCGAGCAGTTTTTCCGCAAGCTCAGCCCGTCCGAAAAAACGCTTTTCATCGATCTCACGATCATGGAATCCATGGGCCGTTTCATGGCGGCACTCGACGCCATGCAACCTGAGCAGCGGAAAAAATTCGTCGAGCAAGGGCTCAAGGAGGTCCGCGAGGGCCGCACTGAGGCGGAAATGGCGCGCGCCGACGAGATGGGGGCCGACCTGCTCGACAAAATCACCCAGGAAGGGATGCGCGCCTATTTTGAGAAATCCTCCGCCGATACCAAGCTCGACCTCGCGCCGCTGATGGAAGCGATGAACGAGACGATGCAAGGCCTCCGCGGCAACGAGTTCGGCCCCCAGCTATGAGCAAACGACGCGCCTTCACCCTGACTGAAATGCTTGTCGTGCTGGCCATTTTAGGCACGCTCGCCGGCATCGCCTACCCGGTGACGCGCTCGTTTGTGGAGAGGTCGCGCGAAGCCGCCTGTCTGGGAAATCTCCGCTCGCTCGGCATTGCGCTGCAAGGTTACCTGCAGGAGCACAACAACATCATGCCGGTGATGCAATCCGGGCGCGCCTCCGTCCGCGATGACCTTCCGGTGCTGGATACCGTGCTCCTGCCCTACCTCGGGTCTCCCGCCGCTTTTCAATGTCCCGCGGACAAGAACGAGTTTGAGAAAACCGGAGCCAGCTATTCATGGAATTCCTATCAGAGCGGCAGGCATGTCTCGAAGCTTTATTTCTTCGGTATCCGCGAAGACCGGATCCCGCTGATCAGCGACAAGGAGGCCTGGCATCCCTCCGGCACAAATTTCCTTCATGCCGATTTAAGCTCGTCCAATAAAACCCGTTTCGAAACCGGCAGTCAGCCGCCTTAACCGCCATGCTCAGCGCCACCGGCCTTTACAAGAAATTCAGCGGCAAGCCCGCACTAACGGACGTTTCCTTTCACGTCCGGAGGGGAGAAATCTTTGGTCTGTTAGGTCACAACGGCGCGGGCAAGAGCACCTCGCTGGGCATCATCCTCGGGATGGTCATGCCGGACCGCGGGGACGTCACCATCGACGGGATTTCGGTGCTCAAGGACCGTTCGGCCGCGCTGCGCAAGGTCGGAGCTATCTTCGAGGCTCCCGCCTTCTACGACTACCTCAGTGGTTGGGATAACCTAAAAATCCTGATGAGCTACTCCGGCGGATTCGACGCCGCTGCGGCGCGCGCGGTCGTCGAGCGGGTGGGGCTCAGCAAGCGGATCGGCTCCAAGGTCCGCACTTACAGCCACGGCATGCGCCAGCGGCTCGCGCTCGCGCAAGCGCTGCTCCCCGAGCCGGAAGTCCTGCTGCTCGATGAGCCCACCGACGGCCTCGACCCGGAGGGCATCAAGTGGTTCCGCGATTTCATCCTCAATCTCCGCGACGAGCGTGGCATGACCGTGCTCTTCAACTCACACCTCTTAGTCGAGGTCGAGCTCATGTGCGACCGCGTCGCCATCCTTCGCGAGGGCCGGCACGTTTTCGAGGGCACCGTCAGCGGTTTGCAGGATGATACGCCGGTTTTCGAGGTGGATTTGGAGCCCTGGGGCACCGCTTGCGGCCTTGTCCACAGCGTGGGCGGCGCGGTGCTTGCCGCCGGGCGCATCAGCCTGCCGCCTGCCGCGGATCCCGCCCTACTGGTGGAAATGCTGGTCCGCTCCGGTGTCCGCGTCCGCGCCTTCTCGCCCGTCCGCCGCTCGCTCGAGGACCTCTACATGGAAATCCACAACGGCGCGCCGAGCCCGAACTGAAGGCGGAACTCGCCGCGCTTTGAGCCGTCTCCACGCGTCTTCCCGAGATCGCCGCCGGTCGCGTAGAGAGGGCAAGCCACTCCTAGCGGCCGGCGTGTAGAGGTTCCGGGGCGAGGAATGATTTTTGGCACAGCTCGGCGTATTTCCCGCCGCGGGCCAGCAGGTCGGCGTGGGTGCCCTGCTCGATCACTTCACCTTTTTCCAAGACGTAAATGCGCGCGGCGTTCTGGATGGTGGATAACCGGTGGGCGATGACGAAGGCGGTGCGGTTCTCCATCAAGCGGTCAAGTGCGTCCTGGATCAGCCGCTCGGTCTCGGAATCGACCGACGCGGTGGCCTCGTCGAGTAGCAGGATGGGGGCGTCTTTCAGCAGCGCCCGGGCGATGGAAAGCCGTTGTTTTTCACCACCGGAGAGCTTCACCCCCCGTTCTCCGACGTTGGTATCGAGTTGTTTTGGGAGTTCGCGGACGAAGGTCTCCGCGTGGGCGGCTTCGAGCGCGCTCCACAGCTCGGCGTCGGTGGCGGAGCGGCGGGCCAGCAGCATGTTTTCGCGGACGGTGCCGTTGAAGAGAAAGGGTTCCTGCGTCACGTAGGCGAGCTGCTCGCGCAGGGAGGACTTTGCGACCGTGCCGATGTCGGTGCCGTCGATGCGGATCGTCCCGCTGGTGGCCTCGTAAAACCGCGCCAGCAGGGAGAGCACGGTGGTTTTTCCCGCGCCCGTCGAGCCCACGAGCGCCACCGTCTGCCCGGGCAGCGCCTCGAGGCTGACGCGGTGGAGCGTCGGTTGCTCCTGATAAGAAAACGAGACGTCGTGGAAACCGACGTGCCCGGCGATTTTTTCTGGCAGGCGTGCTCCTTCGGTGGCGTTCTCCTCTTCCCCGGAGTCGAGAATTTCAAACACCCTGTCCGCCGCCGAGCGTCCCGACAAAAGCATCTGGTTAAGCGAGTTGAGCCGGTCGATGGGCTCGTAAAAAAGCGACAGGAAGAGCAGGAACCTGAGGAAATTCCCCTGCGTCATCTCGCCACCCATCACGGCGGCACCGCCGAAGGCGAGCACAAGGACGTATCCACTCATGCGCACCAACGACATGCCCGGCGAGTAGATCGCCCACCACCGCATCATCCTCAGGTTCGCGCGCCGCAGCTGGTTGGATGAGCGGTTGAAGCGCGCGTGTTCATCGGGTTCCGCCGCGTAGGATTTGATCTGCCGGATGCCGGAAATGTTGTCGTGCAGGATCGCGTTGAGGTCCGACGAGGCCTCGCGCTGGTTGCGATAGCGGTCGCGGCCGCGGGTCGAGTAAAACCAAGCGCCCGCCGCCAGCAGTGGCACTGGAAGGGTGGCCCAGGCCGCCACCGTTGGACTGAGATAGAACAGGAACAGGCCCACGCCCAGAACCTGCAGCACCGCCACGACGCCCTGCTCGATGCCATCGATGAGCACCCGCTCCATGTTGGTCACGTCCTCGACCACCCGCGTCATGATGTCGCCGGTGCGCCGGCTGTCGAACCAGCGCAGCGGCAAACGCTGGATTTTTTCATATAAATCCGAGCGGATGTCGAAGATCACCTTCTGCTCGAAAATATTATTGATAAAAATTCTCAGCGAGTTCAGCCCGCTGTTGGCGACGAACCCAAGCAGCGCGATCAAGATCCAAAACAAGAATTCATCGTGGCGGGACGCCGTCGGGATGATCTCGTCAACCACGTAACCCGCTGTATTCGGGAAAACAAATACCGCCGCCGTCATGCCCACCGCACACAGAAGCTGTGCCGTTGCCAGGCCCGGGTAGTGGCGCAGGTAAGAAAAAACGCGGAGGATCGACTTCATGGTTCGCCGCCAGCGATGCCACTCTTGTGGGTGCTTTGTAAAGCCGCTTGGCGAGAACTTTCAAAGTCAGTGAAATTTGGGATTGCGGTGGTCGTTGCGGATTTCTTACTGTCTGCCTCACGCACGCTGCCTCAAAGCTCAAAATCAAAACCCTATGGCCAACGTCTTTGGAATTCTCACCGCCATCACACTCGCTCTCGCGGCCTTTGTGGCTTATAAAAATAAATCCAGCTACACCAAGGTGGTCGCCACCACCATCGTGGCGCGCGACAAGCTGTCGCAAAGCGAGATCAGGCTCGCGGAAGCGGAGAAAGTCCTCGCCGCCCTGCCCACCGAGCGCGCCGGGGTGGATGCCGAGGCCGATGAGCTCCTCGCCCAAGAGGCGAAAAGCAAGGGAGCCAATGAGGAAGCCAAGCCCCAAGTGGGTGAGAAAACCGCTAAAATCGCCGCCAACAAGCAGCAGCTCGACGAAATCCGCCAGAAGACCGAGAAGACCGGGGATTTGAAGGGGCTCGCCGCCATCCTCCGCACCACCAATGCGGAGCTTGAGGAACTGAGCCAGTCGATTTCCACTTCAGAGGCACAGCTCGCCAACCTGATCGCCCAACGCGCCTCCTCGGAAAGCCAAGTCACGACGGCACGCAGCCAACTTGAAAGCTTCGTCAGCGGACAATCCATGTCTAACATGAAAACTCGCATCCGTTCGATCTACCCAAGTTGGGGCTTCGTGACGCTCGCTGGCGGCAACAATGTCGGCGTGGTCGCCAATTCCGTCCTGAATGTCATCCGCAACGGTCAAACGATCGCCATGCTCTCGGTCACCGCCGTCGAGAGCAACTCGGCCTCCGCCAGCATCATTCCCGACTCGCTGGAGGACGACGTCACCCTCATGGTGGGGGACTTGGTCGTTCCGGGACTCAAGCCGGCCCGGGCAACCGCCAGTAACTAATCATCTTTTTGCAAACCCTCTTTTAGAATTTAGAAGTTCATGAAACCACTTTTCTACGGTGTCGCCATCCTCGCTGGCTGCGGAGCCGCCTATTTGTCATTTAGCCATTTGAAGAAATTCGAGACACTCGAGGCCGAGCGAGTCCTGCTGAATCAAGCCACCTTGCAGCGGAATGCATCGGCTGATGTGGTCGACCAAGGGATTAGGGAAGAAAGAAAGCTGCTGGCGGATTCCAAGGAAAAGCGCGATCTGTTAGATCAGAGCGTCTCCTCTGTCGTGTCATCCGGAGTTGCCTCCACCAATGATCTGAGACGTTTGGACGCCGAGTTGAGCGTTCAGAATGAGGAGTTCGCGCAGCTCAAGGTGGCTCTTGATGAGGTCAACTTGATCCTCGCCGATCTCGGAGGTGGCGTGACCCTTGATAGCCTGCCGGAGACCATCGAGAAGATTCAGGCAGACAAGCTCGCCAAGGAAAGAAAACTTGAGGAACTCACGGAACTCGTCAAGGGGGCTGAAACCAGTCTTGCCGGCAGTCGCTCCGAAATTGACGGCCTGACCCGGCGCATAACCGAGCGCAGTGCCCTCTTCAGCCAGAACGCCATGGAATCTGTCATCACCGCCGCCGACCAGAACTGGGGTTTTGTGGTGATCGGTGCCGGATCGAATTCCGGTTTCAATCCGCAGAGCTCGCTTCTCGTGCAACGTGACGGCCGGAGAATCGGCAGCGTGCGCCCGTCCGCCATCGAAGCGACCCAGACAATCGCCGAGATCGACATGGACAGCCTCGCCCCTGGCGTGCGCATCCAACCCGGAGACCGCGTGATTCTGGCCAAGCCGGTCAGTAATTGAATCCGGCGATTTTCTTCCCCAAGCTCCGGAGCCTTGCATGCCGCGGAGCTTGTTTTACGTTCACTCCTATGAAGCGCCTCTTTTGCCTGCTCCTCCTCGCCGGTTCCACCGGCTTCGGTTTCGTCTCGTGCGCCGATACGGCGGAAAGGGCTCCCGTCGGCCCGCCGTCCAGTGGAACGAGCAAAATCCCGTGGAATAGCCCCATCGCCGGGCAAGGCCAGGGCCAAATGGGCATGATGCCGCAAAACCAATACCGCCGTTAATCGCGGTGGTAGGGGGAGCCGCCCTTCAGCGACGCGACTCGATAGAGCTGCTCTAGCAGCACCAGCAAGGCCAGCTCGTGCTGCAGGGTGAACGCGGAAAGCGTGAGGACGAGGTCGCATTTCCCGCGCAGCGCTTCGTTATGCCCGTCCGCCGCACCGATGAGGAACGCCACGGTCTTGACATCTCCGCGCCTTTCGAGCGCTTCGAGCCGCTCGGCGAATTTCCGGGTGCTCAGGCACTCGCCGCGCTCGTCGAGCGCCACCCGGAAGCACCCGTCCGACCGCTCGAGCAAGCGCGCGGAGACCTCGTCGCGGCTGCCGGCCTTCACCACCACCAGCTCGTGGCCGCCGGCGCGCGACAGGCGTTTCAGATACTCTTCTACCCCCACCTTGGCGTAGGCGAGCGCAGGTTTTCCGGCAACGAGGATACGAATGTGCATCGGTTGGATCGGAGCTTGCCCGGGTGCCACTGCGCCGCCAACTTCAAATATCCATGAAGCGACCCAGTCTCAACCATCCCCACCTCGGCGGACATACCATGATCCTTGATGAAGACAGGCTGCGGGCAGAATGCCCGCGCCACAGTGGCGTCCTGCCCGGTTCACAGACTTTCCCAGCAGCTTTTGATGTTCGGCTTTGCTCGGGCTGGCTGGGGCTTTCTCTCACTCTCGCCCTGGTCTCCTGCGCCCGCGGGCCGGGGCCCGTCGTGCCGCAAACCCCGGTGGAACGGCAGATGATCGGGCTGTTGGAAAAATTCGATCGCTACGACGATAACGGCGACGGTGAGCTCCAACTATCCGAACTCAAGCAGGCGGAAGAGCTGACCGGGCGGCCCGCCGCGCGGATCCTTGCGTTTTACGACACCGACCGCAGCGGTGGTATCTCGCTGCGCGAGGCGCAGGCCGGATATGCCCGCGCGGCTGAAGCAGAAGCCCTCGCCAAGGATAGGCTCAACAAACAGCAGTAAGCCGATGAGCAACCCCTACGAAGCTAACAAAATACTCGCGGAATACCTCTTGTTCCACTACGGCGCGGCAGAGGAAATTTTACCGCTGGACCGAGGCTGGCCTGCGGGCATGCATGAAGCATTGGATTTTCCCGCCCGGACCGCCGCCCATTTTTCACCCGGGAGGGTCGCCCGCGGGCTGGACCTCGGGTGCGCGGTCGGGCGCGCGACTTTTGAAATGGCGTTAACCTGCGACGAGGTCGTCGCCATGGATTTTTCCCATGCCTTCATCCAAGCGGCGGAAACTCTGCGGCAAGGCGGAACCATCACCTACAACCGGCGCGAGGAAGCAGCGCTTTCCACGCCACTTGAAGCGAAACTTCCCACCGCACTGGAGGGGACCAAGGTCCGGTTTTTCCAAGGCGACGCCATGGACCTACCCACCGATCTCGGTGCTTTCGAGCGCGTGCATGCGGCGAATCTGCTTTGCCGCCTGCCCCGGCCGAGGCTGTTGCTCGACCGGCTGCCAGACTTGGTGAAGCCGGGCGGCGAGCTTGTGCTGGCAACGCCATGCACCTGGCTGGAGGAATTCACTCCGCCGGAAAACTGGCCTGACAAATCCACCTCCGACTGGCTCCACGACTATCTAATAGCCGATTTCGAGTTGGTGCGCCGGGCCGAGGAGCCCTTTTTAATTCGCGAGACCGCCCGCAAGTTCCAATGGACCACCTCGCTGGTCACCGTTTGGCGGCGCCGCGGGTAAGGCTGTCATGAGAGGAGCGTGGGCGTCTCGCCCGCTTGGCTGCGGCAAGGTGGAGAGCGAGCCGCTGCTAAACGAAGATCCGACGGATAAAGCCGGAATGGATTCGGATGGAAGGCTCCGGGCAGAATGCCCGGGCCACAGAGAGGAGCGTGGGCGTCAGGGGCGAGAAGCCCGCACCGACAATTCGAATCTGCGGAGGGGCGCGAAATTAACTTCCCGATTGTCAGAAAAAACGGCATCTTCCGCGCAATGACAGATTCCCCCAAGTTGGTTCGCGATGATCCGTGGCTCGAACCCCACCAAGGCGTCATCGAGCGCCGGATGAAACAATTCTCGAACGCGCTCGCTGAGATCGAGAAAAGTGCGACTTCGCTCGCCTCCCACGCCAACGGCCACAAATTCGTCGGCATCCATTACCACCCGGCGGCCCGGACTTGGACGATCCGCGAGTGGGCGCCGGCGGCCCGCGCCGTTTCCCTCATCGGGGATTTCAACCACTGGGACCGCGAGGCCCATCCGCTGGCTTCCTCGGCCAGCGGTGTCTGGCACCTGGAGCTGCCGGCGGACGCCCTCGTCCATGGCCAAAAAGTGAAGCTCCACATCGTCGGTGCCGACGGGTCCCGCCGCGACCGCATCCCCGCCTGTATCAACCGCGCCGTGCAGGATCCGACGACGCATGACTACTGCGGCCAAATCTGGAACCCGCCGCAGCCCTATGTCTGGCAACATGAATTTGACCCGGCCACGATCAAGGCACCGCTGATCTACGAATCTCACGTCGGCATGGCCGGCGAGGAGCCGCGGGTCCACACCTACCGCGAGTTCGCGGACTCGGTGCTGCCGCGGATCGTCAAGGCGGGCTACAACACGGTGCAGCTCATGGCCGTGCAGGAACATCCGTATTATGGATCCTTCGGCTACCATGTTTCCTCGTTCTTCGCCCCCTGCTCGCGCTTCGGCACGCCGGAGGATTTAAAATACCTCATCGACACCGCCCACGGCCTGAATCTCGCGGTGCTGCTCGATGTGGTCCACTCGCACGCGGTGAAAAACATGGCCGAGGGACTCAACAACTTCGACGGCTCCGGCCACCAGTATTTCCACGACGGCGCACTCGGCGACCATCCGGGCTGGGACTCGAAGTGCTTCGACTACGGCCGCCCGGAAGTCCGCCAGTTCCTGCTCTCCAACGTCCGCTACTGGCTTGAGGAGTTCCGCTTCGACGGCTTCCGTTTCGACGGCGTCACCTCCATGCTCTATCACTCGCGGGGGATGAAGGCGTTTGGAAATTACGACGATTATTTCGGCGGAGATGCCGATGACAACGCGATCCTCTACCTCAAGCTCGCCTCCAAGCTCATTCAGGAGTTCAAGCCCGGAGCCATCGCCATCGCCGAGGACATGTCCGGTATGCCTGGCCTCTGCCGCCCCATCGAGGACGGCGGACTCGGCTTTTCCTACCGCCTGGCCATGGGCATCCCGGATTACTGGATCAAGCTGCTCAAGCACAGCCGCGACGAAGACTGGGATATGGGCGAACTGTGGGGCATGCTCGCCAACCGTCGCTACGGCGAGCCGACCATCGCCTACGCGGAGAGCCACGACCAGGCGCTCGTCGGCGACAAGACGCTCGCTTTCTGGCTGATGGACAAAGAGATGTATTGGCACATGAACAAGCAGGATCCGCATCCGCTCATTGAGCGGGGGATCGCGATGCACAAGCTCATCCGGCTGGCCACGCTGGTGCTCGGCGGGGAGGCTTGGCTTAATTTCATGGGCAACGAGTTCGGCCATCCCGAGTGGCTCGACTTCCCGCGCGAGGGCAACGGCTGGTCCTACCATTATTGCCGCCGCCAGTGGTCGCTGGTGGATAATCCCGAGCTGAAATACGCGTGGCTCGCGGAGTTCGACCGGCAGCTGATGGAATTCGCCCGGCGCACGGAGATACTCACCACACCACCGGCGCAGTGCCTCTTCATCGACCACGAGAAAAAAATCCTTGTCGCCGAGCGCGCGAATCTGATTTTTGTGTTCAATTTCTCCGTCGGGGATTCCATCTTCGGCTATCCGGTCCATGTCCCGGGACGTGCCACGCGAGAGATTGTTTTGGACACCGACGAGTCAGCCACCGGCGGCCACGGCCGGGTGGACCGCACGTCTCATTATCCCGTCTCCGAGGACGGCGTGATGAAAATCTACAGCCCGTCGCGCAGCGGGCTGGTTTTCGCAGGAATGGCCGACTGAAGATTTCAAGAGACTGCGCCAAACATCCGCGGCCGCAGGATCCCATGCGTCCCATGCGTCCCATGCGCAGAGGCGGCGCGGGACGCACCCGGCAGGGACCGATCCTCCGGGCGGTCCGGCGCGTGGTGAGTGAATGGAAAGCGAATGAAAAAGCCGGGACGAGCTCGCATCCGTCGTCAACAAGTGAGAAACGGGCTGCTGTGGATGGTTGGGGTGAGAACGCAGGGAAGGTGTTATGTGGAAGCAATGCGCCGCTCCCACCTCTATCCGCGCGTCTCATAAGAACCGACACGCCGGGCGTTTCGCAGCGGTTCCCCCTCATTTTGCATTTTCAATAGGGACCTGAGTTTTGCGCCACCCCCGCCCGGTTCCGTTCTTCCGCGCGAGGAAGCGCGCGCTGCGACTGGCTGGTACTCGTTCTGCGAGTCTTGCCACCTTATGCAACCCTTCAAAAAAATCATGAGCCGCGTCATCGTCATCACCGGAGCCTCGGCCGGAGTCGGTCGTGCCACCGCCCACGCCTTCGCCCGCGAAGGGGCGCGGATCGGTCTCATCGCCCGCGGCCAGGAGCGCTTGGAGGCAACGCGGCGGGAAGTGGAGGAACTCGGCGGCCAAGCCCTCGTGCTCATGGCCGACGTCGCAGATGCCGATGCCGTCGAAGCGGCCGCCCGCGAGGTGGAAAATCATTTCGGACCCATCGACGTGTGGGTGAACAACGCCATGGTCTCTGTTTTCTCGCCCGTCAGCGAAATGAAGGCGGAGGAAATTTAACGCAGGTTGAGGAAGTGGCGCAATATTGACTCTTATGCTAAGTGGCGGAAAAGATGCGCTCATCTCCACGACAAGCCGGCGTTCTTCGTAAACTGCTGCGACCCGGCGGCAGGGCTGGCGATCTGCTCGTGGCTGGCCGCGGATGCCCCGGACGCGCGGCAGGCGGAGCTGATCGCCGCCGTCTGCCACGTGCTGTTGGTTTGGTATCGCACTTAAAGCTCGAATGCCTCGCCTGGATTGCCGGTGTCCTTCTTCGGAACCTCGAAAATGAAGCCTTCCAGGTATTCCTGATGCTTGTCCTGCTTCATCGCCTCGGCGTAAATCCGGCGCGCTTCTTCCGGGCTCTTGTTACCTTGCACGATGTCATGAACCAGGTTGAGTGATAGAAAATTCGCCTTTTCGGCATCGCAGCGGGCAGTGACCTCGCCTTTCACCCGGTCAACAATGATGCTACCGCTCAGCGCTGCCACCTCGCCCACCTTATCCTCCGGGACAGCGTAGCTAATTGTCTGATAGAGCATGTCTTTGTGCGGCTTCGGGAAGTTGTGTGGAATCGCCTCATTCACCACCTCCGTCCGCTTCCACTCTCCTTGGTTATGCCAGATCAACCGCTGCTCGGTCACCTCCTGCGGCCGGCCGTATTTCTCGATCATGTTCTCAGCCGCCTCGCGCGCGTCGGGGTTCCATTGGGTTAGGGAGACGCCCGCCTGCGCCGCGGCCTGCGCCTGTCCCGGCTGCGCCGCAGCTCCAGCCTGATCCTGAGCGAGTGCGACGCTCGGCAGCAGTGCTGCGGTGGCGAACGTGGCCCCACATCGATACAGTTGTTTCGTAATTGTTTTCATAAGCATTTCTTTAGTTCGAATTGACGCGGGAGCATCTCCCGCGAAGGAAGGAGCCCGCACCCAACCAAGTAGCAATGCCCATACCTGAGCCCTCATCCCCTATCTCACGCAAACCCAAGGTGCCACCGGACATGTTCGCGCCGGTCGCCGTGCATCCCGCCCGCCCCGATCCCGGCACCCGCTGCAAAATGCCCAGATTTTTTTGACACAAAATCAATCCGCAATCGGCAGCGTGCAGTCGGTCCGCGGAAAGCTAGTCCCCCGGTGGGATTAAATTCTTGTCCATCCGTGCCGGGTGGCAAGGCTTCTCCTCGATGCAGCCCTACCTGAAAATCGCGGAAGCCACGATGCCTGATGGCACTCATTATTCGCTTCATAAGCACGCCGGGGAAATCTACCTCAAATACGACGGCTGCGAACTGATGAGCACGAAGCTGACCTTTTCCGAGCAGCAACTCGCCGACATCGGGTGCCAGTCCCTGCTTGAAGAAAAGCCGTCGAGGCCGGCGCATCCGAAAGTCCTGATCGGTGGATTGGGCTTGGGGTTTACCTTGAAAAGGACGCTCGAGCTGGTGGGCAGCCCGGCAACGGTGGATGTCGCGGAGCTGATGCCGCCATTGATCGAATGGAACCGGACTCATCTGGTGGAATTTAACGGCCCCTTGCTGGAGGATCCGCGCACCGTGATTATCCAAGGAGATCTTTTCGACATCATTGCGAACAAGAAGCCCGGATCCTACGACACCTTGCTTCTCGACATCGACAATACCTCGGACGATCTGATCACGTCGGGAAATGCCCGCCTGTATTCACCAGGATTTCTCGAAAAGCTGCGCCGGGTGATCACGCCGCAGGGTTGCGTGGCCTACTGGTTGTCCGAGCCGGACCCAAAATTCAAGACTCGTCTAATCAAAGCCGGTTTCGCAGTGGAGGAATTTGCTTCCAAGCAGCATGAAAGGGCCAAACGAGCGAAGCATTGTATCCTGCGCGCCAGCCACAAATCGTGATCGCACGGCAACCGACATCTCAAATTCAGCCGGCGGATTCAAGCGGCCAGCGCAATCGGGGGTGGCGCGGTGAAGATGTCGTTTGGGGTGGCATAGTCGATACATTTCCTCGGCAATACGCCCGTCCGCCTGCCAGCGGAATCTGCCATACCACCTCATTGACCGATTTTCCGCTCCACAATCATTGTCCCGGCCAGGACAATAGTTGTGAGGCAGCTATGCATGGGGCTCCCGTCCGCCTGCCAGCGGAATCTGCCATACCACCTCATTGACCGATTTTCCGCTCCACAATTATTGTCCCGGCCAGGACAATAGTTGTGAGGCGCCTCCGCGTGGGCCTCCCGTCCGCCTGCCAGCGGAATGTGCCATGCCAGCTCATTGACGATTTTCCGCTCCACAACTATTGTCCCGGCCAGGACAATAGTTGTGAGGCAGCTATGCATGGGGCTCCCGTCCG
>JBBEEL010000054.1:3419-7770 GCA_040880785.1 Akkermansiaceae bacterium | reverse complement strand
ATTGTCCCGGCCAGGACAATAGTTGTGAGGCAGCTATGCATGGGGCTCCCGTCCGCCTGCCAGCGGAATCTGCCATACCACCTCATTGACCGATTTTCCGCTCCACAATTATTGTCCCGGCCAGGACAATAGTTGTGAGGCGCCTCCGCGTGGGCCTCCCGTCCAGCAACCAACGGAATCTGCCAGATCAGCTCGTTGATTAATTTTCGTCCTACAATTATTGTCGCGGCCAGGCCAAAAATTGTGAAGACTCGCTGCAAATGAAGGCGAAAACCGAATTGTTGCTTTACCGCTTGCTCTGGCTGGCGGAAAAACCACTGCGGCCCACCTACTTCAATCTTGAGCAATCTTTCGAGGGCTGGGCTTATCGCAACGGACTGCTCAACCAGATTCACCAGCTTGAGGCACAAGGTTTTCTTGAAGCGACACAGGATCCGGCATCGGGGAATCGACTTCACCGTCTTACCGAGGCGGGTCGGGCAGTCGTTCTGGGCGGGCGCGATCCCGAAACCGCTTGGGCGATGCCTTGGGATCGCAAATGGCGATTGTTCCTCTTCGACATACCGGAACTCGAAAGCACAAAGCGCCGGCAACTCAACCGCGCGCTCGCCAAGGCCGGTTGCGGATGCCTGCAAGGCAGCGTTTGGATCTCGCCCGTCACCCCGCCCGCAATCGAGAAGCTTATCGCGAGTGATGACCCGGATTGCACCCACCTGCTGCTGCTTCTGGCCGATTCCAAAGGCCCGAAAGCCGATGCAAAAATGGCCGAAAGCGCGTGGGATTTCGAGACGATCCATGTCGCATATCAGAAACTCCAGGAAACCCTGGATCGCTTCCCACAGGTCGCTCGCAACAAGTCCCGGGGATCGCTGGCAGAGTGGACGGCCTCGGAAAACGCCGCCTCCCGTGGCGTCTTGCGGATCGATCCATTGCTGCCGTCGGAGCTGCTACCGAAGAAATACACAGGCAGGAAAGTCTGGAAAAACCGGCGCAAGATACTCGCCGAAGCCGCCCTGTTGGCATCCTCGCTGACAGACTAAGCTAAAGTGAAGCTGCTCCCGATTTCCCAGCGTCAATTCGCAGCTGGGCACCTGCCGGATGAACAAAGTCCACCGCTTCCACTCATTTCAGCTACTTGTTCCACAATTCTTGTCCCGGCCTCCTGCTTCGTCTGGATCAGCCTGATTTCTGGTGCTCTTGCCTACTTCTGTGGGCTGGTGATCGGTGGGATTGCTGCCGGCGCATTGCTGCTGGTCTTACTTACGGTGGGGCTGATGGTGGCTCTGAGTTCCCGGCGTGATGCCGCGACACCCGACAATTTTTTGCACGAGCATTTGACATCCCCGCCAAGACTGAAAGATTCGTCGGCATGTATGAAGCAGCCGGTAAAATCAAACTGATCAGCGACACCCAATCCTTCCCCAGTGGTTTCACCAAGCGGGAGTTCGTGGTCACCACCGCGGATAAGTATCCTCAGGATCTGAAGTTCGAGATTGTGAAGGACAAATGCGCGCTGTTGGATGACTTTGAGGCCGGGCAGGATGTGCAGGTCACTTTCGACATTCGCGGCAACGAGTATAACGGCAAGTATTTCGTCAACCTGTCCTGTTGGAAAATTCAGACAGGCAGTGGTGGATCAGGGGAGTCATCCCGCGGCGCGCAAGCCGCACCGCGCAGTCAGACTCCGGCGGCCACCCGCGCGGAACCCTCGATCAACGAGCTCCGCGATAGCGATGAGGACTTTGACGACGAGCCCCCGTTCTGACGCTTAGATCAGGATCAGCCCGATGAACATGGCGATGAGAATCGCGAGCGCCAGCACCCACCAATACCATTTTTGACCGGTTTTTTGGTGGGGGGATTTGCCAAACTCGCGGGAGATGAAGTCACCGTAATCAAAGTCCTCGCTTGGCAGATCGAGCCCGTCGGTGGACTTCGGCTGGACCCATGGTTTTGGCTTGGCCTTGGTGGCCTTGGCTTTGTTCTTTTTTTTCGGGCATCCCGGACACAGCTCGCCTACCCGAACCTCGGTTGCGCAAGAAGGGCAGATGTAAGTGAGGACTTCAGGCATCGCTTCATGCATCACGTTCAAGGAAACCAGAGCGAGCAATGGCCTTTGTGCAAGCACGAAGAATTTCTTGGCAAAAAGGGCCTTGGAGTGGAGCTTAGGCGCTGCATGGCACTGACACTTTCTGAATTGCGCGAGGGACTTCCGGAAGGTGGCTTGTTTGGAGGCGGGGCATGGCGCTGGTCGCCGGAGCCCTTGAAAATCAGCCATCTGGAAGCCCGCCAGCTGATGTCACTGGGCCACCCGCTGGCACGCTTCCAGCAAGCGTGCGACAGCCTCTACCGCCGCAGCGCCGGGGGGAAACTGCCGCAATGGCTGGCGGAATTGCTCGATGTGGGAAAACCCGACTGGCTCGCCAAGCTCCAGCGCGAACCCGCCGCCGCGGAGCAATTCCCCCGGGTGATCCGGCCGGACTTGATTCTGACAGAGACCGGCTTCGCCATGACCGAGCTGGACAGCGTGCCGGGCGGGATCGGCGTGACCGCGTGGCTGTCGCAAGTTTACGCGGAGGCGGGTTTCGATGTCCTCGGCGGTGCGGATGGGATGCTTGAGGGTTTCAAATCACTGATGCCCAGCGGCGGCAAGGTTTTGGTTTCCGAAGAGTCCGCCGACTACCGCCCGGAAATGGAGTGGCTGACCGGCCAGCTCGGGGACGCTTGGAGCGTGGCGGCGGCGGAAGAATACCAGCCGAATGGCGAGGTGCTTTACCGGTTTTTCGAGCTATTCGACTGGGAGTCGATCCCTGCCTCCCGACGGCTCGCGCAGGAGGCCGCCGCGGGGAAGGTGAAGATCACCCCGCCATTCAAGCCGCACTTGGAGGATAAACTCTGGCTCGCGCTGCTGTGGTCGCCGGCGCTGAAAATTTTTTGGGAGCAGGCCATGCGCGGGAGCCACCTGAAGCGCTTGCGCGAGCTGGTGCCCGTCGGCTGGGTTTTGGATCCCACCCCGCTGCCGCCCCATGCCGCGCTGCCGTGGATCAACGCCCATTCTTGGGAAGAAGTTGCCGATTTCAGCCAGAAGGAACGCCAGCTTGTCTTGAAGGTCAGTGGTTTTCACGAAACCGCGTGGGGTTCGCGCGGCGTTTTTATCGGCCATGACATGCCGGGGCCTGAGTGGTCGCAGCGGCTCCACGCCGCGCTCGACCAGTCCGCCGAGCAACCGTGGATCGTCCAACAATTTCGCGAGGGCCGCCGGGTGGAGCACCCGGTTTTCCGCGACGACGGCTCGGTGGAAATGATGCAGGGCCGGGTGCGGATCTGCCCTTACTTTTTCACCGACGACCAGGGGGAAACGAATTTCGGCGGGGCCTTGGCGACCATCGTGCCCGCGGACAAAAAGAAAATCCACGGCATGAGCGACGGTGCCTTGGTGCCCTGCGTGGTCGGGTGATCCGGAACGAGCTATCTAAAGTCCGTGGAGCCTTCACCTTGCGGCGGCCTTGAGCCGGACGATGGCCTCGTCGAGGCGCTTGCGGGTGGCGACGAGCTCGGTATTGAGACTTTGAATTTTTTCGTCGCGGACGGCGATGGCGGCCTGCCAGGATTCGATCTGCTCGCGGGCGGCGGCGAGCTCGGCTTGGAGCGCCGTTTGCTGCTCGGCAGCTTGGGTTTCGTTTTCGGCGAGGTCGCGGGCGGCCGCCTCGGCGGATTGCTGGGTGGCTTCGATGGACTCCTTGAGGACGTCGATGTCGCGCTGGAAGGCGGCGGCGCGCTTGGTTTCAGCGGCGGTCTGGTCCCGTGCGGTGGCGAGTTCGGTCTGGAGAATCGCGATTTGGGAATCGAGCGCGCGCTCGCGGCTCCACTGGAGCACGACCAGCGCGGTGAGGGCGAGGCAGCCGAGGAGGTTGAGGATGGGCAGGACGCGGGAATTCACGGTTCAGGGATCGATGGACTTGGACTCGAAGCTGACTTTTTCGACACCGGCCTCGCGCACGGCGTTGAGGACGCCAAGGACTTGCTTGTGGCGGGCGTCCTCGTCGGCAGCGATGAGGACGCGGGTTTCGTCGCTGACGGGCGCGGCCTGGAGGCGCGCGGTGATTTCAGAAAGTGTGACAATTTCGCGGTCCCAGGTGGTGACGCCGTTGGCGTCGATGGTGATTTGGAAGGGCGGCGTCTGGGAGTCGGCGATGCCGGTGGAGGCTTCTGGCAGGGCGATGGGGACGCGGTGGAGTTGGGTCATGCTCAGGCTGACAAGCATGAAGGCGGCCAGCAGGAAGAACATGATGTCAATGAGCGGGACGACCTCGATGCGGGCTTCGTCGCCCTCGTCATCGGTCGAGCGGGT